>JANWJK010000368.1 GCA_025452005.1 Acetobacteraceae bacterium | reverse complement strand
GAGGACCCGGCGCTTGACGCGCATGGTTGTTTCGCCCGATTCAGCATTCCTCAGCCATGCCATCCGACATCACCGATCTGCCCATCGCTGACGCGGCGCACGAGGTCGTCGATCTCGAGCGCAGCACGCCGTTGGACGGCGAGTTCGACATAACGCTGGGCGACTCGTTCACCGACCCGCATCTGCGCGCGCACTTCGCCCGCCAGGAGCGGACCGGCGCGATCCGGCTGTATCGCCTGCGCGACGTGACGCTCGATGCCTCGCTCATGCTGCTGCTGCGCGGCCGCAGCCGAATCAGCGATACGCGCTATCTCGTCACGGATCAGGAATATGCCCACACGCTCGTGAAACCGCTGTCAGCGATTCCCCTGGACCCCGCGGAGCATTACGTCATCGGCTGCAATCGGGCCTGGCACAACTACTACCACTGGCTCGTCCAATCGCTACCTACCATCGACCTGGGCCTGCGCCTCAACACCCACCGCAAGCTGACGCTGGTGCTGTCGTCGTTGCGGCCATGGCAGGAAGAGTCGCTGGCGCTGCTGCGCTGCCAGGACATTCCGCGGCAGACGTTGCAGGTATCCGACACCTTCCTGTTGCCCAGTGCGGAATTCAGCGACCTGCTGGGCCAGCACACGCCGGCGATGGTCTCGCGCGCCGCCATGACGACGTTCCGCCGGTTGAGCCAGGCGGTACCATGGCCGTATGGGGCCGCCGACGAGATCTATGTTGCGCGCACAGACGCCCACAACCGTGTAGCGCTGAACGAACCGGAACTGATCGAACTGCTGGAGCGGCAAGGCGTGCGTATCGTGGTGCCGAGTGCTCTCTCGGTGGCCGAACAGATCGCGGCGTTCCGCGCCGCCCGCCTGGTGATCGGTCCGCATGGTGCCGGCCTGAGCAACATCGTGTTCTGCCAAAGCGGCAGTTTCGTTTACGAGCTGCTGCCGCGCCACTATCCGAACGCCGCGTTCAATCGGCTCGCGCAAGCCGCCGATCTCAACTACTGGGCCGATCTGTTCGATGGCATCGCACAAGGCGATGTGCATGCCAGCACATGGCGGATCGACCTCGACCTCGTCGCGAAGCGACTGGACGCGATCAGGGCGCGTATCGCCGGTACGCCCAGGCAGGAATCGGCGATCCAGTTCCTGAAGCGCACGCAGGTGGCGCATCCGGACGAGGCAGCGGCGCCGGTCCGGGCGTCGGTGGCGGACCCGGTCGCGACCGAGCCACCACGGCGCCGCGGCTGGTTCGCACGGCTGTTCTCGCGCCGTGGCCGACGATAGTCGCGGCGCTATCGCCGGTATGGCAGCGGCAGCAGTTCACGGATCGGCAGTTTGCTCAGCCCACTCGGCCCAATGACGATGACCCGTGCATCGGGGCAATGATCGAGGAACATCTCGCGGCACGCGCCGCAGGGTGGCACCACGGCCAGTTCGCGATCGGTCTCGTCGGGCTTTGGGTGGCGCAACGCGACGATGGTGTCGATCCCGCCGCGGCCTTCCAGCAGCGCTCGGCCGAGTGCCACCGCCTCGGCGCAGACCGATAGCCGCCCCACCGTCGCGCCGAGATGCAGCCCGGTCCAGACGCGTCCGTCCTGCCCGCGGATCGCCGCGGCCACCGTGTGCCAGAACGGCTTGTAGTGCCGTAGCAGCACCTCGTGCGCCGCGGCGATCAGGGCGTGATCGGGGGAAGAAAGCGCGGAGTCTGGGCGCGCAATCATGCTTGATCGATGCCTCGTCATGAGAAAATACGTCCGCTCCGCGCAACCAAATTACCCGCCCGGCCGGCTTTGCTCAACCCATCCGCCGATCAGTCCGTCGCCGCTGTCATTGCGAGCGAAGCGAAGCAATCCCCATGGAGATTGCCGCGTCGCTTCGCTCCTCGCAATGACAGGACAACCCGAACTATCGGCCATTCAACCGACAGCCTCGCGGTCAATCCAGCGTCTCGCGGTACATGCTGACCGCGATCCCGCCGACCACCAACGCGAACAGCGCCATAGGCCACAGGTCCGGCCAGATCTGCGCCAGCCCGTTGCCCTTCAACAGCATGCCGCGACAGATGCGCAGCGCGTGCGTCAGCGGCACCGCCTCCCCGATGAAACGCGCCCAGGCCGGCATGCCCATGAACGGGAACATGAATCCGGACAGCATGATCGACGGCAGCAGCCCGAACTGGGATAGCTGCTGCGCCTGCATCTGCGTCGTCGCGATGGTGGAGAAGGCGAATCCCATCGCCAGGTTGCACGCGATGAACACGCCCAGCGCGAGCAGCAGCAACGGAACCGAGCCACGAACGGGCACGGCAAATACGGTGACCGACACCAGCAGGATCAGTGCGATCTGCACATAGGCCAGTCCGACATAGGGGATGATCTTCCCCAGCATCACCTCCACCGGCCGCACCGGCGTCGCCAGCAGGTTCTCCATCGTGCCGGACTCGCGCTCGCGCGTGATCGCCAGCGTCGTCATCACCAGGGTGGAGACCGTCAGGATCAGGCCGATCAGCCCGGGCACGATGTTCAGCGCGGTGATCTGCTCCGGATTGTAGCGGCCGTGCAGCACGATCTGGAACGGCGGCTGCTGCGGCTTCACCCGCATGTCCGCCGGCAGGTCGCGGTTCAGCACCGTGCTGTTGAGCGCCACCACCGCCGCGGTGGCGTTGGCGATCGCTGTCGGATCGGTGGCATCGGCGTCCATCAGCACCTGCGGCTGTTCGCCGCGATCGATGCGGCGCGAAAAGTCCGGCGGGATGTTCAGCACGAACATCACGTCGCCGCGCGCCAGCGCCTGTTCGGCGGCATCCTCGGTCGCCATCGGCTGGATGTCGAAATACCCGGTGTTCTGCAGCGCCGCCGCGAGTGTGCGCTCATAGGTCGAGTGTTCCGCCGAGAGCAGCCCGGTCGGCAGATGCCGCGGATTGGCATTGATCGCGTAGCCGAACAGGAAGAGCTGGACCAGCGGCAGCATCACCGTCAGGCCGACGGTGGCGCGGTCGCGCCGCATCTGCAGCGATTCCTTGATCAGCATGGCGAACAGGCGCACGGGGGAGAACCGGTTCATGCCTCGGTGTCCCGCAGCATGTGGATGAACACGTCGTCGAGCCGCGGTTCGACCTCTTCCCAGTGCAGCGCCGCGTCGCCCATGCCGTCGATCGCGGCGCGCAACGCGGCGCGGTCCATGCCGGCGATGCGCAGCGCACGGCCGAACACCGCCGCGGTCTCCACGCCGGGAAGGCGGCGCAGCTTTCTCACCGCCTGTTCGATGCCCTCGCCGGTCGCCTCGAACGTCACAAGGTGCGCCGCGTGCACCACCTCGTCCGCGGTGCCCTGCACCACCAGCCGGCCGCCGGACAGGTACACCACGCGCTGACAGCGTTCCGCCTCGTCCATGTAGTGCGTGGACACCAGCACCGTCATGCCGTCGGCGGCCATCTCGTGGATCATGTCCCAGAACTCGCGGCGCGCCTTCGCATCAACCCCGGCGGTCGGTTCGTCGAGCAGCAAGAGGCGAGGGCGGTGCAGTACGCAGGCAGCCAGCGCCATGCGCTGCTTCCAGCCGCCGGAAAGCTCCTGCGCCAGTTGATCGGCGCGATCCGTCAGGCCGATGCGTTCGAGCGCCTCGGCGACAACACGGCGACGGTCCCGGATCTGGTAGAGCCTGGCCACGAACTCCAGGTTCTCGGTCACCGTCAGGTCGCCATAGAAGCTGAAGCGCTGCGTCATGTAGCCGATCTGCAGCCGGATGCGTGGCGCATCGCGCAGCAGGTCCATGCCGAGACAGGTGCCGCCGCCGCCATCCGGACGCAGCAAGCCGCACAGCATGCGGATCGTGGTGGTCTTGCCGCTGCCGTTGCCGCCGAGGAAGCCGCAGATCTCGCCTTCCGGCACCTGTAGCGTCAGCCCGTCGATCACCGGACGCGCGCCGAAGCTCTTGCGCAGGTCATGCACGTCGATGGCGAGCGCGGTCATCGCCGCACGTCCACCGGCTGGCCAGGCTTGAGCTGCACGGCCTGGTCGGGTGGCGGATGCGCCTCGATCAGGTAGACCAGCTTCTCGCGATTGGATTCACTGTAGATAACCGGCGGCGTGTACTCAGGCTGCGGCGAGATGAATGTGACCGTCGCGGTGAGCCCCGTCGCGCAGGCGTCGCAGCCGATCGTCAGCCGGTCACCGGCATGCAGCGTGGCGAGCTCGGTTTCAGGGACGAAGAACCGCACCAGGATGTTCTGCGGCGGCAACAACGATACCACCGGAACGCCGGCGTTGATCGTCTCGCCGCGCCGCGCGTAGGTGTCCGAGACCAGTGCGGCGACCGGCGCGGTGACATGGCGCTGGGTCACCTGCCATTCCGCCTGCGCCAGTCCGGCGCGCGCCTGGGCCACCATGGCGCGCTGCGCGGCAATCTCGTACGCGCGACCGGTCGGCGACTGCATCTGGGTGAGCTTGGCCGTCGCCGCCTCGGCACGCGCGATGGCGGACGAGAGATCGGCACGCTGCTGGTCCACCGTCTGGCGGCTCGCGGCACCGGTGCGCAGCAGCTCCTCATTGCGCGCGAGGTCCTTGGCGATGCGGTCACGGGTGGCGACGATATCCGCCAGGTCGGCGCGCGCCTGGGCGATCTCGGTGTCACGGCTGCGCATCTCCAGGTTCGCCAGTCGCGCCTCCGTCTCTGCCAGCTTTCCCGCCGCGGCATCGCGGGCGGCGACGTCGTCGGCATCGTCCTGGGTGAACAGTGCAGCGCCGGCGGCCACCTGATCGCCGCGGGCCACGGCGATGCCGGTGATGCGGCCGGTCAGCGTGGGCGACACGCGCACATACTCGGCGTCGACGTAGCCTTGCCAGGCGCCGGAGTCCGTCGCGGGTTGCAGCCACCACCAGCCGGCGGCACCGGCCGCGGCGGCGAGCAGCATGAGCAGGTACAGGGTCCGTTTCATTTCGGCCGGTCCGGCGCAAGGCCGCGAAGCAGCGTTTCGATATGCGCCTCGGCCACGGCGCGCGGATCGAATGTCAGGTCGGTGTGGCGGCCGAGCGAGTGCTTCCACAACGCCAGCAGCAGGAAGGGGGCCGCGAACAGCGGCAGGGTGGCGTGCACGTCCATCTGGCGGAATTCGCCGCGCTGCATGCCGCGTGTGAGGATGCCCTCGACCAGGGCGAAGGCCCGGCGCAGCACCGCGTCGGCATAGAACTGGGCGATGGCGGGGAAGTTGCCGGATTCCGCGACGACCAGCTTGGGCACCGCGGTCAGGTCGCTGTCCAGCAGTTGCAGGAACCGCCGTGCCAGGAAACGCAGCAGGTCGCCGCTCGAGCCGGTATGTGTGGCGAACTGCGCCTCGGCCGCCTCGAGGTTCGGCAGCACCGCCCGACGCACCACGGCGCGGAACAGGTCCTCCTTGGTCGGGAAATACAGGTAGATCGTGCCCTTGCTGATGCCGGCGGCGGCCGCGACATCCTCCAGCTTGGTTGCCGCGTAGCCGCGTTCGGCGAATGAGGCGAGGGCAGCGGCAATGATCTCGCCTGGCCGTGCGTCCTTGCGTCGTGATCGCTTGGTCGCCATGAAAGTTAATTACTGACGGTTCAGTCAGTATTCAAGGCCGATCGCTTCGGCCGGCGACGAAGTGAGAGCGATTGCGCGCCGCGATCGCCCCACCCAGGGTGATGAGCATGCAACATTCTGCCTTGCTCGCCGGCGCCGGGCTGCTGGCCGGCGCGATGAATGCCATCGCGGGCGGCGGATCGTTCGTAAGCTTCCCCGTCCTGGTCGCGGCCGGACTGCCCCCGGTGATCGCCAACGCCTCGTCCACGGTTGCACTGTTTCCAGGTACGATCGCGAGCACGTTGGCCTATAGGCGCGATCTCGGACGGGCCGGGGACCTG
>JANWJK010000367.1 GCA_025452005.1 Acetobacteraceae bacterium | reverse complement strand
TGATGAGACACCTGTTCGCGGCGACAGCGCTGTCCATCGCTTTGACGTGTCAGCTCGCGCTGGCTGCCTCGGCTCCCGATCCAGTCGGCGCGCCTGCCGCATCGAACGGCGCACCACAAGCGACGGCCAACATCGTCAGGCTGCCGGCGCAGAATGTGATAACCCTCGATGCCGGCACAGGGCGCGTCATCCAGCTCTCAGCCGGCGCCGCCAGTGTCTTCGCCGCTGATCCCAAGGTGGCCGAGGTCCACCCCGCCACTGCGACCAGCCTGTTCATCTTCGGTGTCGCGCCGGGACGGACGACAATCGCCGCCCTGAGCGCAGGCGGCGGGCCTATCGCGCAATACGACGTCGTGGTCCGGCCATCGCACTACGGTGCGACCGAGGCAGAGGCGGCCGTGTCGCGCCTGCTGCCGGGCGCCTCGGTCCATATCGAGACGCTGCAGAACGGCCTCGCCGTCTCCGGACAGGTGAAGACCGCCGCCGACGCCGACCGCGTGATGCAGATCGTTCGCGGCTATCTGCCGGCCGGACAAACGGTGGACAACAGGCTGTCCGTCGCAAGCAGCATCCAGGTGAACCTGCGCGTGCGCATCGCGGAGATGAGCCGCAACCTGGTCCGTCAGTTGGGCGTCAACTGGGAAGCGCTCGGCAACATCGGCACGATCGGCAAGTTCCCGGTGTTCCCCGCGCTCACGCTGAACGCGAACAAGGACCTCATCACCCCGATCTTCGACCCGCGCAACCCACTGAGCCTGGGCGGCAACTTCAACGCGCTGATCGACGCGCTCGCCCAGGACGAGCTCGTGCACATCCTGGCCCAGCCGAACCTGACGGCGGTCAGCGGCGAGGCAGCGAGTTTCCTGGTGGGCGGCGAGTTTCCCATACCGGTCGCGCAACAGAACAACCAGGTGACGGTGGAGTTCAAGCAATTCGGCGTCAGCCTGGCCTTCGTGCCGACCGTCGCGTCGGACGGGCAGATCACGCTGAAGGTCAGGCCCGAAGTGAGCCAACTCTCCAATCAGAACGCCTTCCAGCTCACCGCCGGCACATCCGTGCTCGTGGTACCGTCGCTGATAGTCCGGCGTGCCGAGACCACGGTGCAACTCGGCAGCGGCGAGAGTTTCGCCATCGCCGGATTGCTGCAGGACTCGGCCAACGTGGCCGGCAGCGGGTTGCCTATCATGGGCGATGTGCCGATCCTGGGCGCCCTGTTCCGCTCCGATAAGTTCCAGCGCAACGAGACCGAGCTGGTCATCGTGGTGACGCCGTACATCGTCCGACCGACGGGCAACCCTACGGCGCTGCGCCTGCCCACCGACGGATGGCAGCCGCCCTCCGACCTCGAGCGGATCCTGCTGCTGCGCCAGAGCGCAAGGCAAACCGGCAGTCCTGCGGCAGCGATCCAGGTGTCGCCGCACATCCCCGGCAATGCCGGATTCATCGTGCAATGACGGAGTGGCCCGCTTGTTGAGACTCCAATTGCTCTGCCTCGCCGCCCTGGCGCTGGTGGGTTGCGACGCACTCGATCCGTACCGCCGGGAAGGCACATGGCGGCCGAACGGCGCCAACGAAGCGAATCTGCGCGTGATGGTGGCCTCGCCTGCCGATCTCGTGCAAGGCGTCGGGAGTGTCGGCGGCAGTGGCCAGCAGGCCGCCGCGGCCTTGGATCGCTACAGGAACGACAAACTGCGGCCACTGCCTGACAGCGGCGTGGCAAAGATAGTACCGGTCGCCATCGGCGGATCGCAAGGCAGCCAGTAATGCCGCCCGACGTACCGCTCGCGGAACTTCCGCCGGAGCAGGCACCCGCCCGCCCCGACCGGAAGGACATCCTCGCGTTCGTCGCGGATGCCGAGACCGAGAGCGTGCTGCGCGACGGACTGAGCGACGCGGCGCCGCGTGGGGTGGAATTCCACCGTGCCAACGTTCGCGGCGCAATCGACGTGCTGCGGCAAACCTCGACACCGCGTGTCCTGATCGTGGACGTTACCGACGAAGGGCGCCCCCTGACCGCGCTCGAATCGCTGTCGGATGTCGTCGAGCCCGACGTCCAGGTTCTGCTGATCGGCGAGTTCAACGACATCAACTTCTATCGGCACGCCACGCGGATCCTCGGCGTGAAGGAATATCTGTTCAAGCCGATCACCCGCGACATGGTCGCGCGTCATTTCGGTCCCATCATCATGAACCGCTCGCGCCGGCCCGAATTCATGCAGGGCGGTCGTGTCGTGACGATCACCGGTGTCCGCGGCGGGGTCGGCGCCAGCACCATCGCGGTCAACCTCGCCTGGCATCTGGGCAAGCGCGCGAACCGCCATACCGTTTTGCTGGACGGCGATCTGTATCGGGGAAGCTGCTCGCTGCTGCTGAATGCAAAGTCCGGAGCCGGTCTGCGGACCGCACTGGAAACGCCACAGCGCATCGATGAGTTGTTCATCGAACGCTGTGCCCAACCGGTCACCGAACGGCTGCACGTGTTGTCCGGCGAGGAGAACCTGCTCGAGCATATCAACTATCAGCCGGGCGCCGTCGCGCGTCTGATCGAAACCCTGCGCCGACGCTACAACTTCATCGTCATCGATGCGCCATTCACCGGAGCGGAGCTGCATCGCGATCTGCTGATGATGGGGCACCAGCGCATCCTGGTGCTGGAGCCGACGTTGGTGGCGGTCCGCGACGCTCTCCGTCTGCTTGGCCTGCCGAACGGGACTCTCCAGGTGCATCGCGGCCTGCTTGTCCTCAATCGGCTCCATCGCCCCGGCACGCTCACGCTGCAGCAGGTCGAGGATGCGCTGAAGATGAAGGTCGATGTCGCGATCCCGGATCTGCCGAAGCTTGTGGAGAATGCCGCGACCATCGGTGAGCCGGCCGCGCTGCACGGCAAATTCTACAAGGGGATCGTCGCGCTGGCCGCACAGGCGGCCGCCGCATTTCCGGTCGACAGCTCGCCCGATGGCACCAGCGCATCGGTGCGACGTGGATGGAGGCATCCGTGGCGGTCCGGCACGTGAGCGAGGAAGCACCCGTCTGGTTCGGCCGCCGGCAGACGGTGGTAGCGGCCGCTCCCGTCAAGGAGGCCGAACCTCCGCCTTCGCCGACGCCGCGGCTGCCGCCGGGCGCGGCAATCGTCGAATTGCGCACGCTGTGTCTTGGCGAGATGGATCCGACCTCGCTGGCAAAGCTGACGCCCGAGGAATTGACCCAGGAAGTCGAGCGCACGCTCGCCGAGATCGCCACACAGCGGCGCATTCAGCTCAACGGCCGGGAGCAGCGCGCCCTCGCGCGCGAACTGGTCAACGATATGTTGGGGCTTGGCCCCCTCGAGCCGCTGCTCGAGGATGACTCGATCACCGACATCATGGTCAACGGCCCTGAGAGGGTGTTCGTCGAACGCCGCGGCAAGCTCGATCTGTCCGGTGTGCGCTTCCGCGATGCCACGCACGTGGCCCATGTGTGCCAGAGGATCGCGGCCCGGGTCGGCCGTCGCATCGACGAAAGCACGCCAATGGTCGATGCCAGGCTGAAGGACGGCTCCCGCGTCAACATCGTGTTTCCGCCATTGGCGCTCGACGGACCCTACATATCGATCCGCAAGTTCTCCCGCCAAAAGATCAACTTCACCAGGCTGATCGAATTTGGCACGATGACTCCGCCGGTTGCGCGTCTTCTCGAGATGGCATCACGCGCGCGCCTTAACGTGATCATCTCGGGCGGCACCGGTTCCGGCAAGACGACGCTGTTGAATGCGCTATCGCGGCTGATCGATATCGGCGAGCGCATCGTGACGATCGAGGATGCAGCCGAGCTGCAACTGCAGCAGCCGCACGTGGTGCGACTGGAGACGCGGATCGCCAGCCTGGAGGGCCGCGGCGAGGTGACGCAACGCGACCTGCTCCGCAATGCCCTGCGCATGCGGCCTGACCGCATCATCGTCGGCGAGGTCCGCGGCAGTGAGGCCTTCGACATGCTGCAGGCGATGAACACCGGCCACGACGGCAGCATGTCCACGATCCACGCGAACACCGCGCGCGATGCGCTGACACGCATCGAGAACATGGTCCAGATGGGTAACATGGGCCTGCCCGCGCGCTCCATCCTGACGCAGATCATCGGTGCCGTGGACCTGATCGTGCAGATCGAACGCCAGCGCGACGGCGTGCGCCGGGTCGTCCAGATCACCGATGTCTGCGGCATGGAAGGCGATGTCGCCACCCTCAACGACATATTCCATTTCGAGGTCGAGGGCGAAAGCCTGAGCGGCAAGATCGTCGGTCACTACCGGTGTACCCGCGCGCGCCCGAGCTTTCACGAGCGTCTCACCTACGCCGGCGTGGACCGCGCATGGGCCGCCGCGATGGACGAGGCGTGCAAGTGACGCGCGGCGTTTCCTATCAACTGGCGGCCGCCTCGCTGCTACTGGTGGTGGCGTGCATTGCAGCGGTGCCGTTCATGCAGGCGGAACAGAGACGCCGCAAGGTGCAGGAACGCGTCGCACAGCACGCCGCGCCGTATGCGCGCGCCACCACGGCCGATGCGCGCGAGAAGAGCAACGCCGGCGCCGCCGTCAGCGGCAGGCGCATCGTCCTGAACTGGCTGAAGCGGCTGGTGGCGTTCGATCCCTCGCACCAGGACTACTACCTGCTCAGGTGGTGGATCGTCCTGCCCGCAGCGCTGTTGTTCGCGCGCCTCGTGGTTGCGCTGGCACAGACGCTGCTAGGGAGCTCTGCGTTGCTGGCGCTGCCGCTGGTCTGGGTCGCGCTCGTTCGACAGTACTACCGCTGGTGCGAATTGCGGCGCCTCCGGATGCTGTTCGAGCAGTTCCCCGATGCCCTGTCGATGCTGGTGCGTGCAGTCCGCGTCGGCATTCCGATTACCGGCGGCATGCGCAGTGTCGGAGCCGACAGCCCGAATCCGACCGGAGCGGAGTTTCGTCAGGTCGCCGATCAGATCACCCTTGGTGTGACGCTGGACCAGGCTCTGCACGCACTCGCCGCCCGCAACCAGCTACCTGAATATGGCTTCTTCGCCACCGCGCTCGCGCTACAGAGCGAAACCGGCGGCACGGTGAGCGATACCTTGGAACGACTGGCCGACGTCATCCGCAAACGGGTCGCGTTGCGCGAGCATGCCCGCGCCCTCGCATCCGAGGCTCGCACCAGCATTGCCATCCTCGCCGGCCTGCCGGTATTCGCGGGCGGCGCTCTCGCATTCATTAATCCCGACTACTTCAACACGCTCTTTACCGACCCGCAGGGGCGAACCGTTTTCGGCGCAGCGGTGACATCACTCACCGTGGGTATCGTCACGATGCGGACCATCGTGTCGCGGAGCCTGTCATGAACCGGCAAATGCTGTTCCTGATGGCGCTGGCGGTCGTGATGTTCATCGTTGCGGGCGTCATTCTCAATCGCCAGTTGCGGCGCGATGCGGTGCTGACGGCGCGTGTGCGGGGCGTGCAGCGCGCGGTCGGCATCGAGGCCGTGGTCGCGCCGACCGATGCATCGCAGTCAGGGGTCCTGCGACTGGTTGCCGGCGTGGGCGATGCGATCACCAGAGGCGGCCTGCTGTCGGCAAGCACATTGGAAGACCTGGAATTGCGGCTCAGCACTGCCGGCATTCGCGGACGGAGCGCGCTCACCGCATTCATCGGTGCCAAGTTGCTGGCCCTTGCCGGACTGCCGCTGCTGACTTGGATCGTGGTTGCCGGATGGAAGTCGATGGTCGAGTTTTCGGCAGACCATGGCTGGGCGAAAGTGCTTGATAGTTCAAGGATTTATTCGTATTTCGCGGCCACCGATGGTCGCCCGAGGGTGACCAAAGAGGGAACACAAGTCGGGGGCAGAACCGGGGGCACGATCAATGGGT
>JANWJK010000366.1 GCA_025452005.1 Acetobacteraceae bacterium | reverse complement strand
CTTCGTCCGGCGTGCCGTCGGCGATCTTCAGACCGAACTCCAGCGCCACGACCTTGTGCGACACGCGCATCACCAGGTTCATGTGATGCTCGACCAGCAGGATGCTGAGGTCGAAATGCGTGCGGATCCGCTGTAGCAACTGTGCCAGGTCATCGACCTCGCTATGGTTCAGGCCGCCCGCCGGCTCGTCCAGCATGAGCAGCTTCGGCCCGCCGATCAGCGCGCGCGCCAGCTCGACGCGCTTCTGCGTGCCGAATGGCAGGCTGCCGGCCTCTATGCCGGCGACCTCGTTCAGGTCGAGCAGATCGAGCAGGTCGTGCAGCCGGGAGACGGCCACCGCATCCTCCTGCCGCACCACCGGCAGGCGAAGCGCGTTGACGATGAAGCCGGAGCGGCCGAGATGATGTGCGCCCACCAGGATGTTGTCGCGCACGCTCATGCGGCGGAACAACGCGACGTTCTGGAAGGTACGGCCGATACCCAGGCCAGCCATACGGTGGCGCCCCAGGTTCTTGAGCGAGCGGCCCTCGAACAGGATGTCGCCGTCGGCGAAGCGATAGAAGCCACTGATGCAGTTGAACAGTGTCGTCTTGCCCGAGCCATTCGGCCCGATCAGGCCGCAGATCTGGCCGTAGCCGACATCGAACGACACACCGCCGAGAGCGACGACACCGCCGAAGCGCATGGCGACCCGGGAAACGCGCAGCAGGGGAGAATCGGTGGGGACTGGCGGCATCAGGTCATGCGCACGCCGCGACGGCTTCCCATACGTAACTCCCTGACCGATGGCCCACGCTGCCGGGGGCTTGCCGCGACGTAGACGCAGGCACCCGATCAAGTCAACCACTTCACCGGGCGCTTTACTGGGGCAGCGCGACGCGACCGGTTGTCACCATCTGCAGCTTCCAGCCCGCCGCCGCTGTGCCCTCCAGCTTCAGGGCGCTCGCGATATACGCCAGCCGGTCGCGATCGATGCCTGTCGCCGTGCAGAACCGGTCCTGCAGGAAGTAGGGCGGGGTTGCCTGATAGTACAGCGTCGCCTCGACCGAGGCTGGCCGGCCGGCGATGTCACCACGCGGAATGCGGTAGGTCAGCGTATCGGCGCCGCCGTCGCGATAGTCCGGGTCGTCGCCGACGCCGATCGGGTCGGTGTCCTCGGCCATGTCGGCGCCCGCCCCAAGCGCACGGGAGATTTCGATGCGACTGTCCAGCGGCAGGAATCCCGTCGGCAGCAGGCGATTGTCCTTCAGCCTGCCGCAGATCGACATGAAGCTGGTGGTCATTTCTCCGGTCGGCGCCGCATGCGGCCCACACCGGGCCGCCACGCCGGTCGGTGGCGCCGTCACCAACTCCTGGTAGATCTGCACCTGATCCTGCCGGGTGATCGACTGATAATGGGGCTGGTGCGGATTGTCGCTGCCGGCTCGCGCGGAACAGTCGGACTTCCACCACAGCTCGCCGGCGATCGGCCGGTTCAACTGATCGGTCAGCACGCCGTCCGAGTTGGTGCGACCCGACTCCCACAGCGTGTCGCCTGTGCTGTCCAGCACCCGGAAGTCCACGAAAGCGCGCCGGAAGCCGACGCCGGACGGCAGCTTGTGCCCGCTCTTGTTGCTGACGGTCACCGTCGCAGCCAGCGTCGCCACTGAACTCTCCACGTCCGTGATGCCGATCGCGGCCGAGCGGTCTGCCTGCTCCAGCATCGCATCGCGCGTGAAGTCGAGCGGCGGCACGCCCTGCGATCCCAGCATCGGGTCCTGCCGGGCGATGCCGAAGACGCTGCTGAACTGATCCGCCATTTCGATCAGGAACACGTTCAGGCCGACCAGCACATGGCGGGCGAAGCCGTCGCGCACCGGCAGGTCGATGTCCTTGGCAGGCAGTCCGTTCTCGACCTGCGGGAAGTCGCTGTTCTCCTGGATGCCCGCGATCTTGCTGCGGAACCGGCTGCCGTCTGGTGCGGTGTTCGGCATGTGGCAGCCCTGGCAGGACTGTGCCAGCGGTCCCGCCCCAAACGGCAGCCTGCCGTCCGGCGTATCGCCGGTGCGATAGGCGCTGAAGGCCCACTCGGGATAGGTGGTCTGCTCGTAGACATGGCCCAGCTCCTGGGCGCCCCGCATGACCGGCAGGTGCACCGTGTGACAGGTGCCGCACATCTCGGAGCTGGTGATGGTATCGCTCTTCGCCGGCAGGATGCCGAGAGCGTGCCGCATCGGCATCTCCTTCGGATCCGGGAACGGCCCGTACAACGCGTCCGTGGCGCCGACCAGGAAGCTGCCGGTGAAGGTGCGGGCCAAGCCGCTGGCGCCAGGATTGAGGGAGTCCTGACGTTGCGCCACGCAGCGGTTCTGCGGCGCATCCCGGAATTTCTCGGTATCTGCTTCGCCAAGTACCATGTGGTGGCACGCCGTACAGGAAACGCCGTCGCGCGCCAGGCCGCCGAACCGGGCCAGCGGGGCCGAGGGATTGTCCGGCGGGTAAGGCACCGCGTTGACCGTTTCGCGCAGGAAGTCGGGGCAGCCCTGAGCCGGCGCGCTGTCGACTGCCGCCTGCCGCTGCCCCAGGATGCCGTGGCAACCCAGGCAGGTGTCCTGCACCTTGGGGGAAATGGCGGGATGGAAGGTCTGCGTCTCGCTGGCGAGCTGGGCGAAGAAGATAGGGTCGCGGCCCGCCAGCCCCATCGGGCTGGTCCGCCAGGTGCCGTATGGCGACAGATTGACCAGCAGGCCGTTGGGGCCAGGCGTGGTCATCTCGTATTGCAGGCCCGTGCCCCCTGCGCTGTGGCAGCCGACGCACTGGTCGGACGTGACGAATGTGCTGGCTGGATCGGGTCCGGCGCCGGAAACCCAGGCATGGTCATAGGCCTGCGAAGGCATGTTGCCGATCGAAGGCGGGGCGGTCACCTGCAGTGCTTGGGCGAAGCCCGCGTCGATCGGCGGCTGGGCCGGCGGCATGCGCAGCGCCTGGAGCCTGACCCTCTGGTGCTGCAGGATCTGCGAGAACCGCGAATAGGGTTCATCGGACTGCGTCCGGTAGAAGTCCTCGCTGAGGAACGTCAGGTAGGTTCCCGGTTCGTCCTTGATATTGCCCAGGCTGGCGAAGGTCTGGTTGTCGCGCGCCGAGGCGTGACAATTGGTGCAGTACTGTCCGAACCCGGCGAAGGGTGGGGAGTTGCTGGGTGGCGGCGGCCAGTCCTTCACCCACCCCTGCCAGCCGATGGCTCCCCAGAACCACCCGTCGCGCGCGCCGGCGCTGTCGCGCACCATCACCGCCATGCCCTGTGAATTCGGCCGAAGCCGCAACAGGTCCGGCACACGGCAGGCCGATGCCGGCGGCGGGTTGTACATCTCCTTCACCATGATCGCGCCGTCTGGAACCGGCGCGGGCTCGGCAGGTGCCTTGGACGGGTCGCTGGGACGGTTGGCGTGCAGCCAGGCCATCATCTCGGGCGAGTACCAGATGAGCACCGGCGAGTGGGTGCCGAAATACGCGCCGCTCCACTTGCCGTTCGCCAGAGTCGCAATGAAGGGACCGGTGTCGCGCACGGTCTTGTCCATCTGCCAACCGGCGGCGAAGTTGCGGTGGCACATGGCGCTGACGTAGCGGTTGAGCTGCACCTCGTACTCGTCGAGCGGCAACGCTCCCGGCTTGCGCACGATCGGATCGAGTTCGGCGCAGAGCGCGAGGTCCGTGGGGACCTGCGGTGTCGGCTGCTCATCGTTGCAGATGCTCGCGGCGCGGACGGGACCGGCCAGCGCGGCAACACAGCAGAGGACCGGCAGCATCCGCTGCCGGGCGCGTGCGGGATACGGCACTTCTTTCCCCCCGGTCGATCAGCCCCCCATTTTCCTGACAGCTTCCGCCGCCGACAATGCCCGTGATCCGCACGCATTGCGTCCTGGTATACATTATGCAAAATGCAGCAGACGCCGCGGGGAGAGATGCGTGCCGGACGATGCCGTTCCCCGCCTGAGGGTGGAACCACTGGAGATCAGCCTCGGTCTGCGCAAGCAGGCCTGCGAGGCGATCAAGCGCGCGATCACCGAGATGGATATCTACGGTCACACGCGCGAGATCCGCCTGGACGAGCGCCAGCTCTCTCAGGACCTCGGCGTCTCGCGCACTCCGATCCGCGAGGCGCTGTCGGTGCTCGAGCAGGAGGGTTTCGTGCACACGGTGCCGCGGCGCGGGCTGACCGTCGTGCGCAAGTCGAAGCGCGAGGTGGTCGAGATGATCACCGTCTGGGCGGCGATCGAGAGCATGGCGGCCCGCCTCGCCGCGCCACGCGTGACCGAGGCAGAGCTGGCGGAACTGCATGCCCTGGTGGACGTATTCCAGGAAGATCCCTCGGAACAGATCAGTGAATACTCACGCGCCAACATGGCGTTCCACAAGGCGATCATTCGGATGGGCAACGTCGAGCTGATGACCAGCCTGACTGATAACCTGTTCATCCACATGCGCGCGGTCCGCGCAGTGACGATGACCCAGGACAACCGGGCGCAGCGCTCGATCGCCGATCACCGCGGCATCATCGCCGCACTGGAGCGGCGCGACGCGGACCTGGCCGAGCGGCTGGTGCGCGAGCACACCATGGGGCTGGCCGCGCATGTCGAGATGCACGGCGATTTTCTCGATAGGACAGCCGGCTCGGATGAAGAACGGCGGCGGCAATACGCATAGGGAGAAGTCCAATGTCCGCAGCACTTGAACAGAAGGCTGGCGAACAAGAAGCCGAACTGACGGACGGGTTCCATCTGGTCATCGACGCGCTGAAGCTGAACGGCATCAAGACGATCTATAATGTCCCAGGCATCCCTATCACCGATCTGGGCCGCCTGGCGCAGGCCGAGGGGATGCGGGTGATCTCGTTCCGGCATGAGCAGAACGCCGGCAATGCGGCGGCGATTGCAGGATTTCTGACGAAATCGCCGGGCGTGTGCCTCACGGTCTCGGCGCCGGGTTTCCTGAATGGCCTGGTGGCACTCGCCAATGCGACGACGAACTGCTTCCCGATGATCCTGATCAGCGGTTCGTCCGAGCGCGAGATCGTCGATCTGCAACAAGGCGACTACGAGGAGATGGACCAGCTCGCGGTCGCCAGGCCGTTGTGCAAAGCGGCGTTCCGTGTGCTGCATGCGGCCGATATCGGCATCGGCATCGCGCGCGCCATTCGTGCCGCGGTATCGGGGCGGCCGGGTGGCGTGTATCTCGACCTGCCGGCGAAACTGTTCGGCCAGGTGGTGGAGGCCGAGGCCGGCCGCCGCTCGCTGGTCAAGGTGATCGACCCGGCGCCGGCGCAGATCCCCGCGCCGGAGGCCGTCGAGCGTGCCCTCGACGTACTGCGCGGTGCGAAGCGTCCGTTGATCATCCTCGGCAAGGGCGCCGCCTATGCGCAGGCCGACAGCGATATCCGAGCATTGGTCGAGAAGAGCGGCATTCCCTATATCCCGATGAGCATGGCCAAGGGCCTGCTTCCTGACCTGCATCCGCAATGCGCCG
>JANWJK010000365.1 GCA_025452005.1 Acetobacteraceae bacterium | reverse complement strand
TGAGCTTGCGCCAGGAATGGCACCAGGCGGCCATGGCATAGGCCGACGCGAATTCCGGATCGCGCTGGATTGCCTCGTAAAACAGTGGCAACGCCTCGTCGGAAGCGCCCCTGGAAACCTGCCGGAACTTCCACATGCCACGCATGTAGTGGTCGTAGGCGTCGAGACTTTCGGTCGGCTTGTGGCGCGCGCGCTCGATCTCCGCGCGCTCCAGGTGCGGCACCAGCGCGCCGACGATGCTGGTGGCCATCTCGTCCTGCAATTCGAAGACGTCGTCCAGCGCACTTTCGAAGCGCTCCGACCAGAGAGTGGCTCCCGCGTTGGCATCGATGATCTGGCCGGTAATCCGCACCCGGTTCGCCGCCTTGCGCACGCTGCCTTCCAGTACGTAGCGCACGCCAAGTTCACGGCCCACCTGCTTTACGTCGATGGCTCGCCCCTTGTAGGTGAAGCTTGAATTGCGCGCGATGACGAAGAGCCAACGCAGTCGGGACAAGGCGGAGATGATGTCGTCCACCACGCCGTCCACGAAGTAATCCTGGCCTGGGTCGCCGCTGAGGTTCAGGAATGGCAGGACAGCGATGGATGGCCGTTCCGGAACGGGCAGGCCGGTCACATCCGACTTGGCGCCACCCGCTCCTGCTGCCGCAGCGGTTTCCCCAACGTCACCGACAAACCGATAGCCCTTGCGCGCGATCGTACGGACCAGGCGTTGTTCGTCGCCGGTGTCACCGACTGCCCTGCGTACCGCGTTGATGTGGCTGGTCAGGGTGGATTCCGAAACGATCCGGCCGCCCCAGACCACATCGATCAGATTGTCCTTGGTCACGACATGTTCGCGGTTCCGCACCAGATGAAGCAGCAAGTCGAAAACCTGCGGTCCGATGACAATCGTCTCGGCCCCACGGGCGAGCTCCCGCCGGTCGGAATCGAGCACAAAATCGCCAAACCGGTATCGCACGCAGCCCCACGCGATGGTCCATTTGGACGAAGCGGCGAGCCTCCGCCTGACCGTATCGTCCTTGGACGAACAATCATGCGAAATTCAAGCATGCCACAAGGCGGCTGAAAAGACTTTCTGCCCGCCAATCCGCACAGTCGGCTCACACGATTACGGCACGGCACACGGGCATGGCAGCGGAAAGAAGCGCGCGGCGGCTCTGCGCGATCCTTGCGGCCGACGTCGCCGGCTACAGCCGGCTCATGGGCGCCGACGAGGACGGCACCCTGACCGCGCTGACGGCGCACCTGCGCGAGTTGATCGATCCCGCCGTTGCCCAGCACGCCGGCCGGATCGTCAAGACAACCGGTGACGGCCTGCTCGTCGAGTTCGCCAGTGTGGTCGACGCGGTCAGGTGCGCCGTCGATATCCAGCAGGGCATGGCCGCGCGCAACCGCGCCGTACCACAGGACAGGCGGCTGGCGTTTCGGATCGGTCTCAACCTTGGCGACGTAATCGTGCAGAACGGCGACCTCTACGGCGATGGCGTCAACGTGGCCGCCCGCCTGGAGGCCTTGGCGGAGCCGGGCGGCATCTGCTTGTCGGCCTCGGCGCACGAGCAGGTGCAAGACAAGATCGCCACCGTGCGGTTCGAGGATCTGGGCGAGCAACGCATGAAGAACATCGCCCGACCCGTCCGCGCGTACCGGATCGCCCTCGACCTGGCCGGACCGGCGCCTTCACCCGTTCCCGCCCCTCCAGGCAGGTCCTCAATCGCGGTGCTGCCGCTGGACAACCTGAGCGCTGACCCCGAGCAGGAGTACTTCGCCGACGGGCTGGCCGAGGACCTCATCACCGACCTCTCAAGGATCGCCGGCCTGCAGGTTATCGCGCGCAATTCGACCTTCACCTACAAGGGCCGTCCGGTCAGCGTGACCCAGGTTGGTCGCGAGCTGGGCGTCCGATACGTGGTCGAAGGCAGTGTGCGGAAGGTCGACAATCGGGTGCGCATCACCGCCCAGCTGATCGACGCCGCGACGGGAATGCACGTCTGGGCAGACCGTTACGACCGGGATCTCACCGACGTCTTCGCCGTGCAGGACGAGGTCACGCACGAGATCGTCGGTGCGCTCAGCCTGCGGTTGACCCCCGGACCAGCGACCGCGCATGGGCGGTCCGGGGCACCGTCGACTTGAGACCTACGACCCGTTTCCGGTCCCGGAGCACCGCGGTCTCCAACATCTTTGGACAAAAACCCAAGGCCATTTGGACGTCGCGGCAAAGTCTTTCCGCGCGCTCTCGGCCATCCTCCGTTCATCGACCCCAAGGACGGAGAAGCAATCATGAAGATCGTTGTCATCGGCGGCACCGGCCTCATCGGCAGCAAGGTTGTGTCGAATCTGCGTCAGATGGGCCACGAGGTCATCGCGGCGGCACCCAACACAGGCGTCAACACCATCACCGGAGAAGGACTATCCGAAGCTCTCGCGGGTGCGCAGATCGTCATCGACGTCGCGAACTCCCCCTCGTTCGCGGACGCAGCCGTGCTGGACTTCTTCAAGACGGCGGGCCGTAACCTCGCCGCGGCAGAAAAGGTTGCCGGCGTGCGACATCACATCGCTCTGTCGGTGGTCGGCACCGACCGCCTGCCGGAAAGCGGCTACCTTCGCGCGAAGGCCGCCCAGGAGGAGCTGATCAAAGCATCCGGAATCCCTTACACGATCATCCGCTCCACCCAGTTCTTCGAGTTTCTCGGCGGGATCGCTCAATCGGCGAGCGATGGCCAGCGCGTTCGCCTGTCGCCGGCTCATCTGCAGCCTGTTGCGTCCGACGACGTCGCCGCTCTGGTGACCAAGGTGGCAACGCTGGCGCCAGCGAACGGGGTGATCGAACTGGCCGGACCGGAACGCATCGGTCTCGACGATCTCGTCCGCCGCTATCTCGCAGCAAAGCACGATACCCGCGAAGTGGTTACCGACATCCACGCGCGCTATTTCGGCGCGGAGCTGAACGACAAGTCCCTCACCCCCGGCGACAACCCGCACATCGGCCCCACGTCGTTCGAAACGTGGCTGGCCCAGGCATAGCGCGGAGCGATCTGCGCTTCGCAAAGCAAGGTGCGATCGTGATTATCCCCGGACGCCGCGCCGGCCCAACTGGGGCCGGCAGGGTCCTCCGTGACGTTCATCACGCATAGGACAGATCGTCATGCGCCAGTTCATCAAAGCCGCCGCAGTGGCAGTCGGGCTCATTGCCCTGTGGGCCGCTGTTTTGCCGCTGACACCGAAGCCGGCGACCAGCCAGGCCGCCGCGGCGTCACCCGCGATGTCAGAGGCGCTCTTTCTATGTCGTGACCAGAACGGTCTGGACCATGCCTGCGTGCGGGCGCTGGCGAAGGCCCTGATGCTAGACACCAAAACCGGTGCGCGCACCCCGATCAGCAACCGGCGCTGCCAGGCTGACCAACAGGCGCTCGCCGACCTGGATCGGCGCGACTGAGACCTCAGTTCCCGAACGGGATCGTCAGTTCCGTCTCGTTCGTATCCACCACGAACACCGCGAGGAGCTTGCACGGCTTCGTCTTGCTGGCATTGGCGCTGACCGCGTGGCGGTCGCCGGGCAGCTCGGAGAAGCTCTGCCCGGCCTTGTAGGTCGTCACCGGTCCGTCGTTGACCTGACTGCGCATCGCTCCCTCAAGCACGGTGGCGTAGATGAAGGCGGATTTGGGATGTGTGTGGCCAGGCGAGTAACCGCCCGGGCCATATTCGACGAGCACGCCCTTGATGCTCTTGCCTGGGACATTCGGCAACTCGTGCTGGTAGACGAGGGTCACCTTGGCGCTCTTCTCCTTCGGCGTGTCCGCGTGGACGCCACCGAACGGCAGTGTGGCGACAAGCAGCGAACAGAGGATGCGTTGCATGGAGCCTCGTCCTTCGGTTGGCGGATGCGATCAGGCTTTCGCCCGTGAGCGGCGGACCCACTCGTCTAAACCGATGCGGCCGAGACGGGCTTCGCCCAACGGCACGAGCGAACGCTCCTCGACGCGGCCACCCCAATATTGGGCTTCGGGGTCGCTCACGACCTTACGCGGGTCATCGACTGCTTTCAGATAGCGGGCGATGATTTCGCTGAACTGTGCTCGTTCCGGGCCGGCGATCTCGACGATGCTGCCGCGCGGTGCCGCGAGCGCCACATCGGCAACAACGGCAGCAACGTCGTCCGCCGCGATGGGCTGAAAGAGGCAGGGCGGAAGCCTGACGCTGTTTCCATCCGTACTCGAATCGGCGATGCCGCCGAGGAATTCCAGGAACTGGGTCGCGCGGATGATGGTGTAGGGGATGCCGGAGGCCACGATCAGTCTCTCTTGGGCGACCTTGCCGCGGAAATAGCCGTTGTCTGTCCGGTCTGTTGCGACGATCGAGAGCGCGACATGGTGCCGGACGCCCGCTGCGGCCTCCGCCGCTAGAAGGTTGCGGCCAGAGGTCTGGAAGAATTCCAGTACCGCCTTGTCCTCAAATGAAGGTGAGTTGGCGAGGTCGATTACCACCTGCGCGCCGGCTACAACCTGTTTGACTCCCTCGCCGGTGATGGTGTTGACCCCGCTTTGGGGAGAGGCCGCAACGACCTCATGGCCGCCCTGGCGCAGGATGGCGACGGTCTTGGAGCCGATCAGGCCGGTGCCGCCAATGACGACGATTTTCATCGCTCAACCTCCCTTGTCGACGATTGGGAATCTTCGGGAAAAGACCTTCGACGGCAGGCAGCGCGACGATCCCGGCATCAGCAAACCGGGCGTCATCGCGACGCTCTCGCCTGACTCAAATACTCGTAATCGGGCCATATAGCGCGGATAGCCGTCGCCTACCGCGCAGCCAGCCGCACGAGCAAGTTAAATTGATGTGAGTTCACTCCAGTGCTTCTTCCCGCTCCGTCCAGCCCGGCTCCAGATGGTCGCCCGCATCCGGCTCCAGAGCTCCGATCTTGGTCAGATCCGCGACCGGCGTGCCGTCCTCTGCAATGATCACGGCATCTGCGTAGCGCATCCCGAACCGTATATCTTCTGGCCTATAGTTACGGATGTCGTGCACCAACGCCGCGAGCGTCGGGTCGCGCGCTTCGAGTGTCACGAAAAGTTGCGTGCCCGCTGCTATTACTCGCTCCGTATCGTACCCGTGCAAGGGGCTCTGCTCGTCCAGCACATGCATGAGTGTCCAGGTTAGAGGAAAGGCGGGCAGGTGCGCCCGCTCGAGCCGCAACTCCTGCACACGACGGAAACGCTTGCCCTCCGAGGACGTAATGGAAAGAAGCACGTTCAGCTTTGCCGCCGCGTCCAAAAGCACGGCCAGGCGTCCGTTCCCAACTCGCAACATCAACGTCGGCTTGCCATTATGAATCGCCACAACCGGGTTGGCGGCGAAGATCAACTTGGCCCGCGGGCGCGAAAAGCGGACAAAGGTCAGGCCGGTCACGATCGCCGTGAAGGCGAGTCCGCCGACGATTTCGGTTGCTGCAATCACATGGCCGTACAGCGTCGAAGGATACATCTCGCCATAGCCGACCGTCGCCAGCGTCTCGATGCTGAAGAAGAAGGCATCACCGAAGTTATGCGGCCGAGCATTGGCCACGGAACCCGGAATCAGCCAAAAGAGGATGGCGAAGACGACATTCACGAGCAAGTAGATCGCAAGCAAGCCTGCGAGGAACTGCGGCCAGGTCAGCGCAACTGCGAGATGGTAGGGGTCGCGCATGTCGAAGCGCGAAACTCCCTTCTTCTTTAACTCGTAGGAGCCAAGGCGAACCCGCGCTGCTGGTTCGCGGCGATCACGCTCCATTCCAGTAGCGGGTTCCCGTCCCTTTTGCATCGATGCGCCTGACGGCTTTCAGGACGCGATAGCAAGGTGCTTGTTGGGCGTCCAGCGCCTTGAACCCCCACGACGGAAAGCGGATTTGCGTTGGATCGCTGGAAGTCTCGCAACCGGGTGGCAAAGAGCGGGACCGCGATCGGCGCCCAATCACGCATTTTTGTTCTCGACCCTCTGGCAACAATCAGAGACGTCCTTATGGGACCGCAATTCACCCTGACTGCGAACGCGAGGCTCGCCCCTGTGTCATTGCGAGCGCAGCGAAGCAATCTCCGTGGAGATTGCTTCGTCGCTTCGCTCCTCGCAATGACAGGGGCAGTCGGTACGTTCCTTCGACGAGCCCGTGGGAATGCGGCAGCCGAGGTATCTTGCCGGTCAGCACGAGTGGTAGTCTTTTCACGCCGTCCGTATTCGTCGCACTTGCAACGGGTGCCCGACATGACCGAGCAGAGCAGCGAGCCAGGTTCGATCGATGCGCAACCGACAGCGGATACAGACGCTTCGGCTGCCCACGACGCGAAAACCACTACGCGGAAGCGAACGCTTCTCGCCGGTGTGCTCGGCGTCGTCGTCCTGGCGGTTCTCCTCGTGTTCGGTATCCCGTGGGTCGAGGAGATGCTCCACACCGTCTCCACCGACGACGCATTCGTGAACGGACATGTGACGTTTGTTGCGCCCCGCGTGGCAGGACAGATCTCCCGCGTTCTGGTGGATGACAACAACCGTGTGCACAAGGGAGCACTCCTCGCCGAGCTGGACAAGGAGCCGTACCGGGTTGCGGTCTCCGAGAAGCAGGCGGCGGTCGACACTGCGAGAGCAGACCTGCAAGCAGCCACCGCGGCGGTGCGCGCCATCGAAGCGCAGGCAAGGAGCCGACGTTGGAACCTGCAACGCGCCGTGCAGGATGTCGACAGCCAGGTCGCTCTCCTTCGCGAGCGGGTCGCCGCCGTCGACAAGAGCAAGGCCGCGCTGGCACTGGCGCAGCTTGAATTCGATCGGGCGCGGCAACTCGTCGCCAGGGCCGATGTGCCGCGTGCGGAATATGACCGGCGGCAAGCGGAGCTGACGACGGCTGGCGCGGAACTCGCCCAGAGCCTGGCCGAAGTCTACCAGACCCGCGTCTCGCTGGGACTGCCAACCCAACAGGACGGGAGCGGGGATCTCGGCCAGGTGCCGCCCGATCTCGACGAGACCTATTCGTCCGTCCTCCAGGCGCAGGCGGAACTGATTCAGAGTGCCGCTCAGCTCGGCGTCGTGCACTCGTTCGACCAGGGCCCGAAAGCGATGCTCGAGGAGTTCGAAAAACTGGGTGACATCGACAGCACGTTCGCCCAATTCACCGCCAATGCTCCCGCCGTCAAGCAAGCCGAGGCGAAACTCGAAGCCGCCAGGCGCGATCTCGCGCAGGCCGAACTGGATCTTCGTTACACCGACATCGTCGCGGACATCGACGGCGTCGTCACGCGGCGCAACGTCAATCCGGGCAACTATGTCCAGGTCGGGCAGAACCTGATGGCGATTCGCTCGCTCAACGAAATCTGGGTCGACGCCAACTTCAAGGAAACGCAGTTGGGCGACCTGCGCATCGGGCAGCCCGTCGAGCTGCGCGTCGACATGTATGGCGGCAAGCACATCTTCAACGGCCGTGTCGCCGGCTTCACCATGGGAACCGGATCGACCCTCGCGTTGCTGCCGCCGCAGAACGCCACGGGCAATTTCGTCAAGGTAGTCCAGCGGTTGCCGGTCCGGATCGATCTCGTCGATTACAACGCCGATCAGACACCACTGTTCATCGGCACTTCGGTCGTGCCCACCGTCTATATCAAGAAGCCGCCAACCGGACCCGATGCCGGCAAGTTTCTCCAGGCCTATGCTCCGCAGTCTCCGAACCTTGGTCCGACCGCCAGCGCGTCGGGCACCAGGCAATGACCGGCGCGGCACTGTCGTCGACACTCCTGAATTCACGATCCCGTGCTGCGACAAACCCCTGGGTCGTCGCCGCTGTTGTCGTGGTGCCGACCTTCATGGAAGTGCTCGACACCACGATCGCCGTCGTCGCGCTGCGCTATATCGCGGGCGGGCTGTCGGCCACGGTCGATGACGGCGAGTGGGTCATTACCAGCTACCTTGCCGCCAACGCGATCATCCTGCCCATCACCGGCTGGCTGATCGCGCACCTTGGGCGCCGCAACTATTTCCTGCTTTCCATTGCCGTATTCACCCTCGCCTCGGGGATGTGCGGCATGGCCACGAGCCTCGGGCAACTGATCCTGTTCCGCGTGCTCCAGGGTCTTGCCGGCGGCGGTCTTCAGCCGTCGAGCCAGGGCGTGCTGCTCGACGCCTTCCCGGTCGAGCGGCAAGGCATGGCCATGACGCTGTTCGGCCTGGCCGCGCTGATCGCGCCCGTCGTCGGTCCGACCCTCGGCGGCTGGATAACCGACGACTACTCCTGGCGGTGGGTGTTCTGGATCAACGTGCCCGTCGGGCTTCTGGCCCTGAGTGCGTGTGCCATCACGCTTCGGGACCCCGATTATCTCACGGCACAGCGCATGGAGTTGCGCAGGCGGCCGTTCAGCTTTGACGGCATCGGCTTGTCGCTCCTGGTCATCGTCGTCGTCTGTTGGGAGGTGGCGCTCAGCAAGGGCCAGGAATGGGACTGGCTGAGCGACCCGTTCTGGCGTGTGCAGACGCTGGCGATGCTTTTCGCCGTCGGCTTGGCCGGGCTGATCTTCTGGGAACTGCGTCATCCGAGTCCGGTGGTCAATTTCCGGCCGCTGCGCGAGAGGAACTTCGCCGCCTGCTGCATCATCATCTTCTGCGCCTTCGCGGTGCTGTACGCTGCCAGCACCTCGCTGCCTGCTTTGCTCCAGTCATTGTTCGGCTACGATGCACTGAGCGCCGGACTGGTCATGTCGCCGGCCGGGTTCTTTGCCGTCGTCGCCATGCCGATCGTGGGGCGAACGCTCGGTCGTGGAACCGATGCGCGGTGGGTGATTGCCGCGGGCCTGTTGACCATGGCTGCGGGGAATTACTGGATGTCGCAGATGAACCTCGACATCAGTCCGGGGCAGGCCGTCTGGCCGCGGGTGGTGCTGATCATCGGGCTGGCGATGTGCTTCGCCCCCGCGAACGTGGCGGCTTACCTCTATACGCCGCTCGCGCTGCGTGGAGCGGCGGTCGGTCTGTTGAGCCTCCTGCGCAACGAGGGCGGCAGCGTGGGGACCTCGCTGGCTCAGACAATGCAGGAGCGCCGTGACCAGTTCCACAGCCTTCGTCTCGGCGAATGGCTCGATCCCTTCAACGCGGCGGCACGGTCCTTCCTTGATCAGGCTGCCGGGCCGTTCCTACAGCAGACCGGCGATCCAGTCGCCGCGCAGCAACTGGCCTTGCAGGCGCTTGGAAACCTGCGCCAGCAACAGGCATCGGCGCTCGCTTACTTCGACGTGTTCTGGGTGCTGGCCGTCGTCATGGTCGCGCTTGCGTTTGTCGTGCTGCTGATGAAACGCTCCGTCGCAGAGAAAGGCGCGCGGATCGGATCCGAATAAGATGGGCACGCACCGCTCTTGGTGGTCCAGCTTCAGGGGCCGGCGTTCGCCGGCCCGCGTGGCAGAGGAGGCAGTGCCCTCCCCGCAGGCCATCGTCTACGACCGAACCACGCGCCCGACGCGATCGCGGCCGACAGCGTTACGCCGTATGTAACCAGCGCCGCACTCAGCGCCACGAACACCCAGCCGAGCGATCCCGTAACGCGCAACGCCAGCCAGCCGCCGCCAATCGCGATGACCAGGCGCAGCATTCCGGCGAGCAACGGCCAGAACAACCGCCCCGCGCCCTGCGAGGCGAAGTACAGCGACAGCCCCAGCCCGAAGAACCCGTATGCCGGCCCGACGGTCCGCAGATAGGCGGTGCCGGTCTCCAGCATCCGAGGGTCATGGCCGAACAGCCCGAGCCATGCGTTGGGCCAGATCGCCGCCGTCACCCCTATGGCTTCGGTGATCACGAAGGCCAGCACGCCGCCCGTCAGGGCGATCCGCAACGCCCGCGCCCCCTGACCGGCGCCGATGTTGGTGCCGACCAGCGCGACCAGCGGCGCTCCCAGCCCGAATACCAACGGCACCAGCAGGTATTCCAGGCGTCCGCCCGTGCCGAACCCGGCGATCGCATCCGGCCCTGCCGCGGCGCCCACCAAGGCGGTGGTCAGTGCAATGGTCAGGGTCGTCTGCAATGTGGTGATCCCGGCGACACCGCCGACGCGCAGGATTTCGCGGAACAGCGCCCAGCGCAGTGGCACCAACCGCAGACGCACGATGCTCCGGCCCGACAGGATGTACCAGCCGAGCACCGACGCGGTCAGCGCGCTGGTGGCCACGATGGCCACGCCGCCGCCGGCGATGCCGAGAGCGGGAAACGGCCCGAGGCCGAAGATCAGGCACGGCGACAACGGCACCAGCAGCAGCACGCTGGTGCAGATCGCCGCCGCCGGAACGAACATGTTGCCGGTGCCACGGATCACGTTGGCCAGCGCATTCAGCAGCCACACCAGCGCGGTCCCGGCGAACACCACGTTCGAGTAACGCAGCGCCGCGTCCAGCGATCCGTCCTCGCCGCCAAGTGCGCGATACAGCGACGGGCCGAACAGCAGCACCAGCACGGAGAACATCAGGCCGAGCGCCACGTTGATAATCACCGCGTGCAGCACCAGCGCATCCGCATCGGCGTGCCGGCGGGCACCGAGTGCGCGGGCGATCGCCGAGGAGATGCCGCCGCCCATCGCGCCGCCGGACAGCATCTGCATCATCATGAAGCCGGGGAACACGAGCGCCATGCCGGCAAGCGCGTCGGTCCCCAGGCGGGAGACGAACCACGTCTCGATCAGGCCGCTGGACGACTGCGCCAGCATCACCAGCACGGTGGGCCACGCCAGCCGCAGCAGTGTCGGCACGATGCTTCCGTGCAGCAACGCCTGGGTCTGCGGGTTGTGGCGCGGGTGCGGCGCAGGTGCAGCGGCTGCGCTGCTCATGCCGCACCTGGCGCGGGTGGTTGTCGTCTTGCCGCCAATTCACGTTGTCCGGAACGGATCGAGTGTGAACAGCTCCTGCGGCCGCTCGACGCCGCGCAATGCATAACGGCCGACGGACACCAGCCGATGTTTGGATGCCATGGCGTCTGCGAAGGCCTGAGAGAGCAGGACATTGCGCTCTGCCGATCGGCACATTGCCGCGATACGAGCGACCTCGTTGACGGCCGGTCCGACCACAGTGAAGTCGAGTCGCTCGTCACTGCCGATGTTGCCGTAGAACACTTCACCGATGTGAAGACCGACATAGACATCCGTGATCGGCAGGTGGTCCCCGGTGCGGCGTTGATTGAGCCGGGCAAGCTGCTCCTGCAAGAGGTTATGTGCGGCAATTGAACTGCGGCAGGCTTCCTCGGCCGTCGTTGCGGTGAAGATCGCCAGCGTGCCGTCGCCGATCAGCTTCAGCACGTCGCCGCCATTGCCGTGAATTGCGGAAATCACCGCCTCCGCATAGTCGTTGAGCAGCGGAATGATCTGTTCCGGCGCCGACTGATCGGTTATCCGGGTGAATCCGCGCAGGTCACTGTACCACAGCACGGCGCTGATTTTGTCGGCGATCCCGCGTCGGATGCGTCCCTGGAGGACGCGGCGCCCGGCATCGCGGCCGAGATAGGTTTCGACGAGCGTCCCTGCGATGCGTGCGAGCGAAACGCATTTCACCGCAAGCGCCAACATCGGCATCAATCGACCTATCGCCGCCAGTTGCGGGTCATCGAAACCGCGCGGACGATCGGTTGCCCAATAGGAGTACAGAGAATCCATCTCGCCGATCGCCCCCGAGCGTGGGAAACGGGTGATCATGGCGGCAACGTCGCTCATCCCTTCCTCGCGCATGTGGGCGAGTCTTAGGAACTCTGTGGTTTCGCCGGCGTGGAAACGCACCCGATACGACGATTCGCCGCTCTCAAGCAGGTGGAAAAAGACGGTGCGCCGCCAGTTCTCCAGTGCTTCGCCCTCGGTGGTCGGGCCGTATTCGACCAGTTCGGTGTGCGCCTGCCCGGCTTCCCGGCGCCAAAAGAAAGCTCGTCCCTCATGCACTGGATGGAGGGTGTCAATGATGATTGCGGCGCGGGCGATCGGCAAACCAGCATCCAGCGCGCGCTGGCAGAAGCCGTCCAGCAGCGCCGCCTCGCTCTTGCCGGCGAGCCCGGCCTGGGTCAGCCACGTACGAAGTTCGGATGAGCCGTCGGGATTCATGCATGGTCACTCGCGGTTATGCGCAGCGCTTCAATAACTGCGTTCGCGGTTGCGGAGCGATGGCGCGACGCCCACCCGCCCGCAGATGGCGATCCGAGCCCACTTCCTTTCCTGGTCGGCCTTGCCGCGGCGAATCCTGACGCGTGGTTCGGGGACTGTCCAGAGTTGGGGGACGATGCGGATCTGCGCCATTGCCTCCATCCCCCCAACCGGCAACAACTTCAACAGGCATGCCCATCGGACCCCAACTGCTGGCGCTCGGCCATGCGCACATGGAGATGGCCCACGAGTTCATCCTCGTCGGCGGCGCCCTGGGCGTGCTCAGCATCTTTGCGTCGCTCGCCTCCCGCGGCCTGGGCGCGCCGGTACTGCTGGTCTTCCTGGTCCTCGGCATGCTGGCAGGCGAGGATGGCCCGGGCGGCATAGCCTACAGCGACTTCACCTCCGCCTACCTGATCGGCAGCGTGGCGCTGGCGGTCATCCTGTTCGAAGGCGGCCTGAAGACCCCTCTCTCAATGCTGCGTCTTGCGCTCTGGCCGGCTCTTGCCCTGGCGGTGGTCGGCGTCGGCATTACCGCCTGCATCGTCGCGGCCACCGTCATGGTCGTGGGCGGCGTGCCCTTCATCTATGCCATGCTGCTCGGCTCGGCGGTCGCCCCGACCGACGCCGCCGCGGTCGGCTCGATGCTCACCCGGGCACGTCTCGCCCTGCCGGAACGCGTCGTCGCGCTGCTGGAAGTCGAGTCAGGCCTGAACGATCCGATGTCGATCTTCCTCACCATCTTCGTCGTCCGCGTCATCACCGAGCCCGCCGTCGCGACCTGGCAGAACGGCGCATCGCTGTTCCTGCGCGAGATGATCGGCGGTGCCGTGCTGGGGATAGCTGGCGGCTGGCTGCTCGCGCTGCTGCTGCGGCGCCTGTCGCTCGAGGTCGCCACCGCCATGGTGCTGGTGCTGACCTTCGGCCTGGCGCTGTTCGGGCTGGCCCAGGTCGTCGGCACCAGCGGCTTCCTGGCGATCTACATCGCCGGCGTGGTCATGGGCGCCAGCGAGTACCCCGCACGGCAGGCGGTCGCGAACTTCTACGAGGGGTTCGCCTGGCTCGCGCACATTGTGCTGTTCCTGATGCTCGGCATACTGGTCACGCCGCACGACCTTGTCCCGTTCATTCCGGTCAGCATCCTGGTCGCCGTGGTGCTGATCGTTGTTGCGCGCCCGGTCGCGACGTTCGCCTGCCTGCTGCCGTTCCGCTACCCGTGGCGTGAGTCGGCCTTCGCGTCGTGGGTCGGTTTGCGCGGCGCGGTGCCGATCTATCTCAGTTTCCTTCCCGCCCTGGGCGATCCGGTGCGGGACGAAAGACTGTTCTGCGGCGTGTTCGTCGTGGTGGTGGTATCCCTCGTTATCCAGGGCTGGACCATTGGGCCGGCCGCGCGTCTGCTGGGCTTCGGCCGCACCGGATAGTCGAGGTACCCGCGTGTTCTCACCCATCGTCATCGCCGGCGACCCGCACGGCAATTTCCCGCCGATCCTGCGCGCGTGCGCAGCGGAGGACCCGGGCACGCTGATCCTGCTCGGCGACTGCGAACTGCGCGTACCGCTGCACCACATGCTGGGTTCGCTGTTTACGCTGGGCTGGAGCATTCACTGGATCATCGGCAACAAGGACGCCGAGACGGCGACAGCGTTCGATCACCTGGCGACGGACTTCCCCGAGGGCGATATCGGCGGCAAGGTGATCGAGGTCGGCGGACTGCGCATCGCCGGTCTTGGCGGCGTGTTCAAGCCGCGCATCTGGTATCCGCGCGTGGACGAACCCGGCGGGAAAATCGAACCGCCCAGCTTCAACACGCGGCGTGAGTTCCTCGACAGCCTCAAGCCGAGCGAGCACTGGCGCGGCGGGCTGCCGCTATGGCACCGCGATTCGATCTTCCCCGAGGATTTCGCCAAGCTGGCGCAGCATCGCTTCGACGTGCTCGTGACGCACGAGGCGCCGTCGTGCCACCGCCACGGCTTCGCCGCGATCGACCGGCTGGCCGAGGTCGCGGCGGCGCGGCTGATCGTGCACGGTCATCATCACGAATCGTATTCGGCGAGGCTGCCGGGCGGGATCGACGTACGCGGGCTCGGCGTCGCCGAGCCATGGGTACTGGAGATGGCGTAACAGGCCGGAACGCCGGCTGCTTTATCGCACGGCGAACTGCGTCTTGCCGAACATGACCTCCCTCTCGGCGTCGGTCAGTATTCCCTTGCGCTTGCTGTCCGCCAGCACGGCCACGCCGCGCTGTACCGCGGGGCGCGCAGCCATGGTGTCATGCCAGCGCTTCACATGCGGATAGTCGTCCAGGTTGACATTGCGTAGCTCAGGGCCGCGGATCCACGGGAAGGTGATGATGTCCGCCATACTGTACTCGTCGCCGGCAAGCCATGTCGCCTCGCCCAGCCGCTTGTCCAGCACGCGGTGCAGCCGTGCCACCTCGTTGGTATAGCGCTCGATCGCGTACGGGAGCCTCTCCACCGCGTAGTTGGCGAAGTGGTGGTACTGGCCGAACATCGGCCCGATGCCGCCCATCTGGAACATCATCCATTCCAGGCACTTGTAGCGGCCGACCGGGTCCTTCGGGATCAGCTTCCCGCCGGTCTTCTCGGACAGGTAGATCATGATCGCGCCGGACTCGAACAACGTGAGCGGCTTGCCGCCAGGGCCGTCGGGATCGACGATGGCCGGGATGCGGTGATTTGGCGTGATCTTCAAAAATTCCGGCTTGAACTGGTCGCCCTTGCCGATGTTGATCGGGATCAGCTTGTAGGGAAGCCCGAGTTCCTCCAGTGCAATGTGCACCTTGTGGCCATTCGGTGTCGGCCAGGTCCAGACCTCGATCATATTTGTCCTCCCTGTCGTCGCAGGCCGATCCTCACGCATTCCCGGCCAAATAGTCGATCGCCGCCTGTGCGCCGCCCGGCTTGTGCGGCACGCCCGCCGCGCGCAGCCCCATCTCGACACCGCCGAGAGTGCCGATCAGTTGCAGGTCGCCGAAGTCGCCGAGATGCCCGATGCGGAACACGCGGTCCTTTAGAATACCCAGGCCGTTGCCGAGGCTCATGTTGTACTTGTCCAGGATGACGGCGCGGAGCGCATCGGCGCTGTGGCCTTCGGGCACGCGCACCGCGGTCAGCGACGAGGAATAGTGCCGCGGATCGGCGCACTGCACCTCCAACCCCCAGGTGCGGACGGCGCGGCGCGTCGCCTCGGCGTGGCGGTCGTGGCGGGCGAACACGTTCGGCAGGCCTTCCTCCAGCAGCATGGTCACCGCCTCGTTCAGGCCAAACAACAGATTGGTGCCTGGCGTGTAAGGGAAATAGCCGGTCTTGTTCGCCTCCAGCATCGGCCGCCAGTCCCAGTAGCTGCGGTGCAGGCCGGCGGTCTCGGTGGCTTTCAGCGCCTTGTCGCTGATCGCATTGAACGACAGGCCAGGCGGCAGCATCAGCCCCTTCTGCGAGCCGGCGACGGTGACATCGACGCCCCATTCGTCATGGCGATAGTCGATCGACGCGAGCGACGAGATGGTGTCGACCATCAGCAGCGCCGGATGATGCGCGGCATCCATCGCGCGACGCACATCGTCGATGCGCGACGTGCAGCCGGTCGAGGTCTCGTTGTGCACCACGCACACCGCCTTGATGCGATGCGCCTTGTCGTCCGCGAGTGCCACGCCGATCGCCGCCACATCGGCGCCGCGCCGCCAGTCGGTGTCGATGAAGATCGGCTTGAGGTCGAGCCGCAGCGCCATCTCGTTCCACAGCGTGGCGAACCAGCCTGTGCGGCACATAAGGACGGCGTCTCCCGGCGACAACGTATTGGCCAGCGCCGCCTCCCAGGCGCCGGTACCGGATGCGGGGTAGATGATCACCGGGCCCTTGGTCTGAAACACCGCCCGGAGGTTGGTCAGGATCTCCATGCCCAGCCGCCCGAAGGTAGGGCCGCGATGGTCGATCGTTGGGTTGTCGATAGCGCGCAGCACGCGGTCCGGCACGTTGGTGGGGCCGGGGATCTGCAGGAAATGCCGGCCGGCGTGATATTGCGTCATATCGATGTGCCTGTTTCGGGGTCGGCGCATTGTTATCCGGGCTGCGCCGGGAGACAATCGGCGCCATCATGAGTGCCACAATTGCTCCCGGCGATTCCCGGCTCGCCGAGCGCCTCAGGCGCGAGATACGCGGCGAGGTGCTGTTCAGTCGGGCCGATCGCGGACGCTACGCCACCGATGCGTCGATCTATCAGATAGAGCCTCTCGGCGTGATCGTGCCGGAGGAGATCGGCGACGTCGCCGCTGCGCTCGCGATTGCGCGCGAGGAAGGGGTTCCCGTGTTGCCGCGCGGCGGCGGCACCAGCCAGTGCGGCCAGACGGTGAACCGCGCACTGGTCATCGACTGCTCGAAGCACCTGCGCCGCATCCTGCACATCGATGCAGAGGCGCGCACCGCATTGGTGGAGCCTGGCCTTGTGCTGGGGCATTTGAACGACGCGCTGCGGCAGCACGGCCTGTTCTTCCCGGTCGATCCCTCGACGCACGCGCGCTGCACCATCGGCGGCATGGCAGGCAACAACTCGTGCGGCTCGAAGTCGATCCGCTACGGGCTGATGGCGGACAACGTCCGGGCGATCGACGCAATCCTGGCGGACGGGACACAGCACAAGTTCGGTCTGTTGCGCGACAATATCGGCGCCGACGTGCCGGCCGGCATCGCCGAACTGATCCAGCGGCTGCGCGCCTTGGGTGCCGCGGAAGCGGAAGAAATCGCCGCGCGGTTTCCCTCTCAGCTTCGCCGCGTCGGCGGCTACAATATGGAAGTACTGACGCCGGTGGCACGCCTCGCCGGTCAGGAGAACCTGGCGCGGCTGCTGGTGGGATCGGAAGGCACCCTCGCCTTCTCCGCGGCGATCGAACTCGCGCTCTTGCCAATCAAGCCACGCAAACTGCTCGGCATCTGCCAGTTCCCGACCTTCCGCAAGGCGATGGAAGCGGCGCAGCACATCGTGCAGCTCGATCCCGAGGCGGTGGAACTGGTGGATCGCACGATGATCGACCTCGGCCGCGGCATCCCGATGTTCACCGCGACGATCGATCGGATGCTGATCGGCGAACCGGACAGTGTTCTGATCGTGGAATTCCACGGTCACGAGGATGCGCCGCTCGCGGCGAAGCTCGACGATCTCGAAGAGCTGATGGGCGATCTCGGCTATTCGAATGCCGTGGTCCGCGCGAACGATGCCGGCTTTCAGGCCGATATAGCGGCGGTGCGCGAGGCCGGTCTCAACATCATGATGTCGATGAAGGGCGACGGAAAACCGGTATCGTTCATCGAGGACTGCGCCGTCGATCTCGAGGACCTGCCGGACTACACCGAGCGCCTGAACGACGTGTTCGAGAAGCACGGCACCAAGGGCACCTGGTATGCGCACGCCTCGGTGGGCTGTCTGCACGTCCGGCCGGTGCTGAACATGAAGGACCCCAAGGACGTTGCCACGATGCGAGCCGTGGCCGAGGAGTGCTTCGCCCTGGTGCGCGAGTACAAAGGTTCGCACAGCGGCGAACACGGCGACGGCTTGGTGCGCAGCGAATTCCATGCAGCCATGTTCGGGCCGCGCATCGTGCGCGCGTTCGAAGCGGTGAAGGATGCATTCGATCCGCACAACATGCTGAACCCGGGTCGCATCGTGCGCCCGCCGCGCATGGATGACCGCACGCTGTTTCGCTACGGATGGGGCTACGCGCCGATCCCCCACTTCGCGCCAAAGCTCGACTGGTCGGACCATCCCGGGCCACTCGGCGGCATGCTCGGCGCAGTCGAGATGTGCAACAACAACGGCACCTGCCGCGCATTCGACGCCGGCGTCATGTGTCCCTCCTATCGCGTGACCCGTGACGAGACGCACGTGACGCGCGGGCGCGCCAACACGCTGCGGCTGGCGCTCACCGGCCAGCTTGGCGCGGACGCGATGGCATCCGATGCGGTGGCGGATGCGATGTCGCTCTGCGTGTCATGCAAGGCGTGCAGGCGCGAGTGCCCGACCGGCGTCGACATGGCGAAGATGAAGATCGAGGTGCTGGCTGCACGCCTCGACCGACACGGCCCGACGCGGCGCGACCGGCTGGTCGCCGAGCTGCCGCGTTATGCGCCGCTCGCTGCGTCCTTCGCGCCGCTGATCAATCTGCGCAACCGCATCCAAGCTTTACGCCGGCTCGGCGAGCGCATGACCGGTTTCGCCGCGTCACGCCCGCTTCCCGCCTGGCGACGCGACGCATTCCGCGACCGCGAAGTCGCCGATTTTGCGCCGTCGCATCCGCGCGGCGACGTCATCCTGTTCGCCGACACGTTCAATCGCTGGTTCGAGCCGGAGAACCTGCGCGCTGCCTTGCGCGTACTGACCGCTGCCGGCTACCGCGTGCGGATGCCGGAGTACCGCGGCCGCAGGCTTTGCTGCGGCCGGAGCTACCTCTCCGCCGGCATGGTGGACAAGGCGCGCGACGAAGCCCGCCGGACGCTCGATGTCCTTGGCGGCGACCTTCCGGTGGTTGGACTGGAACCATCCTGTCTGCTGACGCTGCGCGACGAGTACCGGTCGCTGCTGCCGGGTGCTGCTGCCGACGCGCTCGCCAATCGTGCCGTCCTGCTCAGCGAGTTCCTCGCGCGTGAGAAACCGCCGTTGCCGCTGACAAATATGGCCGCCACGGCGCACGTGCACGGCCATTGCCACCAGAAATCGTTCGGCGCCTTCCCGGCCGCGCTGGCTGTGCTGCGGCAGATCCCCGGCCTCTCGGTGAAACCGATCGCGTCGTCGTGCTGCGGCATGGCGGGTTCGTTCGGTTACCAGGCGGAAACGCAGGCGGAATCGCGCGCGATGGCCGAGGCTGGGCTGCTGCCTGCCGTGCGCGCCGCGCCGGCGACCGATATTCTCGTCGCCGACGGTACCTCGTGTCGCCATCAGATCCGTGACCTGGCCGGGCGTGAGGCGCGCCATTCCGTTCGGTTGCTCGATCAGGCGCTGGGATGACGACGCCGGACGATGTGCTGGACTTCTGGTTCGCCGGCGATGCCGGCGCGTTCCGCAAGCTGTGGTTCGAAGCCGAGACAGACTTCGACGCCGCTTGCGCGAAATTCGCGGATGCGCTGCGCGATGCCAAAGCCGGCGCGCTCGATCGCTGGACAGATACCCCGCGCGGCACGTTGGCGCTTGTCATCCTGCTGGACCAGTTCTCCCGCAACCTGTATCGCGGTTCGCCGGAAGCGTTCGCCGCCGATGCCAAGGCTCGCGAGATCGCGCGGTCCGCTGTCGCCCGAGGCATCGACCAGGGGCTGGCACCGATGGAGCGGATGTTCGTCTATCTGCCGTTCGAGCACTCGGAGGACATCGCCGACCAGGACGAGTCCGTGCGTCTGTTCGCCATGCTGCGCGACGCACTTGGCGAGGAGTCGATGCGCTACACCGAAGCTCATCGCGATGTGATCCGTCGCTTCGGCCGGTTCCCGCATCGCAATGCCGCGTTGGGGCGCGTCAGCACACCGGAGGAGCTTGCCTATCTGGCGCAGCCGGATGCAGGGTTCTGACCACGGAGCAAAGCCAATGCCATTCGATGAAACCTCACGCCAACCGGGTCGCCGTCCATCGCGCAACGTGCTGGGTGGCATCCTCGACGTCTGCTCTACCCGGCCGATGACCGGTTTCTTCCGCAACGGCTGCTGCGACACCAGTGCGGAAGATTTCGGCAGCCATACGGTCTGCACGGTCATGACGGCCGAGTTCCTGGCGTTCAGCAAAGCCGCCGGCAACGATCTCTCGACGCCGCATCCCGAGTTCGGCTTCGCCGGTCTGCGACCGGGCGATCGCTGGTGCCTGTGCGCGCCGCGCTGGCAGGAGGCGCTGGATGCGAACGCGGCGCCGCGGGTCGTGCTGCGCGCCACTCATGAGGGCGCGCTGGAGCACTGCGCGCTGGCAGACCTCAAGCGCTACGCCGTCGATCTGGCCTGAGGCGTGGCGTCCGACCTCCCGGCCGAGTTCGCGCTGATCGCACGGCATTTCCGACCGCTTGCCGGGCCGGGCGCACTGGACCTGCAGGACGATGCCGCCGTGCTGATGCCGCCCCCGGGGCGAGAACTTGTGCTGACCGCCGATGCGATGGTGGCGGGCGTGCATTTCCTGGCTGACGATCCGCCGGACCTGGTGGGCCGCAAGCTGCTGCGGGTGAACCTGTCCGACCTCGCCGCCAAGGGCGCGACGCCTCTTGGCTATCTGATGACCGTGTCGGCGCCGCGCACGACCCCCGACGAATGGTTCGCCGGCTTCGCTGCCGGGCTGGCGCAGGACCAGCGCGAGTACGGCATCACGCTGTTGGGTGGCGATACCACCTCGACACCGGGACCCATCGCATTGTCGCTCACGGCGATCGGTCACATCGCACCGGGCAAGGCGGTACATAGGACCGGCGCCGCACCGGGCGACAGAGTCTGGGTCACCGGCACGATCGGCGACGGCGCCCTCGGCCTCGCCGTGGCGCGCGGCCGGCTCGCCGATCCGACGGGCCATCTGCTCGCCCGCTATCGACTGCCGCAGCCGCGCATTGGCCTGGCGGTTTCCGGCATCGCCTCGGCCTGCATGGATGTTTCCGACGGGCTGGTGCAGGACCTCGGCCATATCTGCCGCGCCGGCCGCGTCACCGCCGAGATCGATGCCGCCCTCGTGCCGCTGTCCGATGCGGCGCGCGCCGCGGGTCCAGGTTGGCTCGCCACCTGCCTGACCGGCGGCGACGACTACGAGCTTCTGCTGATCGTCCCGCCACCGCGCGAGGCCGCATTGCGCGAGGCGGCGCTTGCCGCCGGTATCGCGGTAACCCGCATCGGCGCGGTCCGCTCTGGCCCGCCCGGTGTCATCGTGCGCGGATCTGACGGCGAGCCGATGGTCCTGGAAACCGGCGGGTGGAGCCACTTCTGATCGCGGGCGCGCAGCGCTCCTGGCATTACACCGGCGGGTGGAGGTGAACGATCGGCTGCCCCGTCTCCGCCGAGATCATCTCGGCGACAAACCGACGATGACATGTCATGGGATCGCGCTCGAAGCAGAGCAGGCACGCCCGCCTTTGCCGCACGAGCTGCTTCGCCTGCGCCAGGTCCGCCTGCGCGCGATCCGAACGCATGTGTTCGCGGAAGATCGGTTCCATCCGCTCCGGGTGGCCTGCACGCACCGCATCGCGGCCCGGCTTCGGCGTGCCCAGGCCCTGCAGATGCACATAGGCGATGCCGTGCTCGTCCAGCCCGGCGGCAAGCTGCCGCTTCGAAAAGCCCGGCTTGCGCGACTGCGGCACCGCGCGCACGTCGATCAGCAGTGACACGCGCGCCCGGCGCAGTTCCGCCAGCACGTCATCGACCGTGCAGTTCTGATAACCGATGGTCAGCAGATCGGCCATCGTCAGCGCGGCACCACAGGCTGCACGCCGCCCGGTGGCGAGAGGCCCTTCGATCGCATGCAGCGCATCACCGCCTGACGTGTCGCCTGAATCAGGTCGTCGCGTTGCGTGTAGGGAAACGTGTACATGCCATTGGTACGCGTGTAGACTTCCACGACCGCGGGATCCTTGTCCGCCTCGCGCTCGCATTGCGCCTGGGGACTGTTACCAACACTGTCGCAGGCGGCCAGCGCGACACCCAGCAGGACCACGAAACGCAGCTTCACTCCGTCGCCATCCAGTCCTCGATCAGCCGCCGCGCGATACTGTCCACTCGTGGCAAAAGAAAGCCGTGCGCCTCGCAATTGGCGATCTGCTCGCGCGAGAACCAGCGTACGTCGAGCATCTCTTCCGGATCGATGGTGATGTCCTCGCTCAGTCCCTCGCCGTAGAAACCCAGCATGATGTTGCCGGGGAACGGCCAGGGCTGGCTGGAGTGGTACTGCACCGCGCCGACCTTGATGCCGGCTTCCTCGAACACCTCGCGGCGCACCGCCTCTTCCAGCGTTTCGCCCGGCTCCACGAAGCCGGCCAGCGTGGAATACATGTTGGATCGCGGGAAGCGCTGCGAATGGCCGAGCAGCGCGTGGTCGCCGCGGGTCACCAGCATGATCACGGCGGGGTCGGTGCGGGGAAAGTGCTGGGCCTCGCACGCGGTGCAGACCATCATGTGGCCGGCGCTGCGGACATCGCACACGCCGCCGCACACTCCGCAGAACCGGTGGCGCGCGCGCCAGTGCATCAGCCCGCGGGCATGCGCGAGGATCGACGCCTCCGGCCGCGCCACGCCCCAGCCGACCGAACGCAGGTCGACGAACTTGCCCAACTCCTCCGACAGCAAAGGCACCGGGTCCTCGGCTGTGCTGATGTCCACGGCGAACACCGCAAGCCCGTCGTGCAGACCGAGGAATGCCCACGGTCCGCCCTGCATGCGCAGCGTGTGCGTCATTTCGCCGGAGATGAACACGGCCTCCGGCGCGCCTTCATCGATGCCGCGCACCAGATTGCGATTGCGCCACACCGGGACGAACAGCGAGTCCGGATCGTGCAGCCGTTGCTCGATCCACGCGGCGTCCTCGCGTCTGGTCCCGATGCGGTCGAGCGGACTCGACGAATAGACGTTCGGGCGGCTGGCCAGGATGAATGTCACTGAACGTGCTCACTGCTGCTTGGGTACGGCGTCGCGGGACCGTGCCATGCGCCGGGCGCACCGGCAACCGCTCAGGTCCGCGCCGCAAGTTCCTTGCGCAATGCGCGCAACTCCTCGAACCGCGCGGTGGCGTCGCGCATGATCGCGGCGATGCCGATCATCTGCCCTGCATCGTCGGTGAACGGCACGATGCTGAACTCGACGGAAATCCGCGTGCCGTCCTTGCGCATAGCCGGCACCGAGAGGATCTGACCATCGCCATAGCGGGTTTCTCCCGTACGCATGGTGGCGCGGTAGCCGTGCCAGTGCCGCTCGCGCAGGTTCCCGGGTATGATGATGTCGAGCGATTGGCCGCATGCCTCGGTCGCGGTGAAGCCGAATATCCGTGTCGCACCGCTATTCCAGTGACGGATGATGCCGTCGCCGTCGGCATAGACGATCGCATCGGTCATGCCGGCAACGAGCCGGTCGGCGAAATGGTCCATCTCGGGCTGCATGCTGCCTCCGGGCTTGCGGGTTACGGGGGTGGCGGCGCCACTCCGCCCGGCGCGACCGATCCGATCAGCCAGTCACGGAACAGCGCGATCTTCGGCGAATCGGCGGTCGCCTCGGGTGCGACGATGTAGAAGCCGGCATCCGCCGGCAGCACGACATCGAACGGCACCACCAGACGGCCGGCGGCGATGTCCGCCTCGACGAAGCGCGTGCGGCCCAGCGCGACGCCAAGGCCTTCGACCGCTGCCTGGATCGCCATGAAGCTCTGGTCGAAGCTGAGACCGCGCCGCGTCGCGAGCGACACCGGCAGCCCCGCCGCGGTGAGCCAGAGCTGCCAGTCCTCGCGCGACACCGTGGCATGCAGTAGGGTATGGTGTGCGAGGTCCTCCGGGGTGCGCAGCGGCGACTCGCCGGTCAGCAGCGACGGGCTGCACACGGGGAACATGTCCTCGGCCATCAGCCAGTCGGTGCGCAGCCCCGGCCAGTTCCCCCGGCCGTAGCGGACCGCCATGTCCACTTCGTCTCGCGCGAAATCGACCAGATGCGACGAGGTGGTGATGCGCACCTCGATGCCGGGATTGGCGTCCTGGAAGGCTGCCACCCGCGTGACCAGCCACTTGGCGGCAAGCGACGCGGTGGTGCTGACGGTGAGCAGCCCGTCCCGCTCGGAGCGGCGCAGTCGGGCCGTGGCGCGGCGCAGGTCCTCGAACGCACCGCGCACCGCGGGCAGATAGGACTCGCCCTCGCGGGTCAGCTCCAGGGCGCGGTTGCGGCGAACGAACAGGGCGATGCCAAGCTGGTCCTCCAGCCGGCGGATCAGGTGGCTGATCGCGGTCTGGGTGACGTTCAGCTCGGCGGCGGCGCGCGTGAAGCTCAGGTGGCGCGCCGCCGCCTCGAAGGCGCGCAGCCCGGTGAGCGAAGGCAGGTCGGCCATGGCGCCAAGCCTAACATGACTTTGGCTCATATGAAGGCTGACAAAGTATCCTTTGTGGAACGCCTGGCCCGGGCACACCTGGGAGCAAGACTGCATGACAAGGAGTAACGGCCATGGCCGTGATTGCCCATCCTTCCCTGACAAATTCTCAACCGCTAGGCGTGCGGCCGTGGTCCGGCGGGCGCAAGGGCCTGCTCGCGCGGTTCGCGGCGACGTTGCGGCTTTGGCGCCAGAGGATCCGCGAGCGGGACACGTTGGCCAGCCTGACGGACCGTGAACTGGCGGATTTCGGCGCCACGACAGCAGACGTGTATCGCGAGCTCCGCTCCCCGTTCTGGCGCGCGCAGCCGCCGTGCTGAGCCAGCAGCCGATCGACCTATCGAGGAGGACCAACCCATGAACGCTGACCGCTTCGACCATCTGCCGCGGATCGAGGCTACGCTGAACTACCTTGCACCGATGGCCGAACGGCCGCGCAACTACACGTTCGACCCGCCGCCCGGCGTCCCCCGCTCCAATTCCGAGCGCGAGTCGCACATCGTCGGGATCCGTGACGCGCGGCCCGCCGCCGCCGATATCTCACTCGACCGAGAGGGCTTCGCGGTGCTGCAAGGCGCGAGTGCGGTCCAGGATTTCTGGGACGAGGACGAGGTCCGGCGCGTGTACTATCCCGAGGTGCAGCGGGCGATCGCCGAGGCCACCGGCGCCAGCAAGGTGTTCATCTTCGACCACACGCTGCGACGTCGCGTGCGCGGCGCTGCCGACCGGGTCCCCGGCACGCCGCGACAGCCTGCGACCGGCGTTCACGTGGATCATACGGCGACGTCCGGTCCGCAGCGTGTGCGTGACTTCTTCGGCGATGAGGCGGAGCATCTGTTAAGCGGCCGCGTGCAGGTGATCAACCTGTGGCGACCGATCCGCGGACCGTTGCGCGATGCGCCGCTCGCGGTATGCGACGCGGGCTCCGTGGCGTCCGGCGATCTCGTGCCATCCGATCTGGTGTACCAGAACCGGGTGGGCGAGACCTACGGTGTCACCTACAACCCGGCGCATCGCTGGTTCTACGTGCCGGAGATGCAGCCGGACGAGGCGCTGCTGCTGAAATGCTTCGATTCGAAGACCGACGGGCGTGCCCGCTTCGCTCCGCATACGGCGTTCGAAGATCCGACCGCGCCGGCCGATGTACTTCCGCGCGAAAGCATCGAGATCAGGACGCTGGTGTTCCACGAGGCCTGATAACGGCGGGCGGCGAGATCAGCGCTCGCCGCCCATGCCTCTGCCGTTGCCGATCATCGCAAGCACCTCGCGCCGCGTCGTCGGATCGTCGCGGAACGCACCCAGCATGCGGCTGGTGACCATCGTCACGTCCGGCTTGTGCACGCCGCGCGTGGTCATGCACTGGTGGGCCGCCTCGATCACCACGGCTACCCCGCGCGGCTCCAGCACCTGCTGGATCGTATTGGCGATCTGCGCCGTGAGCTTCTCCTGGATCTGCAAGCGTCGGGCATAGGCGTCCACCACGCGCGCCAGCTTGCTGATCCCCACCACACGGTGGTGCGGCAGGTAGGCGACATGCACCCGGCCGATGATCGGCACCATATGGTGCTCGCAGTGGCTCTCCAGCCGGATGTCACGCAGCAGCACGATCTCGTCGTAGCCGTCGGTCTCCTCGAAGGTGCGCTCGAGCAGCGCCACCGGATCGATGGCGTAGCCGGAGAAGAACTCCTCGTAGGCACGCGCAACGCGGGCGGGGGTATCGACCAGCCCCTCGCGCGCCGGATCGTCGCCGGCCCAGCGCAGCAGGGTTCGGATGGCCGCTTCGGTCTCCTCGCGTGACGGCCGGCCGGTCGAGGCAGCCGCCGCCTCGCGGGCGACAGGCGTGACGATGTTCACTGCACAATTCCTCCGGATATGGGGACAATGGGTCGTCTGGGTGGCCGACCCGGTAATCGGCTAATGCACCCTACCGCTCTGGTGCGGACTGTCCAGACTGAACGCCGGAATGGCGACGTCGAAGTTCTCTCCTGACGACGGCACCAGCATGTGGTAGGCGCCGACCATGAAACCAGAGGGCGTGTCGAGCGGCGTGCCGGAGGTGTATTCGAAGCTCTCGCCCGGCTCGAGCAGCGGCTGCTCGCCGACCACGCCGGCGCCGTGGACGTGCTGGGTGCGGCCGCGTGCATCGGTGATCTGCCAGGTGCGGCGCAGGAGCTGCACGGGCTCGCGCCCGCGGTTCTCGATCTTCACGCGATAGGCCCAGACATAGTGGCTCTCGTCCGGTTGCGACTGGTCCTCCAGATAGAAGGACCGCACGCTGACGCGGACATTGCGTGTGATCTTGGAATAGTCTTCCGCCATGGCGCGACCAACAGGTTTGCCTCGTGAAGCGGAATTCAAGGCGAGCGGAGCGATGTTGTCCAGTATCCAGCAGATTCGGTTGCCGCCGGTGATGAGGACGTTGCTTGCCTTGGCCCTGTGCGTCTGGTCGTTCCCGCTCCTGGCGCGAACGCTGGAGGTAGGACAGAGCCATCAGTTCGCGCTGCCCAGCGAGGCGGTGGCCGCGGCGCAGGATGGCGACACGATCGAGATATACCCGGGGCAGTATGTCGACTGTGCGATCGTGCGCCAGAACGATCTCACCATTCAGGGCAAAGGCGCAGGCGCCGTCATGACCGACAAGAGCTGCGGCGGAAAGGCGATACTGGTGACCGCCGGCAACAACATCATCATACGCAACCTCACCTTGCAGCGGGCGCACGTGCCGAACGAGAACGGTGCCGGCATTCGTGCCGAGGGCGGCAACCTGACGGTCGAGAACAGCCGCTTCATCGACAATGAGAACGGCATCCTCGCCCGCAGCGGCGACGCCGAGATCCGCATCCTGGACAGCGAGTTCATCGGCAACGGCCGATGCGAGCATGCCTGCGCGCATGGCATCTACATCAACCGCGTCACGCTGCTGCACGTGGAGCGATCGAGGTTCTTCGAAACGTATGTCGGACATCACATCAAATCCCGCGCCTTGCGGACGGAGGTGATCGACTGCGTTCTGGAGGATGGTCCCGAGGGCAGATCCAGCTACCTGATAGACGCACCGAACGGAGGAACCGTGATCGTCGAAGGCAACACGATGGAGAAAGGACCCAATACGGAGAACCAGCTCAATGCCATCGCGATCGGTGCCGAAGGCGTTACCCAGCCGACGGAGGAACTCATCTTCAGAAACAACACGTTCACCAACGACCAGAAGCAGCAGACGACATTCGTCCGCAACATCAGCGCGACACCGGCGCGGCTCATCGGCAATGTGTTCAGGGGCGACGTACGCCCGTTGGACGGCGAAGGATCGGTGCAATAGGCGGTCGGCGACCGGTCACTCGGCGGCGCGCGCCGTGGCGACGTGACCGATCGTCGCCAGCGCGCGCGCCAGGTCGTCCTTCAGGTCCTCGACATCCTCCAGCCCGACGGACAGCCGGATCACACCGTCCGTTATGCCGAGCCTCGCACGCTCGTCCGCGCCGATGCGCATATGCGTGGTGGTGGCGGGATGCGTCACCAGCGACTTCGAATCGCCTAGGTTGTTCGACACCGCGATCAGCCCGAATGAGTTCATCACGCTGAACGCCGCGTCCTTGCCGCCCGCCACCTCGAACGTCACCACCGTACCGCCCGCCGTCATCTGCCGCAGCGCCAGCGCCTGCTGCGGATGATCGGTGCGTGTCGGATACCACACGCGCGTCACCTCCGGTCGCGCGGCAAGGAACCCGGCGATCGTCGCCGCGCCGCGGCTGGCGGCATCGACGCGGAGCGCCAGCGTCTCCAGTCCCTTCAGCAGCACCCAGGCATTGAATGGCGACATCGCAGGCCCGGTGTTGCGGATGAACGGCTGCAACGTCTCGGTGATCCACTTCCGGCTGCCAAGTACCGCGCCGCCAAGCACGCGGCCCTGGCCGTCGATGTGCTTGGTGCAGGAATACACCACCACATCGGCGCCGAACCTCAGCGGCTGCTGCAACAGCGGCGTGGCGAATACGTTGTCCACCACCACGACCGCCCCTGCGGCATGCGCGAGATCGGCGACGGCGCGCAGATCCACCAGTTCCAACATCGGGTTGGATGGCGTCTCCAGCAGCACAAGCTGCGCCGGTCGCGACAGCGCCGCACGCCACTGTGCAAGGTCGGCGCAATCGACGAACTCGGTGGCGATGCCGAACTTCGGCAGCAGGGTCGAAACGATCCAGTGGCAGGACCCGAACAGCGCGCGCGATGCCACCACGCGGTCGCCCGCCTTGAGATGCGCGAGCAGCGCCGAATTCACTGCGGCCATGCCTGTCGCCGTGGTACGGCAGGCTTCGGCGCCCTCGATCAGGCAGAGCCGCTCCTCCAGCATCGACACCGTCGGATTGGCGAACCGTGAATACTGATAGTGATCGACCGTGCCGGCGAACGTGCCTTCGGCCTGCTCGGCATCGTCATAGATATAGCCCGATGTGAGATACAGTGCCTCGGCGGTCTCGCCGAATGCGCTGCGCTGCACGCCGCCGTGCACGAGCCGGGTGGCGGTACGGTAGTTCGTGGTATCGCTGGTCATTGTCAGGCCCCTCTGAACATCTGGCCCGACCGGTGGAGCAGCTTGAGCCCGAAGGATGGGCTGTCCGCTGGCCTCTTTAGCGCGCTTGTTTCACCTCGCCGCAATCCGGCCGGACAAATCACGAGGGTGGGGCTGGCCCCAGCGGGCGCAACCTACGGCGCCACGGATCGCTGCGTCAATGGCCGTGGATCACTCGGCGGCGTGGACGCGCCGCAGCAGGAACAGCCCCTGTTCGCCGAACAGATTTGCCAGCCGCGGCGCGCGCCGCCACGGCGTGCGCCCGCCCGCATCATCCGCGGCGAGCCAGTTCTCCACCACGTAGCCGTCGTGCTCGCACAGCGCGAAGAAGTCGCGGATCGTGCAGGGGTGGATGTTCGGCGTCTCGTGCCACGGCCGGTCCCAGGTCGGCGTCACCGGCATCCGCCCGGTGCTGACCAGTTGCCAGCGTACCAGCCAGTGGCCGAAATTCGGGAAGCTCACCACCGCTCGGGTGCCGATCCGCAGCATCTGCCGCAGCACGGCGCGCGGCCGCTCCACCGCCTGGAGCGTACGCGACAGCACCACATAGTCGAACGCGCCGTCCGGGTAGTGCGCCAGGTCGGTGTCGGCATCGCCGTGCATCACCGGCATGCCGTGCGCCACCGCCCGGATCACCTCGGCCATGTCGATCTCGATGCCGCGCGCGTCGCAGCCCTTGGTACGCGACAGGTGGTCGATCAGCGTTCCGTCGCCGCAGCCGATGTCGAGCACGCGCGACCCGGGCGCGATCATCTCGGCCATCAGCCGAAGATCGACGCGCATGTTCTTGGCGACGAAGCGGACGGGATCGTGGGTGGTCATGACGCGCCGAGTTGATGCGACAAATCGCGCACTGCCGCAATCGCCGCCTCGATCGCCTGTGCGCGGACCTCAGCCGAGTAGCCGCGGATCGGGATGGACACCGTCAGTGCGCCCACCACGTCGTTACCCGGACCACGTGCGGCGGCCGATAGGACACATCCCTCACGCCTCCCCTGGCGTCACCGACACTTCCAGCATCTCGGCCCGGCGGAGCAACGTCAGCGGCAACGCCCGCCCTGCCCGCTCCTCTGTCAGCGAGCGGTGCAGATCGTCCACCCCGACGATGGGCATGCCGTCAAAGGCCACCACCACGTCGCCGCGCAGCACGCCGGCCTCCGCCACAGGGCCGCCGGCGACCACCTCCAGCACCAGCACACCGCTTGGCTGCGCGAGGTGATGGAACCGCCGCACCCGCGTGTCGATCGGCACCGTCTGCCCCGACAGCCCCAACCGCGACCGCCGCACCCGCCCGTCGCGCATCAGCCGGGTCGCCACCCACACCGCTGTGTCGATGCCGATCGCGAAGCAGATGCCCTGCGCCGGCGCGATCGTCGCGGTGTTGATGCCGACCACGCGCCCCGCGCCGCTCACCAGCGGACCGCCGGAATTGCCGGGGTTCAACGGCGCGTCGGTCTGGATCACACTATCGATCATCCGCCCCGAGCGCGTCCGCAACGTGCGGCCGAGCGCGGACACGATGCCGGCGGTGACGGTGCATTGGAAGCCAAGCGGATTGCCGATCGCCGCCACAAGCTGCCCTACCCGCAGCGTCGCGGATCGGCCGAGTTCGGCATGCGGCAGGCCGTTGCCTGACAGGCGCAGCACCGCGGTGTCGGTATCGGCGTCCTCGCCGACGAGTGCGGCGTCCATCGCCTGGCCGTCGATGAACGAGGCACGCAGCCGTGCCGCACCGGCCACCACGTGCGCGTTGGTCAACACGTAGCCGTCCGGTGTGAAGATCACGCCCGAGCCCTGCCCCTTTGGCCTCCCGTCGGTGCCGAATGCGATCACGTGCACAACGGCGGGGCCTACGCGGTCGAAGGCGTTGGCGATCTGCGCGGAATAGGGGTCGAGTTCGTCAGGCGGCGGCGAGCCGGTGGCATCGAGCGGCATGCAATTGTCCTCAAAGCGCCCCAGATAGGAGCGGAGCGGTCCCGCAACATCCCGGCCATCCGGCCGGGCGTCGCACCGGTCATCCGGCCGATGCCGCGACTGTGCCGCGCGGTGCAGCCTGCCGGCACAGGCAAAGGAGTTCGCAGTCATGAGTACCGACCCACTCGAGCAGTTTTCCGCCGCACTGGCCGACCGTCTTGCCGCCGCATCGCGCTTCGTCGTCGCCATCCGCACTGGGCGCCGCGATTGCAGCGGCATCCTGTGGCGCGACGACGTGGTCGTGACGTCCGAGCAGCTCTTGCCGGAGGCCCACACCTTCCCGGTTGTGCACAACGGCGCGGAGACCGAGGCGACCCTGGCCGGATGCGACCCGGGCACCAACGTCGCCGTGCTGCGCCTGGCGCAGAAGTCGGGCGCGGCGCTGCCCGCCATTGCCGCTTCCCCTCGCCCCGGCTCGCTGGCGCTGATCGTCGGCGCCGATGCGCGCGGCGCGCCCACCGGGCGCCTCGGCATGGTGCACGCCACCGGGCCGGAATGGCACAGCCAGACCGGTGGCCGCATCGAGGCGCTGCTGCGGCTCGACACGCGTCTTGGCGCGGACGAGGGCGGCCCGGTGCTGACACTCGGCAACCAACTCATCGGCATGTCCACCTCCGGCCCGCGCCAGCGCGCGCTGGTGATCCCCGCGGCCACGGTCGAGCGCGTGCTCGACCCGTTGCTGACCGAGGGCCGTATCGCGCGCGGCTGGCTCGGCGTCGGGTTGCAGACTGTCGAGGTCCCGGAGCGGTTTCGCGAGGTGGCCGGCCGCGACACCGGCATGATGGTGGTCGGCCTCGCCCCCGACGCACCGGCGGAACAGGCCGGCGTGCTGCCCGGCGACATCATCCTGGAGGTGGACGGCCGCCGCACCGGCCGCACCCGCGGCCTGGCGGCGGCTCTGGCACCCGAACGCATCGGCCAGCCCGCGACGCTGAAGCTCCTGCGGGCCGGCGAGGTGCGTCTTGTCACCGTGACGATCGGCGCCCGCCCCGCCAAGCCATGAACGAGGGCCTCCGCATCCTGCTGCGCACCGGCGACAAGGTGCGCCGGCGGGGCCTCGCCGTGATGCTGGAGGCCGCTGGCCATACACTGGTAAGCGACGCGCCCGACGTCGTGCTCTGCGACCTGGCGCGCGATGCCGAACCGCCAGGCGAGGCGGAGGCGCCGGTGGTCGTGCTGACGGACCGGTCGCTGGCCGGCGAACAGCCCGCCGGCGTGCTGCCGCGCAGTGTCACCGCAGAGCAGTTGGATGCGGCGCTGCGTGCCGCCGCAGCCGGGCTGCTGGTGCGCGCACCGGGCGGCATCCCGGCTGACGGGTTCCATGCCGCCGAGGACGCGGCGCCGCTGCTGACGCCGCGCGAGGCGGAGATCCTGACCCTGGTCGGCCAAGGCATGAGCAACAAGGCGGCGGCGCGTGCCCTCGGGATTTCGGTGCACACGGTGAAGTTCCATCTCGAAGCGCTGTTCGCCAAGCTGGATGCGACCAGCCGCGCGGAGGCCGTGGCGAAGGGCCTGCGCGGCGGGGTGATCGAGCTGTAGTTGCGCTACGGCTCCCGGCCCAACTCGTTGTCGATGCGATGCGGCACGATGAAGAGCAGCGGCACGATCACCTGGATCACCAGCGACACCCAAGGCGCGACAAATGCCGCAAGCGTGCCGATCAGGTACAGCGAAGGCGCCAACATGCTGCGGCGCATCGCCTGCCACGCGCTGTGCTGGTCGATTCCGGGCCGCAGCAGCCCGGCGTGGATGCTGGCGTACCAGCGCAGCAGGCCGAAGCTCGATGCGGTCAGCAGCATCGCCAGGCTGAGCAGGAACGCCGCCGGCACCGTTCCGGGAAACCGTGCCTGCAACGCCATCGGAAACGGCGTGAACGAGATGAACAGCAGGAACAGGCCGTTGAGCCAAAGCACGCCGCGATCGACCTTGGCGAGCGAGGCGAACAGGTAGTGGTGCGAGACCCAGAACACCAGGACGAACAGGAAGCTCACCACCCACGCGCCGATCACCGGCAGCAGGCGGGCGAGCGAGCGCCACAGCTCCGCATTGCCGTCCGCCACGCTGGGCGGGGTGATCTCCAGCACCAGCAACGTGATGACGATTGCCAATACGCCGTCGGAGAACGCCTCGACCCGATCGGTCTCGGCCTGGCCGCTGCGGAAGAGGTGCAGGATCACTCCGGCTCGATGCGGATCAGCGTCGGCGCCTCGAGCACCGCGTTCAGCGCGGCGATCCGCGTCAGCGCCTCGCGCATGGCACTTTCCTGCGTCTCATGGGTCACCAGCACGACAGGCACCGCCTCACCGGGCGAGCGTCCACGTTGCAGCATCGATTCGAGTGAGATGCCGAGGTCGCGCAGCACCGCGGTCACGTCGGCGATGACGCCCGGCCGGTCCACCACCATCAGGCGGAGATAGTACGCGCCGACATGCGCGCTCATCGGCACCGATGGCGCATTCGACAGTTCGGCCGACGCCGCGCCCCAGACCGGTGTGAAGCGGTTGCGCGCGATGTCCACCAGGTCGGCGACCACGGCGGAAGCGGTCGGCCCCGCGCCGGCGCCGCGGCCTTCCAGCATCACGCGGCCGACGAAGTCGCCCTCCGCCACCACCGCGTTGAACACGCCATCGACGCGGGCGATCGGAGCGGATTGCGGCACCATGCAGGGATGCACGCGCGCGGCGATGCCGCCGTCGGCCTGGCGCGCGATGCCGAGCAGCTTGATGCGATAGCCGAGCTCGCCGGCGAACGCGATGTCGAGCGCGGACACGCTGCGGATGCCCTCGACATGCACCGCGTCGAACGCGACCGGCCGGCCGAACGCCAGGGCAGCCAGGATCGCCAGCTTGTGCGCGGCATCGATGCCGTCGATGTCGAACGACGGATCGGCTTCGGCGTAGCCCAGCTTCTGCGCATCGCCGAGCACTTCGGCGAACTCGCGGCCGCGTTCGCGCATCTGGGTCAGGATGTAGTTGCAGGTGCCGTTGAGGATGCCGGCGATGCGGCCGATACGGTTCCCGGCAAGGCCCTCGCGCAGTGCCTTGATCACCGGAATGCCGCCGGCCACCGCCGCCTCGAACGCCAACGGCACGCCGCGTTCCTCCGCCGCGGCGGCGAGGGCCGCGCCATGCACCGCGAGCATCGCCTTGTTCGCGGTGACCACCGGCTTGCCGGCAGCCAGTGCCGCCTGCACCAGGGCGCGCGCCGGCCCATCCGATCCGCCGATCAGCTCCACCACCACGTCCACGGCGGGGTCGGCGGCAAGTGCGACGGGATCCTCGTACCAGCGCAGGCCGGACAGCGACACGCCGCGATCGCGCGTGCGGTCGCGAGCGGACACCGCGGTGACGGCGATCGGGCGGCCGGCGCGCGCGGTGATGACGTCGGCGTTGTCGCGCAGCAGCTTCAGCACGCCGCCGCCGACGGTGCCCAGGCCGGCGACGGCGACGGAGAGAGGGTGGGTCATCGGAGTGGAGCCTGGAGTGGCGATGCTGGGCTGGCGGGCATGGCGATGTTATTCCCTCGGATGTCAGTGAGGACTGCATAGCAGAACGAGGCAAGCAATCCAGTCATCCAGGGACGCGCGTTCCTTCCGATAGAAATACATAGAAATACAGTGTTTCGGGGATGGCAGAACCTTGCCTGTAAGCGGGCACGATGCGGAAGCCGCTGACCAGGTAGGGTGCCCATAGCACGTCGAGCCGGCTTGGATCTCGCGCGTTGCGCTCAACGATGGTGGCTTTTGCCATCGCGTCGGCATCCTCGAGCAGGCCGTCGAACTCCATTTGCCGATACTGGGCGATGATCTGCGCCTTGTGGATCGACGGCGTCACGACCGGCTGGCCAGGCTTCCGTCATCCGCCAGCTTGGCGCGCGTGAACTCCTAGGTAGCGTGACGATGTGGGGGCGCGGACCAAGCGGCGTCGCTCGCAGTCAAGGTCGTTATCACCACCCCGCTCATTCCGCTGCATGTGCATCGCGCTCTCTCACCTTGCGGCGCGGATCGAGCGCATTCATCACGGCGTCCGGCTCTGACGCGATGACGCGCAGCAGCGTCGAGGCTGGGCCTGACGGCACCCGGCGCCCTTGTTCGTACTGCTGCACCGTGTCGACCGTGAAGCCGAAGCGTCGGGCGAATTGTGCCTGGCTCAAGCCCAGCCGCGACCGTATGTCGCGCACCTGCGCGGCTGTCGGTGGCGGATAGACCGGCATCGCACCGGCCACGTCTGCGTCGGTCCATGCGTTGTCGTCTTCCGTCGCCTGCCGCTCGATGTCGGCTTCACTCGGCTGGGGCGTTGCAGCCAAATCCGCCAACAGGCGCTTGCGGTTTCTCTCACCCCGGGTACGTCGCACGATAGGCATCCCGTTCTCTCCTGTTCGCATACCGCAAACTGATGATCCGTCGGACCATGCCTCGCTCAGTGTAGACGCAGAGCAACGTTCTCCCGCCTACAAGGCCTATCGCCTGGATTCGGACCTCGCCGTAGTTCCGCCGCTCGTCGACCCGCTCGAGAGTTGGACCCTCGAACAGCGGAATCGACAGCTCAAATGGTAGGCCACGCTGAATCCGGTTGCGTTCGCCCTTGGCCTGGTCCCAGTCGAAGCGCATCGCCAGCTATACGTCAATGACGTATGTCTGTCAACGATACACTCGGTGATGGACTGGCCGGTTCAGCACCTCGGACCGGTGAATTCAGGGAGCGGCATCGCTCAGCACAGCCTGATTCGTCCCCGCCTGCAAGAACCCTCGGATATTCCGCACCGCCTGGCGCAGGCGATGCGTGTTCTCCACCAGCGCGATGCGCACGAACCCCTCGCCGTGCTCCCCGAACCCCAACCCCGGCGACACCGCCACCTTGGCGCGCGCCAATAGCAGCTTGGAGAACTCGACGCTGCCCAGGCCGGCAAAGCGCGGCGGGATCGGCGCCCAGGCGAACATCGACCCGTCCGGGCTCGGCACATCCCAGCCAGCCGACGCCAGGCCACGGATCAGCACGTCCCGGCGCTCGCGATACAGCGTGCGGATCTGGTCCACGCAGTCCTGCGGCCCGTTCAGCGCCGCCGCCGCCGCGACCTGGATTGGCGTGAAGGCCCCGTAGTCGAGATACGACTTCATCCGCGTCAGTGCATTGATCAGCCGCGGGTTGCCGGCGGCGAAGCCCATGCGCCAGCCCGGCATCGAGTAGGTCTTCGACAGGCTGGTGAACTCGACCGCGATTTCCTTGGCGCCGGGCACCTGAAGCAGCGAGGGCGGCACCTTGTCGCCGAAATAGATCTCGGCGTAGGCGAGATCGGACATGATCCAGATCTCATGCCGGCGGGCGAACGCGACGACCTCCCGGTAGAAGTCGAGATCCGCCAGATAAGCAGTGGGATTTGAAGGAAAGTTCACGATCAGCGCGGTCGGCTTCGGCACCGAATGGCGCACCGCGCGGTCCAGTGCCCGCAGCATCTCATCGTCCGGCATGGCGGGAACGGACCGCACCGCGGCGCCGGCAATGATGAAGCCGAACTGGTGGATCGGATACGACGGGTTGGGCACCAGGATGGTGTCGCCCGGCGAGGTGATCGCCGATGCCAGGTTCGCCAGACCCTCCTTGGAGCCCAGCGTGGCGATGACCTCGGTCTCCGGATCCAGCGCGACATCGAAGCGGCGCTGGTAATACCCCGCCAGCGCGCGCCGCAGTCCGGGGATGCCCTTGCTGACCGAGTAGCGATGGGTGCGCGGGTCCTGCACCGCCTCCACCAGCTTCGCGACGATATGCGACGGCGTCGGGCTGTCGGGGTTGCCCATGCCGAGGTCGATGATGTCCTCGCCGGCCCCTCGCGCCTTTGCCTTCGCCGTGTTGACCTCGGCGAACACGTAGGGGGCAGGCGGCGGATGCGGTGGAATTCACCGGATGGATCGGAACTCATGCGGGGTCTCGCAGGATAGAGGCGTTGGTCATTGGACCAGACGTGCCGTACCGCCACGGCCGACCGCCGCGGCATCGACCTGCACGGCGGTGGCCGGAACGCCGGCGGCGGTCAGCACCGCGGCCATCGCCTGGGCACGCGACAGGCCGAGCGACAGTGCCGCCGACTGGGCGTCCGGGTCGTTGGAGGCGGCATCGCCGTAGCCGGTGACCGCGATCATGCCGCTGCCGCGCCGCGCCGCGAGCTGCTTCAGGGTGTCGGCCCCGGCCGTCGGCAGGGCGGCAGACCCGGTCACGAACGTCAGGCTGACGGAGTTGGCCGGGTCGGACGGCGGCGGTGCGGCGGCGGCCGCGACGGCTGGCGGTGCGGCAGGCGGGGGTGCGGCAGGTGGCGGCGCAACGGCGGGCGCCACGGGGGCAGGCAGCGCGGGCGGAGACGGCGGTGCGGAGGCGGCGGCACCCGGCAGGTTGGCCGGCGGCGGCGGCGCGGCGGAAAATTCGGGCGGCGGCGCCGGCTCTACGGCGGGCGGTTGGGCGGTCGCACCGGGCGGGGCGAGTGGCGCGCTCTGCACCGCGGCGACCGGTGCCTTGGCCGGCGCGGCGGGGGCGGCAGGCGCGGGCGGCGCTTCCGCCGCCGCCATGGTGGCGCTCGCGTTTGCGGTCCCTGGAGGCGGCGGTGGAGGTGGCGGCGGCACCGTGCCTCGGCCGAACAGGTTGGGCGAGGCACTGGGCAGCGACGGATCGGCGATCGGCGCCGCGGCGGCGACGTGCTGCGCGTTGGCACGGTCGGCGACCAGTGCGCTGGCGATGTTGGCGAGCACGGCACTGTCTGGCCGCTCAGGCTTCGGCGGCACGGTCGCCAGATTGGGGTAAGGCTGGTCGGTGCCGGGTGGCGGCGGCCGTTCTTCCGCGATCTTGCCGCCCTGCAGGTCGTGCCACCAGCTCACCGGGTTGATTGACGAGGGTAACGACGAGCATCCTGCCAGCAGCAGCCCGACCAACGGCGCGACGTGGCGGCAACGCAGGCCAGAGCTACCGGATTCGAGGCCGCAACCAGCTTGAACCCGCTCCTCTGCACCCCTAGGTTGCCCGCCACTTCCGCTTCTCAGCATCGTCGAATCCGCTCCAGGCCGCGCCCTGATGTAGCTTGTGGTGGTGCCGACGGAAAGGACGGGTATGGCCGACCAGGACAAGACCGCGACCACCGGGTTCAAGCTGCCGGACCCGGCGGAGATCGGTCGTTCGATGGCCGACATCGCCGAGCGCTCGCAGCGGATCGTCAGCGAATGGCTGAAGCGCCAGGCAGACCAGGAGCACGCGCCGGACCCGCTCAACATCGCCAGCGCGTTCATGGAGATGACCGCGCGCCTGATTGCCAATCCCGCCCGGCTGGTCGCCGCGCAGCTTGGCTTCTGGCAGGACTACATGACGCTCTGGCAGAACACCGCGCGGCGCGTGATGGGCATGGAGTCCGAGCCGGTGATCGACGCGCCGGCGACGGATCGCCGCTTCAAGGACGACGCGTGGCGGGAGAACGAGGTCTTCGACTTCATCAAGCAGTCTTACCTGTTGTCGGCGCGCTATGTGCAGGACGTGGTGCGGCAGGTCGATGGGCTGGACCCGAAGACCGCGCAGAAGGTGGATTTCTACGCCCGGCAGTTCGTCGATGCGATGAGCCCGTCGAATTTCCTGCTGACGAACCCCGAGGTGCTGCGCAAGACCGCCGAGACGGGCGGCGAGAACCTGCTGAAAGGGCTCAACAACCTGCTCGCCGACCTCGAGCAGGGGAAGGGCAGGCTCCGCATCAAGATGACCGATATGGAAGCCTTCACGCTGGGCGAGAATATCGGCGTCTCGCCCGGCAAGGTGGTGTTCCAGAACGACCTGATGCAGCTCATCCAGTACACGCCGATTACCGACAAGGTGCTGAAGCGGCCGCTGCTCATCGCGCCACCCTGGATCAACAAGTTCTACATCCT
>JANWJK010000364.1 GCA_025452005.1 Acetobacteraceae bacterium | reverse complement strand
TCAGCGATGCCAGCTATGTATTCGCCTATGCCGTGAGCAAGACCATGCTGCAGGTGCTGAAGCAGTGCGATGGCGATTTCTCACGCGCGAACGTGATGAAGCAGGCGGAAAGCCTGCATGACGTCGAGCTGCCGGTGCTGCTGCCGGGCATCAAGGTGAATACGACGCACACCGACCATCGCCCGATCACTTCGATGCAGTTCATCAGGTGGGACGGCAAGACCTGGGTGCGGTTCGGCGATCTGATCACGGGCGCGACGGTGTAGCAGCCCGTCGCTCCGTTTCATCCGCGGTGGTACGGATGGCCGGCCGCAATCGATCGCGCGCGGTAGACCTGCTCGGCCAGCAGGACACGGGCGAGGAAGTGCGGCCAGGTCAGGCGCCCGAGCGACAACGTATAGTCGGCGCGCGCGATCGCCGGCGCATCCAGGCCTTCCGTGCCGCCGATCAGGAAACATACCGGCCGACCCGCGGCCAGCCAGCGCTCCAGAAGGCGCGCCAGCTCCGTGCTGTCCGGCAGTGTGCCGGCCGGATCGAGCGCCACGACGAACGCCGCGTCGGGCAGCGCACGCAGCAGCGCTTCCCCTTCGCGTCGCCTGACCTCTGCCGGCGCACCGCGCGCCTCGCTGATCTCCGTCACCGCGAGCTTCGGGCGCAGCCGAGCATTGTAGCGCGCGAACAGCTCGGCCTCCGGTCCGTCTCGCAGGCGACCAACGGCAATCAGGTGCAGCATATTCGTCCCACCCCTTGCGGTCGCCCGCGGCAATGCCGACGATGCGTCTGCCCGGACCATAGGGGGAAGCGATGGCCTGGCCTACGCAGCAGGGTATCTTCGATGCTGGCGACCTCACGCTGCAATCTGGCGCCATGCTGCGCGGCGCGCGATTGTCGTGGAAGGCGCATGGGCGGCTGTCGCCGGCACGCGACAACGTCATCTTGTATCCAACGAGCTACGGCGCGCAGCATCAGGATCTGGAGTGGCTGATCGGCGCCGACGGCGTCCTGGACCCGACGCGGTGGTTCATCGTGATCCTCGACATGTTCGGCAATGGGCTGTCGTCCAGCCCGTCCGACACTGCGGACTATCCGTCGCTGGTAACCATCTTCGATAACGTGCAGACCCAGCGCCGAGCGGTGCGCGAGCTGTTCGATATCGACCGCGTCGCATGCGTGTATGGCTGGTCGATGGGCGCGTTGCAGGCCTATCACTGGGCTACACTGTTTCCCGATGCGGTGGACCGCATCGTGGTGAACTGCGGAGTGGCGCGCACCGCCGTGCACAACCGGGTGTTCCTGCGCAGCCTGATGGCGACGCTGGAGGCAGCGCCGGAGCACCTCGGCGACGGCCGCTTCTCGGCCGAGCCGCGCGCCGCCAAGCGGGCATTCGGACGCATCTATGCGGCGTGGGCGCTCAGCCAGGACTTCTATCGCGCCGGACTGCATCTGGCGTCCGGGCCACAGCACAATCTCGGCGCACCCGACCTCGAGACGGTCCTCCGTACCGACTGGGAGGACCGCTTCGGCGCGCGCCCCGCCGCCAACCAGTACGCGCAGCTCCGGACATGGGATACCGCTGATATCAGCGACAACACGCTCTATGACGGCGATCTGCCGCGTGCGCTGCGAGCGATCCACGCGCGCGTTCTGTTGATGCCGGGCGAGACCGACCTTTATTTCCGTGTCGCCGACAACGCGGCCGAGTTGCCGTTCCTGACGCACGCCGAGATGAAGCCCATCCCCAGCATCTGGGGGCATCGTGCCGGCAATCCCTCGGCGAGCCCGGAGGATGCGCGCTTCGTCAGAGAAGCCGTGCAGGATTGGCTTGCGCGGTAGCAGATCCAGGAGAACAGCAATGGCCGTCGTCACTGCAACCAATCCGTCAACGGTGCGCGCCCCGACCGGCTATACGCATTCCATGCTGATAGAGGGCGAGCAGCGTCGCCTGATCATCTCCGGTCAGGTAGGCGCGGCACCGGACGGTTCGGTGCCGAGTACCGGCGAGGGTCAGATCGCCCAGGCGTTCGCCAACCTGCGCGCGGTACTGGAAGCGAACGACATGAGCGTCACCAATCTGGTCAAGACGACGGTGTTCCTGACCGACCGCTCGCTGCTGGCATCGTTCCGTGCGGCCCGTGACGCGGTGTATGGCGGGCATGCGCCATGCTCGACTCTGCTGTTCGTCGCGGGGCTCGCCGATCCGCGGTTCATGGTGGAGATCGAGGCGGAGGCCGTCGCGTAACCAGGGCGACAGATACTTTTGGGAGAATTGACCCCGGGAAGATTCGCCGGATGCGAAACGCCAAATTCGATTGGCAGACGCCGTTCCTCCTCCATATCATGCCCCAACCTTCCGATCCGCCGCCCCGGAGTGCGACATGCCGACCTTTATTCAGATTTTTGACAATGCCGGTGAGGCACAGCTCAGCGGCGGCAGCAACTTCAAGGGACACATCGACTGGATCGAGCTGACGGGATGGAGCGCCGACGGCGGTAGCGGGTCAGCCGGCAGTGGAGGTCGCACCCCACAGATCCAGACCATTCAACTCTACGTCCGTGCGGACGATCCGATCCTGCCGGTGATCTCCAATGTGGTTACCGGCGGCGCCTATACGGGAGACTGGTCAAAGGCAACGCTCGACGTTTTCAAGGGTGCACAGGATCCGTCCTGGTACATGCGAATCACCTTTCAGAATCCGCTTTTCACGGCGATCAACCCGATCGGATCGCCTTTGGACAAGACGCCCTTGATGCAGGCGACACTGGAATTCACCAATTCGTCGATCGACTATCGTGACGGGGACAGCAAGGTCAGTTATTTCATGCCGACCGGAGCGATATGGGATCCCACGCAGCAGGTCTGTCGGGTCTTCGACCCCAACGATGCGGTCTCTCACTTGCAGGAATAGCCTCGCCGCGCTTTCCGTCAGGCCTGCGACGTACCCGCCAGCGGCACCAGGTGCGAGAGGAACACCTCCGCGCACACCCGCCACGAATAGCTCTCCGCGTGCGCCCGGCACGCCGCGCGATCGGCGGTCAGTGCGTCCAGCGCCGCTGCCCGCAAATCGACGTTCACCGCGCCGATCTTGCCGCTCGCATCGGCGAGCACGTCAATCGGTCCCGTCACCGGAAATGCGGCCACCGGTGTCCCGCAGGCCAACGCCTCCAGCAGCACCAGGCCGAACGTGTCGGTCCGGCTGGGGAACACGAACACATCGGCCCCCGCATAGGCGCGCGCCAGAGCTTCGCCGTAGCGCGGGCCGGTGAACAAGACGTTCGGATACTCGCGCTGTAGCCGTGGCAAGATCGGTCCGCCGCCAACCACCACCTTCGATCCTGGCAGCTCGAGGTCGAGGAACGTGCCGATGTTCTTCTCTACCGCCACCCGGCCGACGTAGAGGAACACCGGCCGCGGCAGCCCCCACTCCTCCCGCGGCTCCGGTTTGAACAGGCCCAGGTCCACGCCACGCGACCACGGCCGGATATTGCGGAACCCGCGCGCCGACAGTTCGTCGCGCAGCGACTGCGTCGCCACCATCGTGCCCTGTGCCGCGCCGTGGAACCGGCGCATCCAGGCATAGACTGGCCGCACCGGAAACCCGGTCCGTGCCTTGATGTATTCCGCGAACCGCGTGTGGAACGCCGTGGTGAACGCGAAGCCGGTGCGCTTTGCCCAGCTCCTCGCCGCCATTCCCAGCGGCCCTTCCGTCGCGATGTGCAGCGCATCGGGCCGGAACGCCTCGATGATGCGCACCAGCCGCCGCCGCGGCAGCAGCGCGAGCGTGATGTCGGCGTAGGTCGGGCAGGGGACGGTGCGGAAGCGGTCCGGCGCGATCACATCGACCACATGCCCCATCGCGCGCAGCTCGGCGACCACCGTGGTCAGCGTGCGCACCACGCCGTTCACCTGCGGTAGCCACGCGTCTGTAACAATCATCAGACGGTGCGACGGCGCGGGGGGCAGCATCGCGTCGCAATCAACCGGTTCGTCGAGGGTGGCCGCGTCAGACAGCTTCGTGCAAGACGGAACCGCGCGGCGAGAAGAACGAAAGACGGTTCTCCGCTGCCCAGTCGATCAGTTCCAATCGCCCGTCATGATGTTCGACCAGCGCGGTGCAGCTCTCCACCCAGTCGCCGTCGTTGAGATACAGCACGCCATGCACCTCGCGCATCTCGGCTTGATGGATGTGACCGCACACCACGCCGTCGAAGCCCCGCCGGCGCGCCTCGTTGGCGAGCGCGTTCTCGAAGCGATCGATTGCCTTCACCGCCTCCTTGACCTGACGCTTCAGCCAGGCCGACAGCGACCAGTAGGGGTAACCCAGACGGCGGCGCAGCGCGTTGAACCAGCGGTTGAGCGTGAGCGCGGCGGAATAGGCGCCGTCTCCCAGCAGTGCCAGGAATTTCGCATAGCGCACCACGCTGTCGAACTCGTCGCCGTGCATCACCAGCAGGCGCCTGCCATCCGCGGTGAGGTGTTCGGCCTCCTTGCGCAACCTGATGCCGGCGATCTCCAGCCCCATCGGCAGCCAGGCACGGAACATCTCGTCATGGTTGCCCGGAATGTACGTGACCTCGGTGCCGCCGCGGGCGTGACGCAGGATCTGTCGCAGCACCTCGTCGTGGTGCTCGTCCCAGTACCACGACTTGCGCAGTCGCCACCCGTCAAAGATGTCGCCGACCAGGAACAACTTGTGGCAAGTGGCGCGGCGCAGGAAATGCGCCAGGAAGTCGCAGCGTGCGCCGCGCGTGCCGAGATGGGTGTCCGAAACGAACACGCTGCGGTAGAGAGGCCGCGCGCCGGGAACGATTGGGGCGTTCATGCGAGGCGCAGCAGATACTATCGAATCCCTGTGGATAAAGTTAAGTTTGCGTGACGAAACTGAATATTGGCGGGACTTGTGAAAGTCATCTCGAAGCAATGGAAACGTCATCGTCCCGACACAGAGCCGATGGCAGAAATACAACTTCCCGTTGTTGATTCGATGACTTACGCTGCGAATGTGCATCCTCCCATGATCATCGTGTTCAATCCCGTCGCGGGGATGCGCCGAGCCAGCCTGTTGTGGCGCGTGCTCGATGTGCTTGTGGCAAACGGCATCCGCATCGAACTGGCCGAGACGCATCGGCCCGGCCATGCCGAGGCGCTGGCGCGCGAGGCGGTCTGCCGCGGCGCCTCGATGGTGGTCGCCGCCGGCGGCGACGGCACGATCGCCGAGGTTGCCAACGGCTTGCTGGGATCGCCGGCGCGGCTGGGCGTGATCCCGCTCGGCTCGGCGAACGTGGTGGCGCACGAAATGTCGCTGCCGTTCGAGCCGCGTGCCGTGGCGGCGGCGCTGGCGTTCGGGCGGACGCGGCCGCTATGGCCGGGCGTGGCGCGCGGCGCGGAAGGATCGCGGCTGTTCGTGCAGATGCTCGGCGTCGGTCTCGATGCGCAGGTGGTGCAAAACCTTCCGATCGTGCTGAAGCGTGTGCTTGGCCGCAGTGCCTATGCATTACAGACCCTGCGCGAGCTGACGTTTTACCGCTTCGCACCGATCCGTCTGCGCCTGGACGGGGAGGAGACGCAGGCCGCCAGCGTTATCGTCAGCAAGGGACGGCTGTATGGCGGGCGGTTCCTGCTCGCTCCGGCCGCCTGCCCGTCGGAGCCTGGGTTCTCCGTGGTGCTGTTCGACCATTCGGGCAGCGCCGCCGCCCTGCTGTACGGCGCCGCGCTGCCACTCAACCTGCTGGGCCGCGCACCGGGCGTGCGCCATGTGCGGGCACGGCAGATCGACTTCATCGGCAACGAGTTATCGCCGGTGCAGGCAGACGGCGACTCCGCCGGCCGGACGCCGATCAGCGTGACCGATGCGCCGGCCTCGATCCCGGTGGTGGTGGGGTAGCCGAGCGTTCGCACTACGGCAAATGCGGCAGGTCGAGCCAGTCCTGGCTTTGCATTTCATCAAGCCGCGACGCGGTGCGCTCGAACATTCGCGCGTTTTCGCCGCGCTGATAGAGCTGGTCCGGCATCGCGTCCGCCGATGCCAGCAGCTTGACGCGATGATCGTACAGCGTGTCGATCAGCACGATGAAGCGGCGCGCCTTGTCATAGTTGTCGGGCGAGAGGCGCGGGATCCCGTCGAGGATCAGCGTGTGGAAGCGATGCGCCAGCGCGAGATAGTCGCCGGCGCCAAGCGCCGTGCCGCACAGCAGATCGAAGTCGCAGCGCGCCACGCCTTCGAACGCCAACGGCACGACAAGGCTGCGGCCCATCACCCAGAGCGTCTCAGGCTTGCCCTCGGCACCGCCGGTCAGCTCGGCGAAGGCACGGTCCAGTTCGCGATCGGCGCGCGCATCGGCCGGCACCAGCCACGTGCGCATGCCACGCAGCCGTTCGCGGCGAAAGTCGCGCCCAGCATCCATCGTCACCACGTCGAGCCGCTGCTTGATCAGCGCGATGAACGGCAAGAACGCGTCGCGGCCAGGCTGCCCCTTGAACAGATCGTCCGGCGCGATGTTGGACGTGGCGACCACTACCACGCCGCGGTCGAACAGCGCCTGGAACAGCCGCCCGAGGATCATCGCGTCGGCGATGTCGTTCACCTGGAACTCGTCGAAGCACAGCAGCGCCGCTTCGGCCGCGATGCTGTCCGCAAGCGGCGGGATCGGATCGTCGATATCCGGATTGGCGCGCCGGAACGCGTGAAACCGGGAATGAACGTTCTGCATGAAGCGGTGGAAGTGGATGCGCTGCCTGCGGCGCACATCGGCGGCGGCAAAGAACAGGTCCACCAGCATGGACTTCCCGCGGCCGACAGCGCCCACGATGTAGAGGCCGTTCGGCTGGTCCTGCTGCGATTCACGGCGGAGCAGACGGGAGAACAGGCTGTTGCCGTTGATCGGCCGGACCGGCGGGTCGTAGCCACGCAGCCGCGTCCACAGCGTCTGCAGCCGCGTGGCGACGAGCTCCTGGGATGCATCGGGTGCCAGTTCGCCGGCCGCCACCATCGCCCGGAAGGCTGGCAGCGGCCCGCGCTGCGCAGGTGTATCGGCGCCCGGGTTGTCCATCTCGGTGCCGCAAATAGCGCGTCGGCGGCCGGGGTTCAACGCAACGGTTTCCGTGGTAAGCAGCGATCCATGATCGAACTCGACTACGCCGCGCTGCGCGCCACACCCCTGGCGACCGATCCGTTCCCCCACATGGTGGTGGCGAATTTCGTGCCGCTCGAAGCGCTGCACGCGGTGATCGCCGACCTGCCCGCACTGGGCAAGCGCGGATCGTTCCCGGCGGATGCGCTGACGCTCGGTCCGAATGCACGGGCACTGATGGACGAAATGGAGGGACCCCAGCTTCGGCAGGCGATCGGCGAGCGCTTCGGCCTGGACCTCGACGATGCGCCGACCATGGTGACGTTGCGCGGCTGGACCAACGACCGCGACGGCTACATCCACCGCGATTCGACCGCCAAGCGCGTGACCGTGCTGCTGTATCTGAACCCGGCGACCGACGCCTGGGCACAGCACGAGGGCTGCCTGCGCCTGCTGCGTGGCCCTGACGATCTGGCGGACTATGCGGTGGAGGTGCCGCCGGTGAACGGCACGCTGCTGGTGTTCCCGAATGGTCCGGCCGCTTGGCATGGGCACAAGCGGTTCACCGGGCAGCGCTTCTCGGTGCAGTTGAATTACATGACCACCGATGCGAAGGCGCGCAGCGAGCTGCGGCGGCATCGCATCTCGGCCTTCGTGAAGCGGCTGACGAGAGCGGCCTGACATCGGCCCGCCGCGACCGAGACGATAGCGATACATTTGATCCAGATCAAAGACGTGCCCACCGTGTGCATGGCCTGGTAGCGCTTCGGATCGAGGAAACGTCCGAGCAGCAGGCAGCACAACGGAGAAGGCACGATGGACATGCAGGCACCCGATCGAGCGGAAGCGCCGATGGCACTGAACCACGTCGTGCTCAACGTGCGCGACATGGAGGAATCGCACCGGTTCTGGACCGAGATCATCGGTTTCAGCCACGTCGGCACGGCGAAGCCGCGCGCCGACCGGCCAGTCGCGCCCAATATGCGGTTCTACAGTTGCGACCACGGCGGCGGACGCATGAGCCACCACGATCTGGCGCTGGTCGAGAACCGCGACCTGCCGCCGCCACCCGCGGACTGGAAGATGGTCGGCATGCCGCTCGCGGTGAACCACGTCGCCTTTGCGTTGCCGAGCCGTGAGGCATGGCTGCGGCAACTCGCGTTCCTCCAGGCGAAGGGCGTGAAGTTCGACCTGCGCGTCGAGCACGGCATGACGCACAGCGTCTACATCCACGATCCGAACGGCTACGGCATCGAGCTGCTGTACGAACTGCCGCGCGAGATGTGGGAGAACGATATCGACGGCGCGCTGAACTACTCGGTGCGGCTGCCGACCGAGGGCGAGGCGGCGCTCGCGGATCGCACGCAGGCGCTGCCGACGTTCGGATAGGTCAGCCCGCTTTCAGCGCCAGCTCTTCGAACGGCGCGGTATAAGGGAAGCCGGGGATACGCCCAAAGCCCGACTCGGCCACACGTGGACCGGTGCCGTTGATGAAGGCGAGCTGCCAGATCGGTGCATAGATCGCCTTCTCGTGCACCAATTGCTGCATCTGGTGCAGGATCGCCTCGCGACGCTTGTAGTTCAGCTCCACCGCCTGTCGCTGGAACAGCGTGTCGAGCTCCGGATAGCTGCCATAGGTGAACGTGCCGCCGGTGACCGCGTGAGTCTCCAGCCGCGTCGCGGCGTTGCCGAACCCGGCGGGCCCTGCCTGGATGACGTTCTTGTACTGCTTTTCCGCGAACGCCTTGATGTAGGCTGCCCGCTCCATCGGACGCAGCTTGATGCGGATGCCGACCTCGCCCCAGTTGTTCACCACCGCCTCAGCGATGTTGGTGTATGACGAGTCGCAGTTATAGAAGCCGGCATCGAAGCCGTTCGGATAGCCGGCATCCGCCAGCAGTTGCTTGGCCTGGGCAGGATCGTATACCGGCGCCGGTGGCTGCCAGTAGAACTCGAATATGTCAGGCACGAAGGGATTCCCGGTGACGTGCGAGTACCCCATGGTCAGCGCGTCGTTGATCGTCTTGCAATCGATCGCAAGATTGGCGGCGCGTCTGACACGCAGGTCGTGCCAGGGAGATTTCGGGTCCCACTGATCGACGAAATACACGCAGAACACCCCCTGGACGACCACCGGCTTGAGGCTGAGCCCGGGCGTCTGCAGCAATTCGCCGGCAAGCTCGCCGCGGATCGAGAAGGCGATGTCGATCTCGCCCCGCTTCAAGGCAGCGAGCCGCGTGGCCTCGTCGGGGATCACCTTCATCACCAGGCGCTTGACCGATGGTGTCTTGCGCCAATAACCCTCGAACGCCTCCAGTACGAGCTCCACGCCAGGCGTGAACGAGACGAAGCGGTAGGGCCCGGCGCCGATCGGCGCTTTCTTGAAACCGTCGTCGCCCACCTGGGTGACGTACTTGCGCGGCACGATCCAGGCGGCGCCGCTGACGCCCGCATAGAAGGTGAGGAAGTCGGGCCATGGTTCCTTCAGCCTGAACCGCACACGCTGCGCGTCCGGCGTCTCGAGCGCGGCGACGCGCTGCTTCAAGAGGCTCTGGCTGGCGCCGCGATAGCGCTCGAAGGAGAACCTCACATCGTCCGCCGTGACAGGCTCGCCGTTGTGGAAGGTGACGCCCTTACGCAGGACGAACTCATGCACGAGGCCGTCCTCCGAGGCCGAATATGACTCGGCCAGGCTCGGCGCCTGATTGCTTCCCGGCATCGCTTTCAGCAGCGCGTCATGCAGCCCGTAGAGGAGCATGTAGGGCGTTATGATGCCGGCACTTTCCCCCGGGTCGAACCACACGGGGGCGAGCGAAACGTGCACGCCGTAGGTCAGTTGGCCCTGCGGCGCAGCAACCGCGCCGTTCGTGCCGGCCAGGGTGCCGGCGGCAGTAAGTGCGAGCAGGGTTCTTCTGGTCAACGATCCAGCCGTGCCGTCGAGGATCGTCGCACCATCCCGCGATGCGGATGTGCTCATCGTCACCTCCCGGAAACGCCTCTCTCAGCGGAGAGTTGTGCCTATCGTAGAGGAGCTATGTGCCCCCGTCATCCCTTTTTGGGCCTACAACCACGGCAATCAGGTGAATGGCCGATAGTGCGGGTTGTCCTGTCATTGCGAGGAGCGCAGCGACGCGGCAATCTCCATCGCAGTGCCCAACTGGCCCGAGATTGCTTCGCTTCGCTCGCAACGACAGCGAGAACCGCGGCGACGTAAGATCTTCACGCGTTCACCCGATTGCCCTGGGCCTATACCTGCCGCTCGACGATCAACTGCTTGATCGCGCCGATCGCCTTCGCGGGGTTCAGCCCCTTGGGGCACGTGTCGGTGCAGTTCATGATCGTGTGGCAGCGATACAGCTTGAACGGGTCCTCCAGCGCATCCAGCCGCTCGCCGGTATGCTCGTCGCGTGAGTCGGCGATCCAGCGATAGGCTTGCAGCAGCACCGCCGGACCCAGATAGCGATCGCCGTTCCACCAGTAGCTGGGACAGGCGGTGGAACAGCAGAAGCACAGGATGCACTCCCACAGCCCGTCGAGCCTGGCGCGTTCCTCGCGGCTCTGCAGCCGCTCGCCGTCCGAAGGGGCCGGGCTGTCGGCCTGCAGCCACGGCGGGTTGATGCGCACCACGCCCTTCACCTCGTCGACCGGATTGAGGCGGGCGAGGTCTGGGGGCACCAGTCCGACTCATTGCACGAGACTCGGCTTCGTATAGTATGGTGCTTGCGTCCTCGTCATCAACAATTGGCAGCTCAAACTACCGTTGCAACCGCTCACCTGCTGTCAGTTAATCCGAGCTAAGGCTTGTCCTGACGCACATAAGAGAAGGTCAAAGGATACCGCATGCAGGAGGTCACCCGCCACGTGGACTCATTCTCGCCCAAAGGTCCCCATGCGGCATGTGGCGCGGTGGCGCGCTCCCCCATCTGCTGCATTGATGGTAAGGCTATTCCATTCGATGGCTCAATGGCGGATGCCATGCACCTCCTCGACCTTAATCATGTGATATGGGTTGGTAGCTGCGAATCGTTCCTTCGGGGGTTGCCGGAGGAACCTTTACTCGACCTATTGGTAACGTCACCTCCATACAACATCGGCAAGGAATACGAGACACGCGTCGGTCGTCTTTGCTCATCCCGGGTAGCGAAACGTGCCGTCAGGCAGAGGCAGTGGGCGGGACTTGGCAGCAATAACCGGGTTGACACGGTCACGGTCGAGTCGATTCTAAAAGCGGGGTGTTGCAGCTCCCCGACCTCAATTATCTGAGCGACGCAGAGAAGGATGCGCTGATCCGAGCGCTCTGGCAGCGACTTGACGCGTCTGAGCGGCGGATTGCGGAACTCGAAGCCAAGCTCGGCGAGCCGCCGAAGACACCGGACAATTCCAGCGTGCCGCCGTCGAAGGGGCAGAAGGCCAACCAGCCGGAGAAGGCCGAAC
>JANWJK010000363.1 GCA_025452005.1 Acetobacteraceae bacterium | reverse complement strand
GGTGCACATCGCCACCCTGGGCTTCCGCGGCGAGGCTCTGCCATCGATCGGCGCGGCGGCGCGCCTGGCCATCACCTCACGTCCGCGCGAAGCGGCGCACGCCTGGGAGATCCATGTCGAGGGCGGCACCGTGTCCGACGTGGCGCCCGCCGCCGGTGCGCCGGGCACCCGCGTCGTCGTGCGCGACCTGTTCTTTGCCACGCCCGCGCGGCGCAAATTCCTCAAGCAGCCGCGCACCGAGGCCGACCATGCCGAGGCGGCGGTGCGTCGGCTGGCTCTCGCCGCGCCATCGGTCGCGTTCCGGTTGGAGTGCGACGGCCGCATTGCCTTCGTCCTGCCCTCGCAGGACCGCGCCGACCGTGTCGCCGCGCTGTTCGGGGCGGAAGCCGCCGACGCCATGGTCGCGGTCGTTGGCGAACGCGGCGCGCTGCGGATCGCCGGCTACGCCTGCTCACCGGCAGTCACCCGTGCCACCGCGGCGGCGCAGGCGCTGACGGTCAACGGCCGGCCGGTCGCCGACCCGGTGCTGAAGGGCGCGGTACGCGTCGCCTATCGCGAGGTGATCGCGGTCGGGCGCCATCCGATCGTGGCACTCTGGCTCGATCTGCCGGCCGACGAGCTCGACGTGAATGTGCATCCGGCGAAGGCCGAGCTGCGCTTCCGCGACGTGGGTGCGGTGCGGTCGCTGGTGATCGGCAGCATCGGCCGCGCGCTTGCCGGCGGCGCCGGCACGTCGCTGCCGGGGCCACGGCCGTCGCTGCACCTGGTGCATTCGCGGCCGTCTCCCGTGCCGTACCGGTCGGTGCCGCTTCCCGGCATGTCGGAGACCCAGCTCGCCTTCGGCGCTGCGCCGGCCGCCCGCATGCTGCCGGTTGCCGGACCGCTGGCGGAGCATCCCCAGGGCGACTTCCCGTTGGGCGCGCCGGTGGCACAGGTGCTCGACACCTACGTGATCGCCGTGGCGGCCGATGGCGCGCTGGTGCTGGTGGATCAGCATGCGGCGCACGAGCGGCTCACCCATGAAGCGCTGCGCGCGCAGATGCTGGACGGCGGTGTGCGGGCGCAGCCGCTGCTGCTGCCGGCGGTGGTGGACCTGCCGCCGGCAGATGCATCGCGGCTGCTCGCGCGCAGCAGCGAACTGGCGCGACTCGGACTGGAGATCGAGGCATTCGGTCCGGGGGCGGTGATGGTGCGTGCGCTGCCCGCTTCGCTCGGCTCGCCTGAGCCGGGGCCACTGCTGCGCGACCTCGCCGACGAACTGGAGGAGCTCGACGAAGCGACGGCGCTGAACGCGCGCCTTGACGCGGTGATCGCACGGCTCGCCTGCCATGGCTCGATCCGCGCCGGGCGACGGCTGAACGCGGCGGAGATGGACGCGCTGCTGCGCCAGATGGAGGCCACGCCACGCGCGGCCACTTGCAGCCATGGACGGCCGACATTCCTCAAGCTGTCGAAGGCGGAGATCGAGAAGCTGTTCGGACGACGATAGGTCGCGGCATTGCGGACCCGACGTTCGTGCCATAGCGTCGCTTGCGAAAGGATGGAGCGAATGGTGCGCGGCAGGCTCGTGTGGATGACCGCTGGCCTGATCGTCGTGGGTGCCGCGGCGGCGCGGGCTGATGCCATCGACGGCCACTGGTGCTTCACCGACGGCCAGCGCATTTCGATCCAGGGGCCGGCCATCGTCACGCCCGCGGGCAGCCGCATCCAGGGCGACTATGCGCGCCACTTCTTCAGCTACGTGGTGCCGGAGGCCGATCCCGGCGCCGGCCAGACCGTTTCGATGACGCTGCTCAACGAGGACACCGTGCGGCTGCGCATCGGGACCGCGGCGGCGCCGTCCTACGACGGGCCGGGCGAGATCTGGCATCGCTGCGGCCCGCCGACGAGCTGACGCCGAACCCAGGACAACACCGATGCCCGACGATTCACTCCCGTCACGTCCGCAGCAGACCGCGCCGGTCGGCTGGGAGCCGGAACTTGCCGAACTGCGCGCCCGCATCGCGCTGGCGAAGGAAATGGGCGGCGCCGACCGCGTCGCCCGCCAGCACCAGGGCGGCCGGCTCACCGTCCGGGAGCGCATCGACCGCATGCTGGATCCCGGCAGCTTCCACGAGATCGGCGCGACCGCCGGCAAGGCCACGTACGACGCGGACAGCCGGGAGATCGTCGCCTTCATGCCGGCCAACTGCGTGTTCGGCCGCGGCATGGTGAACGGGCGGCCGGTGGCGATCGCCGGCGACGATTTCACCCTGCGCGGCGGATCGGCGGATGCCTCGATCAAGGGCAAGCCGAAGATGTCGGAGCAGATCGCGGCGGAGTTCCGCATGCCGATCATCCGGCTGATCGAAGGCTCCGGCGGCGGCGGGTCGGTGAAGACGATCGAGACCACCGGGCGCGCCAACCTGCCGGGCGGGCTGTCGGAGACCACCTCATTCGACCTGGTGGCGAACAACATGGGCGCGGTGCCGGTGGTGGCGCTGGGTCTGGGCTCGGTCGCCGGCCTGGGGGCGGCGCGGCTGGCGGCCAGCCACTACTCGGTAATGGTGAAGGAGATGTCCGCGGTGTTCGTGGCCGGCCCACCGGTCGTGGAGCGCCTGGGCGAGCCGCGCAGCAAACAGGAACTCGGCGGCTGGGAGGTGCAGCTTGCCTGTGGCGCGGTGGACCATGCGGTGGACACCGAGGACGAGGCGTTCGATGCCGTGCGTCGCTTCCTGTCCTATCTGCCGAACTCGATCTGGGATCTGCCGCCGCGGGTGCGCGTCTGGGACGATCCGGCGCGCCGCGACGAGTTCCTGATCGCCGCCATCCCGCGGGTGAAGAAGGAAGCCTACCATATGCGCCGCATCATCGAGGCGCTGGTGGACAAGGGCAGCTTCTTCGAGATGGGCCGGGTGTTCGGCCGGCCGATCATCACCGGGTTCTGTCGTCTCGACGGCTGGCCGGTGGCGCTGCTGGCCGGCGACCCGCTGTTCCACGGCGGCGCCTGGACGGCGGACGCGTGCAACAAGATCATCCGCTTCGTCGACATGGCGCAGACCTTCCACCTGCCGATCGTGCACCTGGTGGACTGCCCGGGCTTCCAGGTGGGGCTGGCCGCCGAGAGCAGCGCGGTGATCCGCTGGGGCGTGCGCGCGCTGGCGGCGATCAACCAGACCACCGTGCCCTGGTGCAGCATCGTCGTGCGCAACTGCTACGGCGTTGGCGGGCTGGGTCATCAGCCGGTGAGCCATCTCTGCGTGCGCTATGCCTGGCCGTCGGCAAGCTGGGGGTCGCTGCCGCTGGAGGGCGGCATCGAGGCGGCCTATCGCGCCGAGATCGATGCGGCGGAGGACCCGCAGGCCAAGATGGACGAGATCGAGGCGCGGCTGAACCGGCTGCGCTCGCCGTTCCGCACCGCGGAGCCGTTCTGGGTCGAGGAGGTGATCGACCCGCGCGAGACCCGGCGGCTGCTGTGCGAGTTCGCCAACATGGCGGCGCCGCTGCGCACGCCGGGAGAGTCGCGGTTCACGATGCGACCGTAGGGAGACTCGAGTTCGGACGTGGACCGACTCATCCAAAGCATCGAGCAGAACAAGGCCGAGCTTGACCGGTTGGCCGCGCGGGCACCGGGTGGTCTCCGCAATTTCCACCATGTGCAGGATCTTGAACTCACCTACACGTCGAACGCCATCGAGGGGAACACGCTGACGGCTGCCGAGACAACGCTTGTGGTTGAGAAAGGCATCACCATCGGCGGTAAACCGCTCAAGGATCATCTCGAGGCTTCGAAGCTCTGCACTATCTGCGCGCATTGGCCCGGCAGGCCGAGCCAGTGATGGAATCGGATGTACGCAATCTGCACCGGCTGGTGATGCTGCGTTCGGCGCCCGAGATCGCCCGGCGCTATGCTAATCAGGGTCGGTTTGTGCTGACGGACGCCGGACGCCACGGTTTTCCCTCCCCCGCCGAGGTGCCCGCGCTGATGGGGGATTTCGCGCATTGGCTGAGTGCCGCGCCGCCGACGCCGGCAACCGCCTTCGAGGCGCACAGGCGGCTTGTCGACATTCACCCCTTCAATGACGGCAACGGCCGCACGGCGCGGCTGCTGATGAATCTCATCCTCATCCGCGGCGGCTATCCGGCGGTCGCGGTGCGGCCCGACGACCGCGTGCCGTACCTCGACGCCCTGCAAGCGGCGCAGGCTGGGCGCGGTACTGCAGCGTTCGAACGCCTGCTCTACGAGCGACTGGACGCCACGCTGGGAGAATCGTTGAGCGCCTTGCGGCAGGCGGTTGTCGTCCCGCAGAAACCCGCCAGACGCCGTGCCGCAGGTAAACCCGAGCCGTGATCGATGGCGGTCGGGGCTACTTCCGCACGCGCTCGAGGATCGACAACCCCCTGGTCGGAAACCGCGATGTCAGCCGCTGCATGTCGCGCAGATAGTTCGGTGCAGATATTGTGTAATAGCCCTCCGCTCCCACCGCCGGCGTCGCCAACAGGTCCGGCGTCGCGGCGGGCATCCAATCCACCGCCAGCACAACGCCGTCGATGGGCTTGAGCGTATAGTCGCGCACGTTGCTGTACGGCTCATAGGGGGTTGTCTCGGCCAAAGGCAGCGGAACGGATAGCTGCCGTTCCAGCTTCTGCCCTGGGCCGAGGCGCCGCATGAGCGGCTGAATGGCGCGCGCCACAGGGAATGGCGGCCTTCGCGGGTTGCCGCGCAGGATCATCGCGAAATTGTCCGGCTGCATTTCGATGGAGATGGTGTCCGGATCCGCCGATGGCACGTGGGTAACGGGATCGACGCGATGGAAGGCATCCGCGACATAGACGTCGCCCGGTCCGTCATTGGCGATCGTATAAGGGAACACCAGCTCGTCGCCGTTCCTCGTCGGCGTGCATTGCAGGGTTACCTGCGGCGCGGGCCGTGAGGGATCGCTCACCGGTCCGTTCCCTTGCCGTGGTGCATGCTGGTACCTGCTCTGCGCGGCGGCATCAGAAATCTCCATAGTCCTTACGTTGGAAACTAGGATCAGGATTGCGCTCGTTACGATACGAGTTGTCGTTCGGCAGGTTGTTGAATTCTTCCTGCGTGCCATAGGTGTCCGTGTTGTTGGGGCTCATGTCCTGCTTGCCGTGCGTCTGGTTGTCGGCGTGGCCGAGTTCATGGTTCAGGATCGTGTCGCCAGGCGCCTTCGTCCGGGTCGTGGGATCGGGCCAATCAGCCGGGTCGTAGTGGACCGTGGAATCGCTGCCCTTGCCGTTGCCGAACACCACGGGATTGCCCTTGCTGTCGAACCCAGCCGGCGTGCCGGGCGCGCCGGCATTCGCGTAGTCGGCGACCGTGTTGTTGCCCGGCTGGGTGTCGGCATTGGGCGAGGCGGGCTTGGGATGCGAGGCGTCGTAGTTCTGTATCGTCACCTGCTTGCCTGAGCCGTCGATGCGGTCGAGACGCGCATGGCCATCCTTGGTGCTGTTGATGGTGGTCAGGTCCTGGATCACCGTACTGACGTAGTCCGGCGTCCCCTTGACCTTAATGCCCTTCGTCACCTGGAAGCTGCCGTCGGGATTCCGCGTGACGTTCAAACCGTGCGAGGCCTTGGCGGTGTGGTGATGGTGCCCGCCCCCGCCGCTCCCCTTGTGCAGCTCGCGCCAGTTGAGCGGATCGCCCGGATCGGCCATGGCGGCGTCCAACGGATCCGTCATGTCCGAATCGGCGACGGTGAGTGCCGAGCCGCCCGAGTTGATCTGCACCATCGGGCCGGTGATGAAGACACCGGATGGATCGACCACGACGAAGCTGGAGCCGACCTTGATCGACACCTTGGCCGATGCCTCCATGACGATCTTCGGCGCTGACAGGTTGATCTCGGCGGCGGAGTAGATCTTCACCGCGCCTGTCACGTCCACGAACAGGTGGCCCTTGATCGTCTGCTCCTGGTTGACGTCGATGCCTGTGTAGCGGCTCTTGTTGACGTGGAGGTTGTCCTCGCCCCCGACGGTGGTGATCAGGCTGCCACCCGACTCGCCGGTCTTCTCGTTCTTGCCGCCGACCAGGATGTGACGGTCGGCGTGCGAGGTCTGGAAGGTGCTGGCGAAGCTCGTCTCGTCGAGGCGTCCCTGGCTTCGCGTCAGCACCTGCTCCTTCTTCCAACTGTCGTCGAAGCGCAGCACGTGGAACCGCTTCTCTTTATCGTCGGGCGGTTTCGGCGTTGAAAATGTGCGTATGCCGCTCATCGGCCATTGCTGGCTGGCTGTGTTCGGCAACTTGGTCAGCGTGTCGAAGGTGGTCGACTGCGCGCGCGGGCTGGGGAACGGCAGGGTGGAGTTGCCGCTGCCGCTCTCGGCGTTGTAGAGGCGGCCGACGATGACCGGACGCTCGGGGTTGCCGTCGATGAAGTCGACCAGGACCTCCTGGCCGATGCGGGGCAGGAACTGCATGCCCCAGCCATGATCGGCCCAGCCCTCGCTCACGCGCAGCCAGGCGCTGCGCTGAGGGTCGTCGAAGATCTCCTTCGCCAATGGATCGCCGCTCTCGTTCGGCGGTTCCCACGGGAAGCGGACGCGCACCCGGCCGAGTGCGTCCGCGAACAGGTCATTGCCGCCCGTCGGGAAGGCGCCGTCGGGGCCGATCACCACCGCGACATGCGGTCCGCGCGCGGTCTGGCGCGTCGCCACGGGCGGCGGCAAGAGGAAGCTGTCCTGGCTGTCGTCGACCTGGCTGACGCCGATGAAGCTGTTGCCGAAGTCGATCTGGGCGCTTTCCAGGAACTTCTTGCTGGCATCGGTGATCGGCGTGACGGCTGCCGCTGTCGGCCCCAGCTTGTCAGCCGCCTTCGTCAGCAGATCGGGCAGCGCGATGATGGCCGTCACCGGCGAGAAGACCGATGTCGCGGTACCGACCACTCCGGCAACGGTGCCGACGGTGTTGGCCGCATCATGCAGGAAGGCGCCCATTTCGGTCTGTGCGATCGCCGCCGAGATGTCGGTGAGCTTGCCGTCACTGAACGGATTGATGCCCTTCCACACGAGGCTCATGAACCCGGCGAAACCGTCGACCGCGTGGCCGGCGTTGGCATCCAGTCCATGCAGGGACAGCGTGGTGACCAGACACTTCTGGCCGGTCTCGCCCTGCTTGAGGACGACGATCACGCCCTCGCCGGCTCGCAGTGCGCGATTCTTCGTCTGGCCGGTCGCGAGGATGATCTGCGTCTCCGACGCCTCCATGTGGTGCTTCGCCGCGTCGCGCAACTCGTCGTTGCCTTCGAAGCCGGCGGGGAAGATCCGGTGCTGCGCCCGGCCGGGCCCATGCACGATGTCCGCCGTCGCGATGTCGAAGCCCTTGTCGATATCCGCGCGGCCTTGGAACGGCGACCTCGGCTGCAACGGGTTGAACTCGCCCAGATGGATGCGACGGGGACCAGGGGCGAAGACGCGCCGATAGCCGGCGACCAGCCGGCGCTCGGGAGCCGCCGAGGTGAACAGCACGGCGCTGTCCGTCGGGTGCTGCTTGCGCCCCTCGCCCAGGATCATTCGTTCGGTCTTGCGGTCTATCTCATGGATGAAGTGGTACCAAAGCCCGTGCATCGCCATCAGGCGATGGACGAAGGCCAGGCTGTCCTCGCCGAACTGCACGATATAGGGAAGCTTCGGCAACTGCTTGTTGATGTTCACGACGAGGTAGTCGGACGGGATCTCGCCCTGCGCCTGGAACACCGTCCGGATCACCGTCAGCGCGTCGAGGTCCTCGAAGATCCGGAAGGTCCGCTCACGCTCCAGCAACTTGAGGGCAGGAACCAGCCTCGCCGTGTAGCAGCGGAAGTTGGGAAACGGATTGTGTCCGACCTCCTCGAAGCGGTCGATGACGCCGTGGCGGTCGTGCCAGAGGAAGAATTCCCCGTCGTTGATGGCTTCCGAAACACCGAACGTCGCAACCGTGTTGATCAGTTCCACCGGCTCGATCTTCGGGCGCGGCGAGCCATCGTTGTTCGTCGTGCGCTGGAGCACGGTCAGTTCGAAGGCAAAGGTTGCCGACACCGCCTCGGTGCCGGAAATCTGCGCGAGCAGCAGCGGATCGGTTTCATCCTGGCCCTTGCCGGCGCCGAGTATCGTCGAGATCCGAAATGGCTTCGGCTTCTCGTTCGTCACCATAGGCGGTGCGGGATCGGCACTCACATTGTCAGGCATCGCCTAGGTCCCTGAAGCTTCACGCGCACCACCCGTGGCCGCTGCCACGCCCATTATTGCAGAGGAGAACTATCTCCGCACGCTCGACGGCCCGTCAATCGGCACGGGATGAGCGGCCACGCGCGGCCTGAACCGGCAGTAGCGATGGCGTCTTGCCTGGCGGATCACGCCGGCAGGGGGCGGGCTACCTGGTGGGTCGCGGCGGCGTCACCGTGTAGTCGTAGAACCCGCGCTTCGCTTTCCGCCCCAGCCATCCCGCCTCGACGTACTTCACCAGCAGCGGGCACGGCCGGTACTTGCTGTCCGACAACCCCTCGTACAGCACCTGCATGATGGAAAGACACGTATCGAGCCCGATGAAGTCCGCCAGCTCCAGCGGTCCCATCGGATGGTTGGCGCCAAGCCGCATCGAGGTGTCGATGCCGGACACCGACCCCACGCCCTCATACAGCGCGTAGACCGCCTCGTTGATCATCGGCACCAGGATGCGGTTGACGATGAACGCGGGAAAGTCCTCGGCTACCGCGGTGCTCTTGCCCAGCTTCTCGCCGAGCGCGCGCACCGCCTGGAAGGTCGGCTCGTCGGTGGCGATGCCGCGGATGATCTCCACCAGCTTCATCACCGGCACCGGGTTCATGAAGTGCATGCCGATGAACTTTTCCGGCCGGTCGGTCGCGGCGCCCAGCCGGGTGATCGAGATCGACGAGGTGTTGGACGCCAGCATGCAGGACGGCTTCAGGTTCGGCGTGAGCTGCTGGTAGATCGCGCGCTTCACCTCCTCCTTCTCGGTCGCCGCCTCGATCACGAAGTCGGCCTCGCCGAGATCGGCGTAGTCCATGCTGGTGCGGATGCGCGACAGCGCATCGAGCCTGTCGTCCTCGCTGATCAGCTTGCGGTTGACCTGCCGCTCCATGTTGCGGTCGATGGTCGCCACCGCGCGTTCCAAGGCGTTCGCCTTGACATCCAGCATGGTCACGCTGAGTCCCGCCAGCGCGCAGACATGCGTGATGCCGTTGCCCATCTGCCCGGCACCGATCACGCCGACGCGCGCGATCTCGGGCGTCTCCGCCAGCAGCGTGCTGCCGGCGGGCGTTGGCTTCACTTCGACGTTCATTCAGGAGCGCTCCAGTTCCTTTGCCAGCTCAGGCAAAGCCGTGAATAGATCAGCCACCAGGCCGTAATCGGCGACCTGGAAGATGGGCGCTTCCTCGTCCTTGTTGATCGCCACGATCACCTTGCTGTCCTTCATGCCGGCCAGGTGCTGGATGGCACCCGAGATCCCGACAGCAATGTAAAGTTCCGGGGCGACGATCTTTCCGGTCTGCCCGACCTGGTAGTCGTTGGGCACGAAACCGGCATCCACCGCGGCGCGGGATGCACCCACCGCGGCGCCGAGCTTATCGGCGATTGGTTCAATAAGGTTGAAGTTCTCGCCGTTCTGCATACCGCGGCCGCCGGAGATCACGACCCGCGCGGCGGTCAGCTCCGGCCGCTCGCTCTTCGACAACTCGGCCGAGATGAAGCGCGACACCGACGGCAGATCGGGCAGGGTCACCGGCTCGATCGGGGCGCTGCCGCCTTCCGCCGCCACCGGGTCGAAACTGGCGGCGCGCACGGTGATCACCTTCTTGCCGTCGGCCGACTTCACCGTCGCCATGCCGTTGCCGGCATAGATCGGCCGGATGAAGGTATCGGCGTCAACCACATCGGCGATGTCGCTGATCGGCTGCACGTCGAGCAGCGCCGCGACGCGCGGCATGATGTTCTTGCCCACTGCGGTGGTGGCGGCCAGCAGATGGTCGTAGTTCGGCGCCAGCGCGACCAGAAGCGCCGCCATGGGCTCCGCCAACAGATGGTCGAGCGCCGGCGACTCGGCCGTCAGCACCTTCGCCACCCCCGGCAGCTTCGCCGCCGCCTGCGCCCCGTTCCCGACGATCCCGCCGGCCACCAGTACATGCACCTCGCCCAGCTTCTGCGCCGCGGCGACCGCGCTGCGCGACGGCTGCTTGATGCCGGAGGCGTCGAATTCCAGCAGAACCAGTGCCGTCATCGCTCAGATCACCTTCGCTTCGGTCTTCAGCTTGGCCACTAGTTCCGCCACCGACCCCACCTTCACGCCGGCCTTGCGCTTCGGCGGCTCGGCCACCTTCAGCGTGGTCAGCCGCGGCGCCGGATCGACGCCGAGATCGGCCGGCTTCAAATTGTCGATCGGCTTCTTGCGTGCCCGCATGATGTTGGGCAGCGAGGCGTAGCGCGGCTCGTTCAGCCTGAGATCGGTGGTGACGATCGCCGGCAGGGTCAGCGCCACCGTCTCCAGCCCGCCGTCCACCTCGCGCGTGACCGTGATGGCGTCGCCCTCGATCACCACCTTGGAGGCGAACGTGCCCTGCGGCCAGCCGAGCAGCGCCGCCAGCATCTGCCCCGTTTGGTTGCAATCGTCGTCGATCGCCTGCTTGCCGATGATCACGATCTCCGGGCCTTCCTTGTCG
>JANWJK010000362.1 GCA_025452005.1 Acetobacteraceae bacterium | reverse complement strand
TTGTCGCGGGGCTTCGATACGCCCAGTTACCCAGCCGCACCGCCCGCCAGCTACCGGGCCAACCGACCATTGCCCGGGTGGGACTTCCACCCACAAGGTGATCGCGCCCTTCGGGGACGCACCGGAGTTTCACTGAGAAAGGATCTGGCGCTTCGCGCGAAGCGCATTCATTTTCCTCCGTGAAACTCCGTGTGAACTCCGTGCCCTCCGTGTGGAACCTTGCTTGCTTGCTTCTTGCTTCTTGCTTCTTGCTTCTTGCAACGGTCCCCCGCCGGCCGCTATGGTCCCGCCGGTTGCAACATCCAACGACAGGAGGGCTGCATGAGCGCTTACAACCAGCATCATCCGCGCGGCCCTGTCTGCGCCCTGCGACATGTCGTCGCAGGGCTGGCCAGCGGCCTGAACTGACGCTTCCGCCGGCCGGCTCTGAACGCCCCGCCTTTCGCGTTCCTATGAGCCAAGAGACACATTCATGCCTTCCATCAGTCTTCGCGATGTCGGCGTACTGACGCCGCATCCCCTGTTCCAGGGACTTACCACGACCATCGGCGAGACCGACCGGATCGGTTTGATCGCCGGCAACGGTGGCGGCAAGACCACGCTGTTGCGTTGTCTGGCCGGCGTTGCCGAACCCACCACCGGCGACATCGTCCGCTCGCGCGGCATGCGCGTCGGCTATGTCGACCAGGATGTGCCGGCGAACCTGCTGAACCTGCCGCTCGCCGAGGCGATCCGCCGCGCGCTGCCGGCAGCGGAGCGCGACAGCAATGAATGGCGCGTCGATGTCGTGCTCGACGAGTTCGGCGCGCCGCCCGATCTGCACGACCGCCCGTTGCATGCGCTGAGCGGCGGCTGGCAACGGCTGGCGCTGGTCGCGCGGGTGTGGGTGACCGAGCCGGATGCGCTGCTGCTCGACGAACCGACCAACCATCTCGACCTCGCGAAAATCCAGATGCTGGAGCGCTGGATTGCCTTGTGCCGGGCGCCGATGGTGATCGCCAGTCACGACCGCCAGTTCCTCGACGCATGCACGACGCGCACGCTGTTCCTGCGGCCCGGCACGTCGCGTATCTACCCGCATCCCTACACGCGGGCACGGCATCTGTTGGCCGAGGACGATGCGGCACAGGAGGCGAAGGTCGCGAAGGAGACGCGCGAGGTGGACCGGCTGCGCCGCAACGCCAACGAACTCAAGAATGTCGGGATCAACAGCGGCAGCGATCTGCTGCTGAAGAAGTCGAAGCAACTGCGCGGCCGTGCCGCGGCGCTGGAGCAGACGCTGACGTCGCTTCATTCGGAACGCTCGGGCGATATCCGGCTCGCCAATCGTGGCACGCATGCGAAGGTGATGCTGGCGCTCGCCGGTGTCGACGTGGCGGCACCGGATGGGCGGCTGTTGTTCCGCGTCGCGAAGCTGGACGTGTTCCAGCGGGATCGGCTGGTGCTGCTCGGGCGCAACGGCGTCGGCAAGTCGCAACTGGTGCGGCTGCTGCGCCGGGCACTGGCGGGCGACGAAGTGCCCGGCCTGCGGACCAGTCCGACGATCGTCATGGGCTATGTGGACCAGTTGATGTCGCATCTACCGGATGCGGCGACGCCGTATGGTTTCATCGGTGACCAGTTCCGCCCGGGCGACCGGCGGGCTGTCAGCCTGCTGGCTGGCGCGGGCTTCACGATGGACATGCAGCTCCGGCCGATCGCATCGCTGTCGCTGGGCCAGAAGGCGAGACTCGGGCTGCTGGCGCTGCGGTTGACCGAGCCGAACTTCTACCTGATGGACGAGCCGACCAATCACGTCGATATCGCCGGGCAGGAGCGGCTGGAAGCCGAGATCCTCTCGCATGAGGCGACATGTGTCATCGTTTCGCACGACCGCGCGTTCGTGCAGGCGATCGGGACGCGGTTCCTGCTGATCGACGCTGGCCGGATCGTGGAGGTCGATGCGCCGGATGCGTTCTACCGGATGCTGGGGACGGCCTGACATGGGCGATCGCCCACGACTCGCACCGCCGCCGGACTGCCTGTACCATCCGCTCAACAAGCACCGGAGGAAATGGCATGAAACTCAGCACCGATCGCATCCTGACGACGCATGTCGGCAGCCTGCCGCGGCCGCAGGCGCTGGTCGATCTGCTGGTGAAGAAGGATCACAACGAGCCTTACGATCATGCGGAATTCGACCGCCAGGTGACCAAGGCGGTGTCCGACATCGTCGCCCACCAGGTCGCGGTCGGCATCGATGTCGTCAGCGACGGCGAGGCCAGCAAGATCGGCTATGCCACCTACATCAAGGAGCGGTTGACCGGCTTCGGCGGCGAGCCGTTCACGCCGAAGCCGAATCGCGACGTGGCGGACTATGCCGATTTCCGCCAGCGTATGGTGCAGGTCATCGGACCGATGGTGTTCCACCGGTTGTGCTGCACCGGCGATGTGCGATTGAGCGACCGCGAGGCGGTGAAGGTCGATCTCGCCAACTTCAAGGCAGCGATTGACCGGTCGCACCCGGTGGACGCCTTTATGCCGGCAGCCTCGCCGGGCGTGGTATCGGCGTTCCAGCCGAACCGGCACTATCCCAACCACGCCGCCTATATCCGCGCGGTGGCCGACGCCATGCGGGAAGAGTACGAAGCGATCGCCAATGCCGGCATCGTCGTGCAGCTCGACAGTCCCGATCTGGCGATGGCGCGCCATACCGGATTCCAGGACCTGAGCGAGGCGGAGTTCCTCAAGCAGGCCGAACAGCAGGTCGAGGCACTGAACCATGCGCTCGCCAACGTCCCGGCCAGTTCCGCCCGGCTGCATTTGTGCTGGGGCAACTACGAAGGTCCGCACGATTTCGACATCCCGTTGCAGAAGATCCTGCCGATCATCCTGAAGGCGAAGCCGCAGGCCATCTCGTTCGAGGCCGCCAATCCGCGGCATGCCCATGAATGGACCGTATGGCGCGATGCCAGGCTGCCCGACGACAAGGTGCTGATCCCCGGCGTGATCGACACCTGCACCAACTACATCGAGCATCCGGAACTGGTTGCCCAGCGCATCTGCCAGTACGCCGATGTCGTCGGGCGCGAACGGGTGATCGCCGGCACCGACTGCGGCTTCGCGACGTTCGTCGGTCATGCCGGCCGCGTCGATCCGGAGATCGCCTACCGCAAGCTCGGCGCGCTGGTGGAAGGCGCGAAGCTGGCATCCGCGAAGCTGTGGCACTGAGGAGCGCACCATGAAGCTCAGCACCGATCGCATCCTGACCACGCATGTCGGCAGCCTGCCGCGGCCGCATCCGCTCGTGGCGCTACTGATCAAGAAGGACCGCAACGAACCCTATGACGCCGCCGAGTTCGCCGCGCAGGTGCGCCAGGCGGTCGCCGACATCGTGGCGCGACAGGTCAAGATCGGCATCGACGTGGTGAGCGACGGCGAGACGAGCAAGGTCGGCTACGCGACCTATGTGCACGAGCGCCTCACCGGCTTCGGCGGCGAGCCGTATGTGCCGAAGCCCAATCGCGACGTCGCGCCCTACGCGGATTTCCGCCGCCGCCTGGAGCTGTTCATCGGCCCGCAGCAGATCCGCCGCCTGTGCTGCACCGGCCCGATCGCGCGGCAGGATCACGAATCGGCGCAGCGCGACATCGACAACTTCAAGGCCGCGATCGCCGCGTCGAAACCGATTGACGCGTTCATGCCGGCGGCGTCGCCGGGCGTGGTGTCCACCTTCCAGCCCAACCGGCATTATCCGAACCACGCCGCCTACATCGATGCGATCGCCGCTGCCATGCGGGAGGAGTACGAGGCGATCGCCAAGGCCGGGATCGTGGTGCAGCTCGACAGCCCCGATCTCGCCATGGCCCGGCATACCGGCTTCCAGGACCTGACGGAGGCTGAATTCCTGAAGCAGGCCGAGCAGCAGGTGGAGGCGCTGAACCATGCACTGGCGAATGTGCCGGCGAGTTCGTCGCGCCTGCATCTGTGCTGGGGCAACTACGAGGGACCGCACGACTTCGACATCCCACTGCAGAAGATGCTGCCGATCATCCTGAAGGCGAAGCCGCAGGCGATTTCGTTCGAAGCGGCGAACCCACGTCACGAACATGAATGGACGGTGTGGCAGGAAACGAAGCTGCCGGACGACAAGGTGCTGATCCCGGGCGTGATCGATACATGCACGAACTACGTCGAGCATCCGGAACTCGTGGCGCAGCGGATCTGCCGGTTCGCCGATGTCGTTGGCCGCGAGCGCGTGATCGCGGGGACGGATTGCGGCTTCGCGACCTCGGTAGGCACCGCCGGGCGGGTGGACCGCGATATCGCGTTCCGCAAGCTGGCATCGCTGGTCGAGGGCGCGCAGATCGCGTCGAAGCGGCTGTGGCATTGAAATCGCTGTCACTGCGATGGCAGACAAACCAAACTTCGTCCTGGTCCCTGAAGCCGAGCCGGAGGAGCCGCCGCCGAGGCCGCCCACGCTACTCGATCATATCCGTGCGCTGTTGCCGTTCGGCACACCGCAGGTACCGGCCACCGCCCCGGTCCGTCCGCGCCTGATATTCGGCTTCGACGCAACCGCGTCGCGTGAGCCGGCCTGGGCCACCGCGCGCACCGTCACCGATGCCTTGGTGAATTCGCTCCCCGGCGAACTCGATGTCGCGCTCGCGGTGCATGGCGGCTCGATGCTGCACACCTTCACCGACTTCACCTCCGATGCGAAAACGCTGCGCGATCGCGCCGCGGGCATCGCCTGCATCGCCGGGATGACGCGGCTGCTGCCGATCCTGTCGCGAGCGCTGTCGAACCCCGGCGTGCGCGTGGTCACCTATATCGGCGACGTATTCGAGGAGTCGCCGGTGCGTGGCCGTAAGCTTGCAGATGCCATGGGGCTCAAGGGCATCAGGCTCATCGTGCTGCACGACACCACCGACTGGAATGCAAAGCGCGACGCCGAGGTGTTCCTGGACCTGGCGCGGCGCACCGGCGGCTGCGTGCTGCCGTTCGATACCAACGCGCCGGCGCGGCTGCGCCAACTGCTGGCCGCGGTGGCGGTTTATGCTGTCGGCGGGACGGAGATGCTGGAGGCGAGGCGCAACGAGATGCCGGGCGCGGTCGTGCTGCTGGAGCATCTGAGCGGACGAAGGTGACCGAGACGCGCTGCCAGGTCGTCAGGCCTCTGCATCTGCCTCCGCCTTGTGCTTCTCCAGTTCCTCCTCCATGAGCTTGACCATATTGAACAGCCGTGCCGCCGCGAGCTGCATGAAGTAGAAGCCGAAATCGGGATTCTGGAAGAACAGCTCGTGTACCTGGTCGTAGCGGATCGCCAGCAGATCGCCCTTTTCGGTGCATTCCATCGACTGCGTGCGGACGCGGCCTGGCGATAGCAGACCGAGCTCGCCCACGAATTCTCCGGGGACCTTCGCCATTCGCAACTCAGGGATACGAAAGCAGCCGGAAACGATGTAGTACATCGTATCGGCGACGTCTCCCTTGCGGAACAGCATCTGACCGCGGCTGCAGTGCCGGCGGGTCATATAGGGCTTGAGCCAGTCCATCGCCTGATCGCCGCTCGTCGCGCTGCGCACACGGCGCACCAGCTTCAACATCTGCACCAGCCGCAGAATGTTCAGCGGGAGCAAGGCGGCATTCAAGGCAAGAGTCGGATATTGCCCGTCCAGGTAGGCATAGACGATGATGCAGAGGTTGCTGCCCGCGCTCAGCGCGCGCAGCGGGATCATGGTACGGACGACGAACGAGGCAACGATGAGCAAGGCGCCGAGATACCCGGGCACCACGCGCCAGGAGAAAATGGCCGGGTCGTAGTGAACCGTCGCCCAATGGGTCAGCCAATCGAACATCATCCCCTCGGTGCCCGACCCTTGGCAGGAGCCGAGCCGTCATTGCGTTTCACCGGCGTTTCTACACTATAGAGGAATCAGTCCCGGGTGCCACGGCCCCGCCCGCGCCGGGACCAGGGAGGATCACCATCATGCGCTGCCCAGGACTCACGGCATTCCTCATTGCGGCCTCCGTCATGGCGTCCGCGACGACGTTGTTGCCGGCGCCCGGCGCCGCCCAGAGCCTGCGGGACGTGCTGCCGTTCGGCCGCACCCATCGGATAGCGAAGCTGCTTCAGACGGTGGTGAACATCTCCACTCACAAAATTCCCGCCGCTCAGACCGACCCGGGCGCGGCAAAGGGCGAAGCGCGGCGGATCGAGGCGTTCTCGTCCGGCTTCATCATCGACCCGTCAGGTCTGATCGTGACGAACAGGCATGTGGTCGAACGTGCCCTCGACGTTACGGTGACCTTGTCCGACGGCACGGCACTCCCGGCGAAGGTGCGCGGCACGGGGCGCACGATCGACATCGCCCTGCTGGAGATAACGCCCCCCAGGCCGCTGCCCACGGTGACCTGGGGCGACAGCGACAAGGTGCGCGTCGGCGATCAGGTGCTGGCCGTGGGCAATCCGCTCGGTATCGGCGAGTCGGTCAGCGCAGGGATCGTCAGTGCCAAGAATCGCGATGTGATGGAGACCCCGTTCGACGACTACATCCAGACCGACGCGGCGATCAATCATGGCAACTCCGGAGGACCGTTGTTCGACACGCGTGGCGAGGTGATCGGGGTGAACACCGCAATCTATACGCCGACTGAGCAAAGCGGCTCGGTGGGTCTCGGCCTCGCGATACCTGGCAATGACGCGCGGGCCGCGGTCGATCAGTTGCGCCGCCTGGGACGCCTGCGGCAAGGCTGGCTCGGCCTGCGCGCGCAGGACGTCACGCCGAACATCGCGGACGCGTTTGGCCTGCCGGTGTCCTACGGCGCCATCGTGATAGCGGTCGATCCCGACGGACCGGGCGCACGCGCCGGACTTCAGGTCGGCGATGTCATCGTCAGGTTCGGCAAGCAGGCGCCGAAGGATGCGCGGGCACTGACGCGCATCGTCGCCGCCGCGATCGGCGATACCGCTCCCATGGTTGTCTGGCGCGACCGCAAGGAACAGACGATGATGGTGACGGTGGGAGAATGGCCGGAAGAACAACAATCGCCGGGCGACACCGCTGGGAAACTGGTGACCGCGGTGCATACTGACCTGCCCGACCTTGGTTTGCAGACCGCTCCGATCACCGACGAGGCGCGCACCAAGTACAAGCTCGCGGAAAAGCAGACGGGCGTTGTGATTACCGGCGTTACCCCCGCCAGCGTCGCCGATCAAGTTGGGCTCGCCGCCGGGGATGTGATCCTTAGAGTGCAGCAGACGCCCGTGGCGACGTCGGCGGAAATGCTTGCGCAGTTCAATGACGTGCGGGCGGCACAGCGCCAGCACGTGGTGTTGCTGGTCCAGGATCACAAGGGTCTCCGTTGGATTCCGCTGTACGTCGGCGCGAAATGACGGTGCACGACGGATGCGGGACCTGCTGAGTGAATTGCCCGGCGTCCGCGCCAGCGAGCCGATCGGCGACGGCGCGGTCGTGTTGCGCGGATATGCCTCCGCGCGTGCCGGCGAACTGCTGCGTGCGGTCGATCGGATCCGCGAGGTCGCACCGTTCCGCCATCTGACGACACCGGGTGGCCACGTGATGTCGGTCGCAATGACCAACTGCGGCAGCCTCGGATGGGTGTCCGACAGGCGAGGCTATCGCTATCAGCGAACCGACCCGCTGACCGGAGAATCCTGGCCCTCGATGCCGGCCGTCCTTCGATCCACTGCGACCGAGGCGGCGGAAGCGGCGGGCTATGCGGGATTCGTGTCGGACGCGTGTCTGATCAACCACTACGAACCCGGCGCGCGTCTTTCGCTACATCAGGACCGCAACGAAAGGGACATGAGCGCGCCGATCGTCTCCGTGTCGCTTGGCCTCCCGGCGGTTTTCCTGTTCGGCGGCCTGCGACGCAACGACAGACCTAAGCGGATACGACTGGACCACGGCGACATCGTGGTCTGGGGCGGCGCGACGCGCCTCGCCTTCCACGGCGTCGAGCCGCTGGACGAAGGAGACCATCCGCTCACCGGCCGGTGCCGCATCAACCTCACCTTCCGCAAGGCGGGGTGAGCTGACTACCCGCGAGGTAGTTGAACGTCCGGATCGAGATGCATATGCCGCGTGCCGGGAACAGGAGGCGCGGATGGGCGAATGGTTCGGCGTGCTGCTTGCCATCGTCTCGAGCAGCCTCGGCGGTACGGCGGCCGCGGTCACCCGCTATCTGGTCGGCAACGCCGATCCGTTGACGCTCGCCATTCTGCGCTGGGGTATCGGCCTCTGTGTCGTCCTGCCGGTGGCGTTCATCCTGGGCGTGCGCTGGCCGCGACGGAGCGACTGGCCTGCTGTCGCCGGACTCGGTCTGTGCTTCTTCGGCCTGTTCTTCATCCTCTATAACATCGCGATCGGCTACACGACGGCGGCACGCGGCAGCCTCGCACTGTCGACCTTGCCGCTGCAGACCATGCTGGTCGGTGGCATACTCGGCATCGAGCCGCTCACGCTGCGCAAGCTGGCTGGTGTGTGCATCGCCATGTTCGGTGTGTTCGCGGCTTTGGCATCGGACCTTGCCACCGCACCGCCGGGCGCCTGGCGTGGCGAGCTGATCATGACCGGCGCCGTGCTGTGCATGGCGTTCTACAATGTCTGGTCGCGGCCGTTCATCGTTCGCTCGAGCGCACTCGGGTTCCTCGCGGTCGGCATGGGCGCCGGCGCGATCGCGCTGGTCGCGATCGGCCTGCTGACCGGCCGGCTTGCCGTGCTGCGCGGCTTCGGTACGGCGCAGTGGCTCGCCGGAGCCTGGCTCGGCATCGGTGGCGGCGCGCTCGCGTTCATCCTCTGGGTGCTGGCGCTGCAACGCGCATCGCCGACACGCGTGGCGAGCACGATGGCGGTCAATCCGATGGCGGCGGCGTTGCTGGCCGGTGCACTCGTCGGCGAACCGATCACCGTCAACCTGATCCTGGGTCTCGTTGCGGCCTTCGCCGGCATATGGGTCGCGACCACCGAACCGCGACGATCCGCCAGGGCAATGACATGACGGCCACGGTCGTCACCGCGACCAAGGTTATTCCTGTTCGACCAGCTCCCGCATCTGTCGCGCTGTCCTGAGCACATGGCGCCCCTTCATGTTGGCGTGCAGGAAACGATTGAGCGCCGCGGTCAGCGTCGGCGCGAGAGACGGATCCGAGCGCATCAGATTGACACCTGCCAGCAGCGTCTTCGTCAGGTGCACCGATATGATGAAGCGGTCGCGGCCGTGATCGAACAGACCGCTTATGCTGTCGGCGATGAAGCGGTCGGCATCGCCAGCCGAATAGAATCTGGTATCGAGGTACGGGTCGACATACCCGGCATTACGGCCGACGAAGCACGCAAGCTGGAGCAGCACCGACGGCCACAGCTCCGGCCGATGCCGCACGATACCGTACGCCGCCTCGGCAAAGGTCAGGGCATGGGTGAAGTCGAGCCAGCCGACGTTGTCCGCGAGCTTGCCATCGGTGCGCGTGAACACATCCTCATCGGCGTGCAGCAGGTTCCATGCGGCGGCCTCGACAAGTACATGGTAGATCGCGTCGTTCGAATGACGCGCTCCCCACGCGGCGACGACCGCCATGGCGGATTTCGCCGCCATCCCGCGCAGCGCCGACACGGCCAGCGGCGGACACGTCGGCGAGGGCTGCCCCCAGGCCGCCAAGCGCGCCGCATAGTCGCGGAATTCCGGCAGCAGATCCTCGCGTCGGGCGTAAATCAGGTTGCGCACGAGCAGGCACAGCAGTGGCTCCGCCACCGCCGCACCCAGGCGCCGGGTCAATTCGACACTTTTCGCGACATAGATCAGCGAGTGGCCGAAGCCGGCGTAATGGGCGAGCGCCGTTGCGGCCAGCGCCGGCAACAGATCGTCCGGCGTCAGCCCGGCCGCCAGCGCACCGCGCAGCAGAGCGATCGCAGCCGGTTCGTCCTCCTGCTCCATGGCGGAGAGAAATTCCGCCTGGGCCCAGTCGCGTGTACCGATGGGAAATGGATACCGGCCACCGCCGCGCGCATCGTCGGCGATATGACCGAGGATCTCGCCCAGCGCTGCCAGCTTCTCGTCTGCGGTGCTTGACGACCGATCGAACAGGCATAGCCAGTCGGCCGCACCGCCGATCGCGTGAGTGGTGCCGAACTCAAGTCGCTCCGCCGACCAGACGATCGCCGAGCGCACCGCGTCCGCGGGGTCCGCATGTGACTGTTCCAGCCGCGCCGTTTCCCGCACGAGGCGCTGCTGATCGAGATCCTCCAGTCCGCGCAGCACACCGGCAAGGATCTCCTTATGCCGCATAGCCGGATCGGGTGGCGTCAGGTCGACCCACACACGGTCAGCTTCAAGCTTCACCGGATAACGCGTGAGGCGATCGCCGCCGACCAGCGTGGCACCGGATGCGAGGTCGAATTTCCAGTTGTGCCAATTGCAGGTCAGCACACAGCCATCGGTCAGCGTGCCTTCGCTCAGCGGATATCCCTCATGGGGACAACGGTTCACGCACGCGAAGATGCCGTCCGCGCCGTGCACCAGCAGGATCTGCCGACCGTCGTGCCGCACGATGGCCTTGCCCTTTTCCGCCAGTTCGGCCAGCGACATCATGTCGGTCCAGCTCATGGTCGGTCTCCTTCCTGGCTTCAATCTGCTTGATGCGGTACGCGCAGCGTCGCGCGCCGGCGAGGACGTGCTCGATGCGGTCCACCGCTACGCCTGGTCCGAGCACATCGCGGAAGACATCCTGTTCGGCACGGCAGAAGCCCTGACAGGCAGTGGCGGCGGCGCAGATCGGGCAGTGGTTTTCCAGCAGCAGGAAACCGTCGGCGTCGGCGCGCCATTCGGCCATGTAGAATTCGCGCGAACGGATGTGTGCCAGCCGGGCCACGCGGGCGCGCAAACTCGTCGTGCCGGAGAGTGCGGCGCTGTAGGCGCGGTGGGTCTCGTTCTCGCGCGCACGTATGAGCTGCTCCAATGCTGCCTCTCCCAGCGTCGTGCGGACCGCGTCGATGAGACGCACGGTAAGCTCGGCGTGGGTATCCGGAAAGCGATCATGCGCCGCCGGCGTCAGGTGCCACGAGCGCGCAGGCCGGCCGAGGCCGCGCTTCTCGGTCACGGCCTCGACGAGGCCGTCGTCCTCCAGCTTCACCAGATGCTGCCGCACGGCTTCCGCCGTCGTGCCCAGCATGGCGGCGATGTCCGCGGATCGCTGCGGACCACGTCGCTTGATGAGGCCGAGGA
>JANWJK010000361.1 GCA_025452005.1 Acetobacteraceae bacterium | reverse complement strand
CTGATTGCCGCACCCACCGGTTCCGGCAAGACGCTCGCCGCCTTTCTCGCGGCGATCGATGGCTTGATTCGCCAGGGCGTAGACGGGCGCCTCAGCGATGCCACGCAAGTAGTCTATGTCTCGCCACTGAAAGCGCTGTCCAATGACATTCAGCGCAATCTGGAGGCGCCGCTCGCCGGCATTCGCGCAGCATTGCGCGAGCGTGGGCTGCCGGATGTCGAGATCCGCACCTGGGTACGCACCGGTGACACGCCCTCTGGCGAGCGCGAGCGTATGCGCCGTCGTCCACCGCACATCCTCGTCACCACACCGGAGTCGCTCTACATCCTGCTCGGCTCCGCCTCTGGCCGTACTATGCTGGCGAGCACGCGCACGGTCATTGTCGATGAAATTCACGCCATTGCGTCGAACAAGCGCGGCGCGCATCTGGCCCTGTCGCTAGAACGTCTGGCCGCGCTGTGCGGTGACAACCTGGTGCGTATCGGGCTGTCGGCGACGCAAAACCCGATCGACGCCATCGCGCGCCTGCTGGTGGGGGCAGCGCCGGATGGCAAGACCGAGGCTGAAGTGACGATCATCGACACGGGCCACCAACGCCCGCGCGAGCTGATAGTGGAAGTGCCCGCGTCACCGTTGGAAGCCGTGATGTCCGCGGAAGTCTGGCAGCAGGTCTATGACCGACTGGTGCGGCTGATTAAGGAGCATCGGACGACCCTGGTGTTCGTCAACACGCGGCGGATGGCTGAACGTGTGGCGCGTCAGCTGTCCGACCGCCTGGGCGAACAGGCGGTTACCGCGCATCACGGCAGCTTAGCCAAGGAACAACGCCTGGCGGCGGAACAGCGTCTGAAGCGCGGTGAGCTGAAGGCGCTGGTGGCGACTGCATCGCTGGAACTGGGCATCGATATCGGTGACGTCGATCTGGTCTGCCAGATTGGCTCACCGCGCTCGATCGCGAGCTTTCTGCAGCGCGTCGGCCGATCCGGGCACACGATTGGCGGCATGCCGAGGGGACGTCTGTTTCCGCTGTCGCGCGACGATCTGGTGGAATGTGCGGCGCTGATCGACAGCGTGCGCCGCGGCGAGCTCGACCGGCTGAACATTCCGCATCAGCCGCTGGATGTGCTGGCGCAGCAGATCGTTGCCGAGGTCGCGACACAGGACTGGCCCGAGGAGGCATTGTACGACTTGCTGCGCCGCGCCTGGCCGTATCGCGCTCTGTCGCGCGACACTTTTGCCGCTGTCGTGCACATGCTGGCCGAGGGCTTCACCACCAGCCGTGGCCGACGCGGTACGCTGATCCATCACGACGCGATCAACCGTGTGCTGCGCGGCCGGCGTGGCGCGCGACTGACCGCACTGACTTCCGGTGGTACGATCCCCGACACGGCCGACTACCAGGTGTTGCTGGAACCCGAGAACCAGACGATCGGCAGCGTCAATGAGGACTTCGCTGTCGAAAGCCTCGCTGGTGACGTGTTCCAGCTCGGCAACACCTCCTATCGGATCATGCGCGTTGAACGTGGCGTGGTGCGGGTGGAGGACGCACACGGTCAACCGCCGACCATCCCGTTCTGGCTCGGCGAGGCGCCCGGCCGCAGCGATGAACTTTCCACATCTGTGTCGCGTCTGCGTGCTGGCGTCGCCTCCCGGCTGCGGCGTGACGCGTCCGGCAGCAGCGCACAGCGCTGGCTGACCCACGAGATCGGTATTGACGACGCGGCTGCCGAACAGCTGCTCGAATATCTGAAGGCGTCGTACGTTGCACTGGAATGCCTGCCGACACAGGACGCCGTGGTGGTGGAACGCTTCTTCGACGAAGCCGGCGGCATGCAGCTCGTCATCCACTCACCGTTCGGTAGTCGGATCAATCGCGCTTGGGGACTGGCGCTGCGGAAGCGCTTCTGCCGCAGATTCAACTTCGAACTGCAGGCGGCAGCGACCGAGGACAACATCGTGCTGTCGCTGACCACTGCGCACAGTTTTGAACTGGCGGAGGTTGCGCATTATCTGCAGTCCGGCAGCGTGCGATCGCTGCTGATCCAGGCGCTGCTCGACGCGCCGATGTTCGCCACGCGCTGGCGATGGGTGGCGGGTGTCGCCCTCGCACTCCCTCGGTTCCGCGGCGGTAGGAAGGTGCCACCGCAACTCGCGCGCATGGAGGCGGAAGATCTGGTTGCCAGCGTGTTCCCCGACCAAATGGCTTGCGCGGAGAACCTGGTCGGTGATCGTGAGATTCCCGATCACCCACTGACCAACCAAACGATAGCCGACTGCCTGCACGAGGCGATGGACATCGCGGGGCTGGAGCGGCTGCTGGCGCGTATCGAGTCCGGCGATGTTCGAGTGATTGCCCGCGATTTGACGCAGCCCTCGCCGCTGGCGCTGGAGGTGCTATCGGCGCGGCCGTATGCATATCTCGACGATGCGCCACTGGAGGAGCGGCGGACCCAGGCGGTGATGGCCCGGCGATGGCTGACCCCTGAAAGTGCCGCCGAACTCGGGCGGCTGGATCCCGAGGCAATCGCTCGAGTGCGCACTGAGGCGTGGCTCGATCCGGTCAATGCCGAGGAGTTGCACGACGCGCTGCTCTGGCTCGGTTGCCTGACCGACGGCGAAGCGCGCGCCGTGCCGGAATGGAACGGCTGGTTGACAACGCTGGCGAACGATAACCGCGTGACGCAACTTCACGCGCTGCAGGCGACGCTGTGGGTCGCGGCTGAGCGGCTGCGACAATTCCAGACGCTGTGGCCCGACGCGCGCTGCCAGCCCGACGTTGCGCCACTGCCGGATCAGCGCGCGTGGTCGCGCGATGAAGCGTTGCCAGAGATCCTGCGCGGCCGACTGGAAGGCCTCGGGCCGGTGACGGCGGGCACCCTGGCGGGACCGCTCGGCCTGGAGCCGGATGCGATCGGCGCGGCGCTCGTCGCACTGGAGGTCGAAGGCTTTGCTCTCCGTGGCCGCTTCACGCCAGGCAGCAATGCCGAGGAATGGTGCGATCGGCGCCTGCTCGCTCGCATCCATCACTACACGGTCCGTCGCCTGCGCGCCGAGATCGAGCCGGTCGCGGCGAAGGACTTCCTGCGCTTCCTGTTTGCCTGGCAGCGCGTGACGGACGAGACGCGTCTGGAGGGGCCGGATGCGCTTCCAGCCGCGGTCGCCTTGCTGGAGGGTTTTGAAGCGCCAGCCAGCGCCTGGGAGACGGAAATCCTGCCGGCCCGCATCGCCGGCTACGAGCCAACCTGGCTCGACGATATGTGCCTGGCTGGACGTGTCGCCTGGGCACGGCTCGCGCTTGGTTCCAGCCGCAGCAGCGAGCGTGTCGCGACGCCCGTGCGTACGACGCCGATCACGCTGCTGGCGCGCCGGCACGTCGCGTTCTGGACTACACTTGCCGGCCCAGCGAACGGTGCGCGGCCGAGTCCGAGGGCGCAGGGGGTGCTCGATTGTCTGCGAACGCAGGGCGCATTGTTCTTTGACGAGTTGGCTGAGACGAGCGGACTGCTTCGCCCCGAAGTGGAGGAAGCACTTGGCGAACTCGTCTCCCTCGGGGCGGTGACGTCGGATAGTTTCGGCGGATTGCGCGCGCTGCTGGTGCCATCTGATCGGCGCAAGCCATTCCATGGTGGAACACGACGCCGCCGCATCATGAACTTCGGTATGGACGATGCCGGCCGCTGGGCGCTGATGCGCCGTCCAACGGCCGAGGCGATAGCGCCGCAAGCCAAGGCCGCCGCCACCGAACACGTGGCGCGCGCGCTATTGCGTCGCTACGGCGTGGTATTCTGGCGCTTGCTCGCACGCGAAGCCGAGTGGCTGCCACCGTGGCGCGATCTGCTGCGCGTCTATCGTCGCATGGAGGCGCGCGGCGAAATCCGCGGAGGCCGCTTCGTCGCGGGCTTTTCTGGCGAACAATACGCCTTGCCCGACGCCGTCGGGATGTTGCGCGAGGTGCGGCGCCGGCCGAACTCAGGTGAGTTCGTCTCGCTGTCCGGCGCGGACCCCCTGAACCTCGCAGGCGTTCTAACGCCTGGACCAAGACTCGCAGCGCTCACCGCCAACCGCCTGCTGTTCCGTGACGGATTGCCAGTTGCGTCGATGGCTGGCGGAGAGGTGCAGTTCCTCACCGCACTGGAAACCCCCGTACAATGGCAGGCGCGCAAGTCGCTGCTTCGTTCGGCTACGCCTCCGGTGCTTGCCGATCTGGCATGAAGCAAGCGCTCAAACTCGGGTGGTTTGTGTAAAATCAAATTCCAGTTTGACGACCGTTCTCGCAAAGATTCTGGACGCCGGCCGGCTGAGACAGCCAGCACAATATAAGCGGCGTTCGGAAGCCGCGTGTCGGGCAGCACCCGTTACTGTCCACTGACCGCTCGGGGACCTCTGAGCGACCGACATGTGCGCTATCTGACCGTTCAGCGCCTCGAGTTGGAAGTCCTGCAGATTTTGCTGTGTTGCTGGGTGGGGCGAGTGAGGACTTTTTCAACAGAATCGACCCCTTTCCGACGTTCAGGCGAAGCGACTGAATGGCAAGTGCTGGCCGAAACCTGAACGGCAGGTTTGGAGACGGGAAACGCCGAAGCTGCCATTTGCGTCCTGATGGCACGATGGCGGCGCTCGTCGAAAATAACGGACGCGAGAGCGTCCTTGCCATGGCCACTCCTTTTTCGACGACCGTCGCGTCTCTGGTCGGCGGAGCGTCCGCGGTGGCCACGTTTGGTTTAGCCGACATTGCTGTACAAGATGTGCCAAAGTGGTGCAGGGAGGCGTCCATGAGCAGCACGAAGCACGCTCTCGGGTTCGGCAGGTCTCTGCCGCTTGATGAGTGGCGTCGGCCGTCTTGGCGCATTCACCAGCAAGGATCCGATACTGTCTGGGCACTCGCATTCCTCGTTCCCTACGTTGGGGTCTTCGTCGCGTTCGTCGCCTATCCCGTGGTGTTCGGGTTGTGGATGGGCCACGATCCGACGCTCTACGGCCTGCTGATGTCTGACCCTCGGTTTGCGGATACCGCGATCAACACGCTGGTGTTCGTGGCAATTGGTGTGAACGTGACGATGTTCGGAGCCCTCCTGCTGTCGGGCTTCTTCATGCGGCGGACTTGGTGGCGCCGGTTACTGCTGGCTGTGTTTCTGATCCCATGGGCATTGCCTGGCTTCGTCGTCTTCACCTCGATCCACTTCATGCTGGTTACCCAGTGGGGCCTGCTAGATAGCCTGATCCGTGCAGTCACCGGCGAGGACGGGCCGCTGTTCCTGGTTTCCACGCCGATCGCCATGGCGTCGAACATCGTCGCCTACATCTGGAAATGGCTGCCGTTCTGGACGCTGATCTTCGTCGCTGGCCGCATGGCGATTCCGCAGGACATCTATGAGGCAGCCGACATCGATGGCGCCACTGGCCACAAGCGGCTGATCTACGTCACCTTCCCGCTGCTCGCGAGCGTCTATCTGATCTGCACCCTGCTCGACACCGTGTGGACTCTGGGAGATTTCCCAACGGTGTACTTCGTCAGTTCTGGCGCGCCGGCACGTACCACGGAAGTGCTGGCCACCTACGGTGTCCGCGAAGCCTTCGACTTCGCCCGGCCGTATCTCGGCGTAGCGGCGATGATGTCGGCGCTGCCCATTCTGATCCCGGTCGTGCTGTTGCTAATGCGCCGCGTGCGGGCCGCGGGCGTACAACTATGAGCATGGCTCTGACCGCACCGCTCACCCGTCTGCCGCGGTTCCGCCGCGGGCTTGTCAGCAGGGTCGCCTCGGCGACATTCGGCATTGTGCTGCTCATCTGGACGCTGTTGCCGGTCTACAACATGCTGCTGGTCGCGCTTGACGAGGATGGCGACGAGTTCACCGGCGCCATCTGGCCGGGCAATGCCAATCTCGACGGCTTCGCAGCCCTCTGGAACGAAGACAGTTTCCTGCTGGAGCATTTCTGGTATCGGTTTGGCAACAGCATCAAGATGGGTCTGGCGACGATGGTGCTGACGGTGCTCATCGGTTCGCTGGCGAGCTTCGTCCTGGGACGCATGCGTCTGCGGGGGAGCAGGGTGATCGGCGACCTCGCTCTTGTCACCTACGTGCTGCCGACAGCGTTTCTCGCCATTCCTTTCGTGCACATCATGCACAAGTACGGATTGATCGACAGTCTGTGGTCGGTCATCGCCTCCCAGGTCGCCTTCGCCACACCCTATGCGATCCTGATCCTGCACCAGTACGGCAAGCTGATTCCGCTCGAGCTCGACGAATCCGCGAAGGTCGATGGCGCGACGCCATGGCAGGTCTACCGGCGCATCTATGTGCCGCTAATGGCGCCCGCCCTAGTCGCTGTCGGCGTCTATGCACTATTGCTGGCATGGAACGAGTATTTGTACCAGTACCTGCTGGTATTATCGATGGATAGCGCGACAGTCGCTGTGGTGATCAACCAATTCTTCAACAGTGATGAGGCGCCGTGGAACTATATGATGGCGATAGCCATCGTCTATTCGCTGCCGCCGATCGCGATCTACTTTGCCCTGCGCCGTTTCATGATCGCAGGACTAGCCATCGGTGGAGTGAAAGGCTAAGGGCAGCAAGACCTTGTATGTTGCATTGCTACCGCATCCGTCTGACGTTGACCGAGACGTGACGTGAGCGGTTCTGTCACGCCACGCGCCGGCGTAACTGGCGGCACCGGGCAAGCTTTCGTATGTTCGCCGCTGCACGGGGTGGATTGTGATGGATTGCGTAGGCTGCAGCTCAGCAGCGATAACCGAGCGGCCGGATCTGACGGCACAAGGCTATCGTCGGTTCCGGTGTCGGGCCTGCGGCACGCAGTTCAACGAGCGCAGCGCCGGTGTCCTCAATAGAGCATCAATGCCGAGCGACATCATCGCGTTCGTGGTTTTTTGTCGGCTGCGCTACAGGCTGACGCTGCGGGATCTCAGCGAGATCATGCTCTTGCGGGGGTTTACCGTCAGCCACGAATGCATCCGGCGGTGGGAAGTAAAGCTTCTGCCGGTGATGGGTGACGCGCTGCGCAAGCGGCGTCACGGCCGAGGACGCAGCTCTGGCGTGAGCTGGTATGTGGACGAGACCTACCTGAAGGTTCAGGGCCGCTGGTGCTACTTGTATCGGGCGATCGATCGCGACGGGAACCTCATCGACACGATGCTGAGCGCAACCCGCGACATGAAAGCAGCCAAGAAGTTCTTCCGTTCGGCACGGTCGGTTGCCGGCTTTGTGCCGGACCGAGTGACAACCGACGGACATAGCTCCTACCCGCGCGCGATCCGCTCAACGCTCGGTCGCAATGTCCGCCATAGGACGAACGTCTATTTGAATAATCGACTTGAGCAGGACCATCGCGGGATCAAAGGACGGATCCGATGTATGCGCGGCTTCAAGGAGCATGACGCGGCTGACCGGTTTTGCCGCGAGCACGGTGAACTCCGTAACTTCCTTCGTAGCCGGTCCCGTCACAACCAATACATTTCAGCAACCCGCCGGCGCAATCGATTTCTCCATCACGCCCGCATCGCGATCGGCATCATGCAGAACGCATGATCGGGATAATTCAAACCGACCGCATCGCAGCAAACGGCGTGAGATGTGACAGAACCCTTCTGAAGACGGGACTTTCTGCTGGCGCGTTGACCATGCTCAGCGGCTGCAACCTGCAGGATGGTGATGCGTTCGATCGCGTCCTATGGGCGATGTCGCGCTGGAACGATCGAGTCCAGGCGCTGCTCTTCGACCCCAACAGGCTAGCGCCGACCTATCCCGCCAGCGCCATCACCAATCCGTTTCCCT
>JANWJK010000360.1 GCA_025452005.1 Acetobacteraceae bacterium | reverse complement strand
GCGCGACGGCCGTTCATTCCACCGGCGCTGTTCAAGGATCGCAACTTCGCCACCGGCGTGGGGATGATGTTCGCCGCCGGCACGATCCTGGTGTCCAGTTCGTCGCTGATGGCGCCGTGGCTGCAGAACCTCGCGAACTATCCGGTGGAACAGGCCGGGCTGATCATGGCGCCGCGCGGCATCGGCACGATGATCTCGATGGTCCTGGCCGGACGGGTCGCGACGCGGATCGATCCGCGCGTGGCGATGGCATTCGGCATCCTGTGCGTGGTGTGGTCGGTCTGGGAGATGACGACCTGGACGCCAGATATTTCCGAGATGCGCCTGATCGTCACCATCACCGTGCAGGGTTTCGGCCTGGGCTTCCTGTTCATCCCGCTGCAGATGGTGGCATTCGCCACCTTGCCGGTGATGCTGCGTACCGACGGCGCGTCGCTGTTCAGCCTGGCGCGCAACATCGGCGCGGCGATCGGCGTGTCCGTTACCTCGTCGATGCTGGCGCACAACACGCAGGCGCTGCATGCCGAGATCGGCGCGCACGTCACTCCGTTCAACCGCGCACTGCAGGATGGCGCGGCGGTGCAGCAGCATCTCGATCCGGCGACCCGCCATGGCGCGGCGATGCTGGATCACATCATCAACCAACAGGCGCAGATCATCGCCTATGTGGACGACTACAAGATGATGATGTTCACGACCCTGCCGGCGCTGCTGTTGTTGTTCCTGATGCGGCGGCCACGCCAGGCACCGCGTGCGGCGGAGTCGAGCGCGGCGATGGACTGACAGCAGCCTATCGGCTGACCGCGATGTCGTGGAACAGCCGCGCCGGAAGACTGCCGCCCTGCACCGACTTCATCGGCCGGTTGTCGTCGTTGCCGAGCCAGACGCCGATGATCTCGCCGTCGATGCAGCCGATGAACCAGGCGTCGCGGTAGTCCTGCGTCGTGCCGGTCTTGCCCGCCACCAGATGGCCGGGCACCGCGGCCGCCCGCCCGGTCCCGCGCGTCACGACCGCCGTCATCATGCGCAGCATCATCGCCGCCAGGTCCGGATCGACCACCGGCTGCGGCGATGCGCGCAGCGCCTCGACCCCGTACGGCGTGACCCGTGACCCGCCATTGCAGAACGCGGCATAGGACGCTGCGAGTTCCAGCAGCCCGACCTCGCCGGTTCCCAGGGCCAGCGATGCGTCGTTCGGCAGCCGGTCGGCGATGCCCAGCCGTGCCGCCAGCTTCGCGACGACGCGCGGCCCGCCGGCCTGGAGCAGCAGCCGCACGGCGGAGGTATTGATCGACTGGGCCAGCGCCTCCTCGATGGTGATCTCGCCCAGGAACTGCCGCTCGAAATCGGCCGGGCTCCAGTTGCCGATGCGGATCGGCGCGTCGAGCACGGTATCGTCCGGCCGCGCGCCCTTCTCCAGCGCCGCCAGCCAGGTGAACGGCTTGAACGCCGACCCCGGCTGGCGCCGCGCCAGCACCGCGCGGTTGAACGGGCTTTGCCGGTAGTCGCGCCCGCCCACCATTGCGCGCACCGCGCCGGTGGCGGCGTCCAGCGCGATGACGGCGCCCTGCGTGACGCCGGCGGCCGCACCCGGTCCGTCCAGCAGTGCCGTCAGGCGGGCCTCCGCCACCGCTTGCAGGCGCGCATCGAGCGTGGTGCGCAGCCTGGTGTCGACATTCTCGGGTGCCAGCGACTGCGCCTGTTCCGCCACCCAATCGGCGAACCAGCCGGTGGCGAGCACCGGTGCCGGCGCAAACGCGATCTGCGACGCCGCGACACGCGCCTGTTCGGCGGTGATCGCGCCGGTGCTGGCCATCGCCGCCAGCACCTCGCGTGTCCGCGCCGCTGCTGCGGCGGCATCGCTGCGCGGATTGAACCGCGACGGCGCGCGCGGCAGGCCTGCCAGCATCGCCGCCTGCCACAGCGTCACGCGCCGCGCCGAGACGCCGAAATACATCCGCGCCGCGGCGTCCACGCCCCAAGTGCCGGAGCCGAGATACACACGGTTCAGCCAGATCTCGAGGATCTCGCGCTTGCTGAACGTGTGCTCCAGCCAGAGTGTCAGCAGCAGTTCCTGCACCTTGCGGCGGAACGTGCGCGCGTTGGTGAGGAACAGGTTCTTGGCGACCTGCTGGGTTATGGTCGAGCCGCCCTGCACCAGTCGGCCGCTGGTCAGGTTGACCCACACGGCGCGCGCGAGCCCGATCGGATCGACGCCGGGATGGTGCCAGAACCGGCGGTCCTCCACCGCGACCGCGGCAGCCGGCAGGTAGGCCGGCACGTCGGTGAGCCGCAGCGGGTCGCCGACGATGTCGCCGAAGGTGGCGAACACGCGGCCGCTGCGGTCCTCCAGCGCGAGGCTCGGCCGGCGCGCCGCGTCCAGCGCAGCCTGCGGCCGCGGCAGATCGCGCGCGAACCACAGCAGCATGACGGCGAGCGCCAGCACGCCCCAGATCGCGGCGATGACGGCGTAGCCCAGGAAGCGGAAACGCCGGCGGCGCGGGACCGATACCCGGCGCAGCGGTGCGCGGGCGCGCGTGGCCGATCGGCGGTCGTCGGGAGCGAGGCGGGGGGCACGCGGCATCGGGTGCACGGTTGATACGGGATCGGATGCGCGCCGGGGAAGTCTGTTGCGCGGGCCGCACCGCGGTATCCTGCCACGGGGCGCCCTGTTGCCGCTCACATCCCGCTTGCGCACAGTGGCCCGGCAACGGATGGGGGATGCGATGAAGGGGCTGTTTCTCGATGCGGTGGACGACCTGGCGGATGTGTTCCGCCGCGTGGTGCGCCCCGACGATCCGCCGGTGACCGTGAACGAGCAGCTCGAAGTGCCGCCCGACACGCTGCCGGGGCTGCTGGCCGGCTACGACTTCGTGCTCGACGACCACAGCCAGATGCCGACCGAGGTGATGCGTCGCTGCGCCGGCCTGAGGCACATCATCTTTCTCGGCACCGGCGCGCGCAGCTACATGCATCCCGAGGAGCTGGCCGAACACGGCATCACCGTGCACATCATCAAGGGCTACGGCGACACCGCGGTGGCCGAACATACGATCGCCTTGATGTGGGCCGCGGCGCGTGGCCTCGCGATCATGGACGGCGGCATGCGGCGCGGCGAATGGATCCGCACCGAGGGCATGGAGCTTACCGGCAAGACGCTCGGACTGCTCGGGTTCGGCGGCATCGCCGCCGAGGTGGCGCGCATCGCGGCGGGTTCCGGCATGCGGGTGATCGCCTGGAACCGCTCGCCCAAGTCGGCGCCGGGCGTGACGTTCGTCGATCTCGATACGCTGCTGGCGCAGAGCGACGTGCTGTCGGTGCATCTGCTGCTGACCGACGAGACGCGCGGGTTCCTCGGCGCCGAACGGCTGGCGAAGCTGCGGCCCGGTGCGCTGCTGGTGAACACCGCACGCGGCGCCATCGTGGACGAGGCGGCGATGATCGCCGCGCTGCGCTCAGGGCGGTTGCGTCATGCCGCGCTGGATGTGTTCGACAAGGAGCCGCTGGCGCCGGGGCACGAACTGGCGACGCTGCCGAACGTCACCCTGTCGGCCCACAGCGCGTTCCGCACGCCGGAGGCGTCGCAGAACCTGATCCGGCGCGCGCTGGACATTGCCAAGGCGCTCGCCGGGTGATGCAACGCGGCTAGCGCTGCATCTGCATCATCTGGTCCATCGGGATCATGTTGTGATTGAGGTGGCTCATGATCCACAGCGAGCCGACGATCAGCAGGAATACGATCAGCACGCCGAACGCCAGGGCCAGGACGTTGTTGACGTTGTCGGGACCGGTCGTGATGTGCAGGAAGAAGACCAGGTGGACGCCCATCTGCGCGATCGCCAGGACGAACAGCGCAATGGGAATGCTGGGCTGCCAGACCAGCGACGTGCCGGCGATGAAGAACGCCATCGCCGTGAGCACCGCGGCAAGCACAAGCCCGACCACGTAGCCGAGCAGGCCTTCCGCGACCTCGCGGCCGTCGGCCCGCTCATCGCCCGGGGCGGTGTCGCTGTCGTGCAGATGCAGGCGCTGCTCGATGCCGCTCATGGCGCCACCCCCATCAGATAAACCACGGTGAAGATCCCGACCCAGATGATGTCCAGCGTGTGCCAGAACAGTGCGAAGCAGAGGATGCGGCGCAGGATGTCGGCACGGAAGCCCTTGGCGAACACCTGCGCCATCATGGTCAGCAGCCACATCAGACCCAGCGTCACGTGCAGGCCGTGGCAGCCGACCAGGGTGAAGAAAGCCGACAGGAAGGCGCTGCGGGTCGGACCGGCGCCCTGCGCGACCATGCTGGCGAACTCGCGGATCTCCAGCGCCAGGAACCCGGCGCCGAACAGCGCGGTGAGCGCCTTGTTGCCGTAATACATCAGCGCGTTGTACGCGCGGGCGCCGATGCTCGCGATGCCGCAGGTGAAGCTGGACAGCAGCAGGCACGCGGTCTCGATAGCGACCGTGTGCAGGTGGAACAGGTCCTTTCCGGCCGGGCCGCCGGCCGTCTCCCCCGACAACACCGCGTAGGTCGCGAAGAACGCCGAGAACATGATGATGTCGCTGAGCAGGAAGATCCAGAAGCCGTAGCCGACGATGATCCGTTTGGAGGCGGGGCCCCGCGCTGCGTGCTCCGGCCAGGCGGCAGGGCCGATGCTTTCCTGTGCGGCGCTCATGGCACGGACTGCATGTGTGCGAGCGCCGCGCCGCGGGCGCGCCGGTCGGCCCGATCGATACGGGCCACCTCGTCTGCCGGTATGAGGTCCTCGGTGCGGTCGCGCCAGGCGAAGACGACGAATGTCACGAAGGCGCCGAAGAAGGACGCGGCCACCAGCCACCAGATATGCCAGATCAGCGCGAAGCCCATGAACGTCGCGAAGAACGCGCAGATGAACCCGGTCGCGCTGTTCCGTGGGAGCTCGATGTCCTCGTAGTGCGGCTCACCGGGCTCGGCCTGCTGCCAGGCGCGCTGCTTCATGGCCCAGTAGGCGTCCCGTTGCTCGATGCGCGGCAGCACGGCGAAGTTGAACGCCGGCGGCGGCGACGCGGTCGACCACTCGAGCGACCGGCCGTTCCATGGATCGCCCGTCACGTCGCGGAACTCCTCGCGCCGGCGGACGCTGACGACAAGCTGCGCGACCTGGCAGGCGATGCCGGCCAAAATGACGGCTGCGCCGAGGGCCGCCACCAGCAGCCAGGGGTGCCATGCGGGAACGTCGTAGTGCTGCATGCGGCGCGTCATCCCCATCAGCCCCAGCGCATAGAGCGGCATGAACGCCAGATAGAAGCCGATGAACCAGCACCAGAAGGCAGCCTTGCCCAGGCCCTCGTGCAGGCGGAAGCCGAACGCCTTGGGGAACCAGTAGGTGTAACCGGCGAAGGCGCCGAACAGCACGCCGCCGATGATGACGTTGTGGAAGTGCGCCACCAGGAACAGGCTGTTGTGCACTACGAAGTCCGCTGGTGGAACCGCCAGCAGCACACCGGTCATCCCGCCCAGGACGAAGGTGACCATGAAGCCGATCGACCACAGCATCGGTGTGGCGAAGACGATCCGGCCGCCATACATGGTGAACAGCCAACTGAACACCTTCACGCCGGTCGGCACGGCGATGATCATGGTCGCGACGCCGAACACCGCGTTCACATCGGCACCGGCACCCATGGTGAAGAAGTGGTGCAGCCAGACCATGAAGGCGAGGATACAGATGGCCAAGGTCGCCATGACCATGGAGCGGTAGCCGAACAGCGGCTTGCCCGAGAAGGTCGATACCACCTCGGAGAACACGCCGAACGCCGGCAGCACGAGGATGTACACCTCCGGATGTCCCCAGATCCAGATGAGGTTGATGAACATCATCATGTTGCCGCCGGCCTCGTTGGTGAAGAAATGGAAGCCGAGATAGCGGTCCAGCAGCAGCATGGCGAAGGTCGCCGTCAGGATGGGGAAGGCCGCGACGATCAGCAGGCAGGACGCGAGCGCCGTCCAGCAGAACATCGGCATGCGCATATAGGTCATGCCCGGCGCGTGGATCTTCAGGATCGTGGTGACGAAGTTGACGCCGGTCAGCAGCGTGCCCACGCCGGAGATCTGCAGCGACCACAGGTAATAGTCGACGCCGACGCCGGGCGAGTAGGTGAGCTCGGACAGCGGCGGGTAGGCCAGCCAGCCGGTGCGCGCGAACTCGCCCACCACCAGCGAAACGTTGATCAGCAGCGCGCCGGTCGCCGTCAGCCAGAAGCTGACCGAGTTGAGCGTGGGGAACGCCACGTCGCGCACGCCGAGCTGCAACGGGACGACGACGTTCATCAGCCCGATCACGAACGGCATCGCGACGAAGAAGATCATCAGCGTGCCGTGGGCCGAGAAGATCTGGTCGTAATGCTCGGGCGGCAGGTAGCCCGGCGACTGGAACGCCAGCGCCTGCTGCGAACGCATCATGATCGCGTCGGTGAACCCCCGCAGCAGCATGACCCCGGCGAGCAGGACGTACATCACGCCGATCCGCTTGTGATCGACGCTGGTGATCCACTCCCGCCAGAGATACGGCACCCAGCCCTTCAGCGTCACGTAGACGAGGACGCAGAAGATGATGAAGCCGACCAGCCCGGCCGCGAACAGTGGGATCGGCTGGTCGAATGGGATGGCGGCCCAGGTCAGCTTACCCAGCATGCTACTTCTCCGCCCGCCTGGCTGCGCCCGGACTGATTTCGTTGATCGGGCCGGGGCCGGGCGGCAGCACTTGTGAAACGATCTTCTGGAACATGTCGGGATCGACGTCGCGATAGGTGAACGGAGCCACGTTGGTGCTCTGTTTGGTGAGCTCCGCATAGCTCTGTGGCGTCAGCGTCGCGCCGGTGTTGCGTGTCGCGCTCACCCATGCGGCGAAGCGGTCCGCCGTCACCGCCTCGACGTCGAAGTGCATGTCCGAGAAGCCATCGCCGCTGTAGTGGCTCGACAGGCCGGCGAACGTGCCGGGGGCGTCGGCCTGCAGGTTGAGCTGCGTTGCCATGCCGTTCATCGTGTAGATCATGGAGCCGAGCTGCGGAACGAAGAAGGCGTTCATCACGCTCGCCGACGTCAGGGCGAAGCGAATGGGAATCCCGGCGGGGATGACCAGATGGTTCACGCTCGCGACATGCTGTCCGGGATAGATGAACAGCCATTTCCAGTCGAGCGACACCACCTGGACATCGAGCGGCGGGTCCTTCGATGGCAGCGGCCTCGCCGGGTCCAGGTCATGCGATCCAACCCACGCCACGCCTCCCAGCAGCATGATCGTCAGCAGCGGGATGGCCCAGACGATCAGCTCGAGCTGGCCGGAATACGCCCAGTCCGGCAGATAGCGTGCCCTGCCGTTGCTTGCCCGATACCACCAGGCGCAGGCGAGCGTCGCGACGATCGTCGGCACGACGATGGCCAGCATGATGGCGAGCGAGTCGATCAGAATGGTCTTCTGGGCCGCGCCGACGATGCCTTGCGGATCGAGCACGGCCGGCTGGCAGGCGGCCAGGCCGACCAGCGCCAGCAGGCTGCCGCAACGGGCAGTCAGGGCGGTCACCGGCCGCGAGCGGCGAGAGGAAACCCCTTGGTGCATGCGAACCCCCTCTCCTGACTTCACACACGGCTTGCGATGGCGCAACCCGGAAGTGATGACAGGCGCGTTATGCCGCCTGACCCGTCCCCAGTTGCAACTCGCCGGCAAAGTGACACCGCGCGAAGTGCCCCGGCGTCACCTCCTGCAACAGCGGAGCATCCTGCCGGCAGCGTTCCTCGGCGAACATGCAGCGCGGATGGAAGTAGCAGCCGGATGGCGGCGACGCGGGACTTGGCACCTCGCCCTTCAGGATCGCATCGCTGCCCGGCACGCGCGGATCGGGCACCGGCACCGCACGCATCAGCGCCGCCGTATAGGGATGCCGCGGGCGGCGGAACACCGCATCGGTCGGCGCCAGCTCCACCAGTTGCCCGACATACATCACCGCGACGCGGTCGCAGATGTGCCGCACCACCGACAGGTCGTGTGCGACAAACAGGAAGGTCAGCCGCAGCCGCGATTGCAGCTCCAGCAGCAGGTTCAGCACCTGCGCCTGCACCGACACATCGAGCGCCGACACCGGCTCGTCCGCCACCACCAGCCGTGGACCGGTGGCCAGTGCACGTGCGATGCCGATGCGTTGGCGCTGCCCGCCGCTGAAGGCGTGCGGGAAGCGGTGCATGAACTCCGGCCGCAGCCCGACCAGCCGCAGCAGTTCCGCCACCCGGTCCATGCGCTCCCGGCGCCTGCGCATGCCATTTACCAGCAGCGGCTCGCCGACATTGTCGAACAGCGTCATTCGCGGATTGAGCGAGCCGAACGGATCCTGGAAAATCATCTGGATCTCTTTGCGCAGCGGCCCCAGTTCGCCCACCGACATCGGCGCCAGATCGACCACCGAGTCATCCCGCATGCGGTACAGGATGCTGCCTTCGGTCGGGTCGATGGCGCGCAGGATGCAGCGTGCGGTGGTCGTCTTGCCGCAGCCGCTTTCGCCCACCAGCCCGAGCGCCTCGCCTTCCTGCACGGTGAAGCTCACGTCATCCACGGCGCGCACATGGCCGGTGACGCGGTGGAACAGGCCCTTGGCGATGGGAAAGTGCTTCTTCAGTCCGCGCACGTCGAGCAGCGGCGCGGTCATGCCGGCTCGGCCAGTTCGCTGTGCAGGAAGCAGCTCACCGCCCGCCGCGGACCGAGCGCATGCAGCGCGGGAACCGCCGTCGCGCAGCGGTCGCCCAGGATGTCGCCGCAGCGTGGATGGAACGGACAGCCCGGCGGTCGGTTGAACGGATGCGGCAATGCGCCGGCGATCACCGGCAGCACGGTGCGGGTCTCGCTGTTCAGGCTGGGAATCGAGCGCAGCAGTGCGCGAGTATAGGGATGCAACGGCGCGTGGAAGATCTCGTCCACCGGGCCTTCTTCCATGATGCGGCCGAGATACATCACCACCACATAGTTCGCCATCTGCGCGATCACGCCGAGATCGTGCGTGATGAAGATGATCGCGGTGTCGTACTTGCGCTGAAGCTCGCGCAGCAGGGCCAGGATCTGCGCCTGCGTCGTCACGTCGATCGCGGTGGTCGGCTCATCGGCGATCAGCAGCCGCGGCTTGCAGGACAGCGCCATCGCGATCATCGCGCGCTGCCGCAATCCGCCGGAGAGCTGCCAGGAATACGCGTCGATGCGGCTCTCGGCCATCGAGATGCCGACGTCGCGGAACAGCTCCACGGTCCGCGCACGCGCTTCATCGCGGCCAACGCGTTCATGCAGCATGATCGCCTCGATGATCTGCGCCCCCACGGTGTGCACCGGGCTGAACGCCGCCATCGGCTCCTGCGGGATCAGCGCGATCTCGGCGCCGCGCAGGTCGCGCATCAGCCGTCCGCGCGGCGACAGGCGCGTGAGGTCGATCGGTGTCGCGCCGCGGCGATACAGGATCTCGCCGCCGGTGATGCGTCCCGGCGGATCGATCAGTTGCAGCACCGCCCGCATCGTCACGCTCTTGCCGCAGCCGCTTTCACCGACGATGCCGACCACCTGGCCGGGGAACACGTCGAAGCTCACGCCATCGACCGCGCGAACGGTGCCCTCGTCCAAACGGAACGACACGCGCAGGTCGCGCACGCGCAGCAGCGGATCAGTGACTGTAGGGATCGGAGGCATCGCGCAGGCCGTCGCCCACCAGATTGAACGCCAGCACGGCAACGATGACGATCAGTCCCGGTATCATCAGCCACGGTGCCAGGGCCAGCGTCTGGATGTTCTGCGCCTCCTGCAGCAGCACGCCCCAGCTTATCGCCGGCGGGCGGATGCCGAGACCGAGGAAGGACAGCGACGTTTCGTTGATGATCATCACCGGGATGGCGAGCGAGCTGGTGGCGATGATGTGGCTGAGGAAGGTCGGCACCATGTGGCGCAGTATGATGCGCATGCGGCTACAGCCGGCAAGCCGCGCGGCGAGTACGAAATCCTCCTCGCGCAGCGCCAGGAAGCGGCCGCGCACCTCGCGCGCCAGCGTGGTCCAGCCGACCAGCGACAGGATGACGGTGATGGCGAAGAACACCTGGATCGGCGTCCAGTCGCGCGGCAATGCGGCGGATAGCGCGAGCCAGATAGGGATGGTGGGCACCGATTGCAGCAGCTCGATCAACCGCTGGATCACCTGGTCGGTGAAGCCGCCGAAGTAGCCGGAGATGCCGCCCAGCACGACACCGAAGATCACGCTCAGCGTGACGGCGACGAGACCGACGGTCATCGATGTCTGCGTGCCGCGCATGATGCGCGACCACTGGTCGCGGCCGAGGCGATCGGAGCCCAGCAGGAAGATGCGTTGCGCGGGATCGACGGCGCCGAGCAGATGGATGTTGGTCTGGAACAGGCCAAATACGCTGTAGGGCTCACCAGGGGTGAAGAAGCTCACATGCACCTTGCGTTGCGGATCGGTGGTCCATTCCATGCGCAGCGTCACGGGATTGCGCTTGCCCACGATTGCCGGCACCCACGGGTTCCAGCCGTCGTCGAAGAAGTGCAAGGCCTGCACTGGGATGAACGCCTGACGCGCATCGGTGCGTTCAGGGTTCTGGGTGGAGAAGAACTCCGGGCACAGCACGACGAGGTACATACAGATCAGCAACCCGGCGCTGAACAGCGCGAGGTGGTGCCTGCGGAATCGCCACCACACCAGCGTCCAGTTGGATGCGACGGCGATCCGGTCCTCGGCCACCGCGCCGATGGTCTGGATGTCCGACACCTACAGTCCCCCTCCCCTTGCGGGATTGGGTTGGGGGGAGGGGGCGCGGAGAGCACGGCCAGGCCCCCTCCCCCCAACCCCCTCCCGCAAGGGGAGGGGGAGTTTCCTGTTCACCTGCACCATCGCCCTACTTCACCTGCACCATCACCCTACGTCTCCATCCGGATGCGCGGGTCCATCATCGCCAGCGCGATGTCCGACAGCAGCGTGCCCACGATCGTCAGGAACGAGTAGATCAGCAGAATGGCCCCCGCCAGGTACATGTCCTGGTTGATCAGCGCGCGCAGCAGCAATGGCCCAATGTTCGGCAGGTTCATCACCGTCGCCACGATCAGGCTGCCGGAGAACAGTTGCGGCAGATACCAGCCGATCGTGCTGATCAACGGGTTGAGCGCCAGACGCACCGGATAGCGCAGCACCAGCCGCCACTCGCGCAGCCCCTTGGCGCGCGCCGTCACGACATACGGCTTGTTCAGCTCATCGAGCAGATTCGCCCGCATGATGCGCGTCAGCCGCGCCGTGCCGGCGATGCCGAGAACCACCGCCGGCAGCCAGATGTGTTCCAACAGATCGACCACGCGCGCCCAACTCCACGGCGCATCGGCATACTGCGGCGAAAACAGCCCGGTGATGCTGATGCCGAAATACGCGAAGGCGAGCCACATCAGGATCAGCGCGAGCATGAAATTGGGCGTGGCAACCCCCACGTAGTTGATCACTGTCAGCACGTGATCCAGCACGGACCGCTGATGCGTTGCCGAGTAGATACCCGCCGGCACCGCGATCAGCCAGGTGAGCACGAACGAGAACATCGCCAGCGCCAT
>JANWJK010000359.1 GCA_025452005.1 Acetobacteraceae bacterium | reverse complement strand
CTTCCACGACCTTGCGGCCACAGGTACCTGAAACCTGCGCGTCTACCAATTCCGCCACCTGGGCAATCATCTGTCCCGCGTCGGCCGCGGGCCAAACGGTAGGGCGCGCGATGTAGCCCGCACGCCCGGACGCGTCAACGTCTTCCGCTCAGAGACCGATGAGCAGCCCGAAGCCCGCCGCTATCGCGCCGATCGCGCCGGCGCCGACCGCCAGCCAGAGGATCCGGGTCACCACGGCGACAGATGCCAGCACGATGGCGATCTGCAGAGCCCCCACCACCAGCTCGAACTGATGGTAGCGATGAAATGCCTCGTCGCGCTCCGCCCTCTGGACTGTCGCCCGTTCGGCGAGCTGCTTCATCCCGTCGGCTCCCGGCTCGTCGCGCAGCCGTGCCTCGTTCTCCTTCGCGCGCATGATCTCTGCCTGTGGGCCGGCATCGGTGCCGTTCGGCAGATTGGCGAGGATCCCCGCCTGGACCGCCCACACCGTGGCACGCGCATTCTTCGCCTGGTAGAATGCCCAGTCGTCCGATAGCGCGATGTGATGCGTCAGATAGGCGTTCTGTGCGCCCTTCTCGCCCATCTCGGCCAGCGCAAGCGCCGCAGCCAGCACGGCGATCAGCACCGCAATGCGGCGTGCCGTGGTATCGGTGTGGATACCGGCCCCGTGATGCGCGTGCTCGATGCCCTCGCGCGCGTGTTCGATCGATTCGCTCATCCCTCCACCCGCGTCTTCGCCACGCTGCCGGGTTCCGCAAGCACCTCACGGATTTTCTCCGCCAGCGCATCCAGATTGAACGGCTTGGCGATGAAATGCACGCCTCGATCCAGTGCGCCGTCTTGCAGATCGGCACTGCGCGTGTAGCCGGTGGTGAACAGCACCCGCACGCCGGGCTGCGCGCTGCGTGCCGCGTCCGCCAATGCCCTTCCGTTCACGCCGCCGGGCAGGCCGATATCGGTGAACAGCAGATCGATGCCGCCTCGATCGACGATCAGCCGTACGCCTTCCATCGCATCGCCCGCCTCGAGCACCTGATAGCCGATCTCACGCAGCGCCTCCGTCGAGGCGCGGCGCACCTCTTCATCGTCTTCCACCACAAGGATGGTCTCGCCGCTGCCGCACGGATGCACTCGTGCAGCGCGGTCGCTCACTTCCGCCGGCTGTGTCTCGGGCCGGATGAACCGCGGCAGATAGACCTTCACCGTGCAGCCGTGGCCCGGCTCGCTGTCGATCGTCACGTGGCCGCCCGACTGCTTGACGAAACCATACACCATCGACAGGCCGAGGCCGGTGCCCTGGCCGAGCGGCTTGGTGGTGAAGAACGGCTCGAACACCTTGCTGATCACGTCTTGTGTCATGCCGGTGCCCGTGTCGGTCACCGAGAGCATCACGTACTGGCCCACGCTCACCTGGTCGTGCGCCGCGGCATAGGCCTCGTCGAGGAACGTATTCGCCGTCTCGATCGTCAGCCGGCCGCCGGTCGGCATCGCATCGCGCGCGTTCACCGCGAGGTTGAGCACCACGTTCTCGAGCTGATTGGCATCGACACGCGTCTGCCACAGCGAGCCCGCGAGCACAGTCTCGATCGCGACATCCTCGCCCAATGTCCGGCGCATCAGCTCCAGCATGCCGGAGACCAGCCGGCCGGCATCCAGCGGCTCGGGTTCCAGCGGCTGCTGCCGCGAGAAAGCGAGCAGCCGATGCGTCAGCGTCGCGGCACGCTGCACGCCGGCCATGGCCGCCTCGGTCAGCCGGGTCAGCGAACCGCTGTCGGGCGGCAGCCGCCGTTGCAGCAGTTCGATGTTGCTGCTGATCACGGTCAGATGGTTGTTGAAGTCGTGCGCAATACCGCCGGTGAGACGCCCGACCGCTTCCATCTTCTGCGACTGGCGCAATGCCTCCTCGGCCTCCTCTCGCCGGTGAACTTCGCCGCGCAGTTGCGCCAGCGTGTCATGTTGACGCCGCCACTGCCGCATCGCCAGCAGGCTGAGCGCGAGCAGGGCCAGCGTCGCCGGAACACCGAAGATCAGGTGTGTCGCCATGATGGCACGCCAGTCGCCGATTACCGCGCTCCAGCGCCGACCGACCGCGACGTACACCGGATAATCCGACAGCCGGCGATAGGCGACAACGCGCTCGGCACCATCGATTGACGAGGGGCCGCGTACCAGGCCGCTCTGCGGCGCGTGGGCGAAGGCGTCCACCAGCAGCCGGTCGCGCTGGTTGCCCTGGGCGGGCGTCGGCTCGGGATACCCGGCAAGCGGCGTGCCGTCGTCGCGCAGCAACTGCGCCGTGTAGTCGGTGTCGCCACTGAACAGATCGCTGTCGAATTTGCTGAAGTAGCTCGGCGAAACGCCGATCAGGATAGCCCCGTCAAAGTGTGTTCCAGCGCTGCCGCGGCGGACCGCGACCGTGAATACCTCCGAGCGGGTCACCCGCCCGAGCACAACGCCGCCGATCTGGAAAGGTGCGCTGCCATCGCGCAAGGCCTTGAAATACTCGCGATCGCTGAAGCTGATCCCGTGATCCGTGGGAAAGCGTGACGTGGCGACCAGTGCGTGCCCGTCTGGTCCGGTCACCACGAGTGCGGTCACCTGGCCGTAACCTGCGATCATCGCGGCAAGCCGATCGTGCAGCATGCCTTCGCGCGCGATCACCGCGCCGTCGTCGAGATCGCCGATCAGGTCGTTCACTCTGCCGCCGAGCAGGACATGGGTGTCGAGCACGCGCGTCGCCTGCTCTGCGGAAACGGCGAGCGCACTCTCCAGGGTGGCGTTCGTCTCGCGTATGGTGTTGTCCCAGGCCAGCCAGCCGCCACCGGCCAGCACCAGCAGCGGCAGCAGAACCGTCGCGACCACAAGGCCCCGCAAAGCCCACGGGGCACCGGCTCCGCCGCTGCTTTCGCTCATCCCCGATGTCGTCTCCCGGATGTCCCCGATCGAGTTGCCGCAATGATTGATGTCATAGTACGGAAGCCGTCGCCAGATGCACACGCTCACGGCGCCGTGACCACAGAACGCGAGCAAAACGATGCCGACAGCAAAGCCGGTCCTGGTGATCGGCAGCCTGAACATGGATCTCGTCGCGCGCTGCGAGCACCTGCCGCGTACCGGGCAGACTGTGTTCGGTACGGACTTCTTCTCCGCGGCCGGCGGCAAGGGGGCGAACCAGGCAGTGGCGGCGGCGCGGCTCGGTGCGCGCGTGACGATGGCCGGGTGCGTCGGCGACGATCGGTTCGGCCACGATCTGGTTGCCGGGCTGCGGCGGGATGGCGTGCGCAGCGATGCCGTGCGGACGGTGGCGCATCCGACCGGCACCGCGCTGATCACCATCGCGGCAGACGGCGCCAATACGATCGTGGTGATCTCGGGTGCCAATGCCGCCTGCGACACGGCGTTGGTGGATCGTGCCCTGGCGGATGCGGACGGGCCGGGGATCCTGCTGCTGCAACACGAGATACCGGAAGCCGCGACCGCGCACGCGATCCGTGCGGCGCGTGCGGCGGGATGGTTCATCGTGCTCAATCCGGCGCCGGCGCGTCCGATCGGGCGCGACCTGCTGGCGCTGATCGACATCATCGTGCCGAACGAGACCGAGGCTGCGGCGCTTACCGGCAGCAGCGATCCGCGCGAGGCAGCGCGACATCTGCTGGCGCAAGGCGCGTGCGCCGCGCTGATCACACTGGGCGGCGACGGTGCGCTGTACTGCGATGCCGGAGCCACGCTGCGTTGTCCCGCGGTCGCGGTGCAGGCGGTCGATACCACCGCGGCCGGGGATGCCTATATCGGTGCGCTGGCCGTCGCACTGGCGGAGGATCGCAGCGTCGCTGACAGTTTGGGCTTCGCCGCCGTCGCCGCCGGATTGGCGGTGACGCGCCTGGGCGCGCAGCCGTCACTCGCATCACGCGAAGAGGTCGGGCGGTTCATTGCGAATAATCCAATGCCAACCGCCAGGTGAGCATCTGTTACCGCGCAGCCACCGGTTTTTGCGCCTGTAGATACGTTGCGATCGCCTGCAGGTCGGCATCGGTCAGAAACTTCAGCCCATCCCGCACCGCCTCGCGCATCGCTCCCTTCACCGCGCCCTGCTCCGGCGTGCGGCCGGTCTTCAGCAATGCGACGATGTCGCTGGTGTCCCAGTCGCCTATGCCCGTTGCGCGATCCGGCGTGATGTTGGGCACCGGCTGGCCGTCCGGCCCATCCCGCGTGCCCGCCAGCGCCAGGCTCGGCTTCACCGCGCCCAGCATGTTGCGCGGCGTGTGGCATTCGCTGCAATGCGCCAGAGCCGTCACCAGATAGGCACCGCGGTTGTACGTCGCATTGTGCGACGGGTCGGCGCTGAACGGCCCTTCGCGAAAGAACAGCAGGCGCCAGCCGGTCTGGAGAAAGCGCCAGGAGAACGGAAATCCGACGTCATGCGCCCGGTTGGCCTGTTGCACCGGCGGCAGCGAGAACAAATACGCCTTGATTGCCAGCGCATCGGCTTCGCTGATGTTGGTGAAGCTGGGATACGGGAACACCGGATAGTAGCTGGCGCCATCCGGTCGCCTGCCCTGGCGCAGCGCCTGGAGGAATTGCGCGTCGGTCCAGCGTCCGATGCCGGTTTCCATATCCGGTGTGATGTTGGGACTGTAGAACGTACCGAAGGGCGTCGCGAGCGCGCGTCCACCGGCGAACGGCGTTCCGTTGGGTACAGTGTGGCACGACACGCAGCCACCGGCGTGGACCAGGTACTCGCCTCGCTGCACAGCGTCCTGGGCAACCGCCTGGCCGATGCAGGCGAGCCACAAGGCCAGCACGCGCCACACGCTCACTCCTCCTTGCGGAAGTCGTTGTGGCAGGCGTCGCAGGCCTTGTTCATCGTCGAGGCGGCAGCAGCGATGCGCGCCTTGTCACCGCTCTTCACCTCGACGACGAAGCCCGGCATCGCCGCCTGCACCGCCGCGGCGAGTTGCGCCACCCTGTCAGGCGCGGACAGAATCCCAGGCTTCATGTTGCTGTCCGGAACATCCGATCCAGGCGGGAACAACGTGCCGATCGTCGCGGCCAGTTTCGCAAGTGTCTCCGCCGCGGCCACGGTGTCAGGCCCGAATTCGGCACGCCCCTTCGCCACGCGTCCGACGCCGAGATACAACGCGCGGCCCATCGCCTTCATCGTGTCGCGCCGGTGCTCGAACGCCGCGCGGCCATCCTGGGCAAAGGCGTTGCCCGCCAGCAATAAAACCGCAGCCAGCGCTGCCATGGATTTGAGTCGCACGGTCCGCTCCTTCGCACCGTGGCAAGGACCGTGGGCCGTCGCGGATTATTCCCGGCGGGGCGGCGTGCTCCTAGGGGGTTTTCGCTGCCACCGAGGTGCCGTCGCCGCTGTCGCCGCTCTTTGTCGCGCCGCGGCACGTTCCGCGGCCACGACCATGTCGTCCAGCTTATTCGCGCCGCCGAATGCGTTGCTCACAATCAGTTCGCCCAGTGCGCGGTAGCTTTCGAACTGGCTTTCGCTGAAGAACTGATTTGCCGTCGTCTGGTGCGGGAAATCCGCATGTGCCGAGAAGTACGCCAGCACGTCCGCCGGCAAGGCCTGCGGCAGCCAGGGCTTGAGGTACAGCAGGTGCCCGTCGGGCGCATCCGGATAGATGATCCTGGCATAGGCGCCGGCAGCATCGAGATCGCGCTTGCCCTTGATGATCGGGGCGACGAACCGGACGTTGATATCGAAGTCGATTGTCGCGAGCCGCAGTGCATTTCCCAGATCCAGGTACTTGTACTCGGGATCGGAGCCGGTATCGATCGCCACGATGATGCGGCAGCGCCGCCGCAGCATCTCATACACGCCGAGATTGTCGAAATGGCCGCCGTCCGACAGGTAAACGTCGGAGCGCTTGTCGTTGGCGCGGCCGAGCATTTCATTGAACAGCGGCCGCAGGGCGTTGCTCGGCTTGGCCGGCGTCCAGCGCTGGGTGACGCCCGGGTTGGGTAGCCAGGCACCCAGGCGCACGTCGAACAACGTCATCAGGAAGGAGGTGGCGGGCGAGGAGTGATAGCCCATGCTCGGGCTGACCGCGGCGCCCGATATCGTCATCGCGGTGCCGAGAGTGATGCCGCTCTTTTCGTCGCCGTGCCCTGATTCATGCTCCTGTCCGCCGTAGTCGGTGGTCCTCACATAGCGGCCCTCGGGATCGCCGTGCTCGTCCTTGTCGCCGAGACAGGCGGCGCCGGCGCGCAATGGCGTGATGGTGAACGGCGCGGCCTTGCGCTCGGCCCAGCCGCTCGGCGCACCCTCCAGCAGGTTGAGCGTGACGTTCACCACGGGGAACAGAATGCCGCGCTGTTCCTTGCCCTGATACAGGTCCTGCATGCGCACGTTGTCGCCTGGATCGAAGCGCGTGTAGGCGTCCGGCTCGCGTTGCTCGGGCGGACGCGCAGTGCCGATGAAGGCGCGCGCCAGCCGGTTGCGATAGACGCCGTGCAGCGAAAACCGGTTGATGTTGATCCGCGCGCCGCAATAGGCCGACACCAGCACCAGTACGATAATGACCACCAGCGCAAGCAGCCAGGGGTGATCCAGCCAGGCGCGTTCCTCGAGCAGGGTACCGAGTTGCTCGACGATGATGCCGCCCAGCCATCCCAGCAGCATGAACAGCGTCACAGCGAACAGCAGCGTGGCGATCGCTATCGCCGCCTCGCGCATCATGGCTGCCCAAGGTGAGGCAGCGGTGGCGTCGGCGGAGGTCTCGCCGAACGACGACTTCGCACTGCGCCCGAGCCAGGCGCCGATCGGCCCGCTGGCGATACCGACCACCGTGCTGTAGGTGGTGGGCCATTGCTCGAACACCAGCACCGGCAGGATCAGCGTGATGGCGGCAAGCACGCTCCAGACGAGCATGGGGATCAGCTTCTCGCCGTTCAGCCGCGCCAGCCATTCGCGATCGAGTTCGGCATAGGCCGCGCTCCAGCGCAGGCCGACATACAGTGTGCTGTGCAGCACCTGCGCTCCGATCACCCAGAGCGGCCCGAGCACGGCAAGCGTCGTCGCCGGCATCTGCTGGCCGAGTGTCGCGCCGAGTTGCAGCAGGAACGCACTGAGTGCCGCGCCGATGCCCCAGAATCCGATATTCCAGGCGAACGCCGCCCAGTGGCTGCGTCCGAGCGTCAGTGCGGCAATGACATAGCCCGCCATAAGGGCGGCGAAGGCGCCGAGGGAAATCGGGGCGAAGGTCCACGACAGGAATGGCGCGGCATCGTAGCGGCCCGCGGAAACCATGCTGAACCAAAGCGGTGCCAGGAACGCCCAGGCCAGGATCGGAGCAACGATCCAGCGCTGCACGGTGGATGCGGCGACGCCGTAGAGTCCGGTCTTCGGGTCTTTCGCTCCATAGGCGTGTGTCGGCACCGAGCGGCAGACCATGATCGTGCCGCCAAGCAGACCGGCGTAGCCGGCGATCAGGGCGATCACTCCCCAGGTCGGTGAGACATCCCACAGCAGCCCGCGGTACAGCAGCGGGACGATCGCCACGGCAAGCAGGACGGGGCCGAACACCAGCCAGTTCAGCAGCACATTGCGGAGCCACAGCACGATCGCCGACCAGGTGTCCGACGAACCGAAGCCGCCCTCGGGTATCAGGAAGTTCGTGTAGTTGCGCAGGCTGCGCAGCGCGGTATCGGTGGGCTTGGTCAGCGCCTTGTTCGCGGCGCTGAGCGCACCGTTGCCCTTGCCGCCGCCATGCATGATCGTCTCCAGCCAGGCGCCGATATAGCCGCCGCCGGAGACCGTGGAGAGGTAGTTGAACTCCCCAAGCAACCCCTTCGCTGCCAGCGCCTGCAGTGCGCCGAGACAGAATGCGGCGCTGCGGATGCCGCCGCCGGACAGACACAGCGCGGTCTTCGCAGTGGCGCGCAGTTCGGTTTCGTTGGCGCTGAGCCATTCCCGCGTGCGTGGCGGCGGCCGGCCGCCCGTCCAGTCGTCGCAGAAGATCGCGGCGTATTCCTCGAGCAGCGCGTCGTTGCGGCAGATCACTGTATCGGGGCTTTGCGACATCGGGCCGTCCCGGGGATGATGGGCCGTCCAGACTGCCAGTATCGTCACGCCAGTGCCACAAGACGGCGCCGGCCCATTATGGAGACTCTGCATGGCACCGCGCGTCGATCCCGTCGTTTCCGATAGCGAAGTGCCCACCCGCACCGGCGTCGTGGTGATCGGCGGCGGCATCATCGGCACCTGCACGGCGTTCTTCCTCGCGCGCAAGGGCGTGCCCGTGGTGCTGTGCGAGAAGGGCTACATCGCCGGCGAGCAGTCGAGCCGCAATTGGGGCTGGTGCCGTAAGATGGGCCGCGACCCGCGCGAGATCCCGCTGGCGATCGAGGCGCTGCGGCTATGGCCGGAGATGAACGCGCTCACCGAGGCGGAGACCGGCTTCCGCCAGTGCGGCATCGTCTATCTGTGCAAGACGCCGGCGGAGATGGCGAAGCGCGAGGCGTGGCTGGAGGAAGCGCAGCCGTATCAGCTCGACACAAGGAAGTTGTCGCGCGACGAGGCCGCTGCCGTGCTGCCGGGCCTGACGGGTGATTGGCAGGGCGGGCTCTATACGCCGAGCGATGGCCGCGGCGAGCCGCAGCAGGCGGCGCCGGCGATTGCCGCGGCTGCGCGGCGGCACGGGGCGGTGATCCTGCAG
>JANWJK010000358.1 GCA_025452005.1 Acetobacteraceae bacterium | reverse complement strand
GGCGCAGATCGCCGCCGAGGTCCGCCGCCGGCCGGTCGGCGCGGTGATTGCCGATATCTGCCGCGATCTCGGCATCCTGCCGAGCCATCCGCTGTTCGGGGAACTGAGCTCCGCCATCATCGGCTACGGCGGCAACCTTGCCCGCCTGTTCACCGACGTCCTGGACCGGGTGTTGCCGATCCCCGCTTCTGCCCGGCACCTCACCAGGCGTGCCGCATCGCCGGCGCCGCCGGCCGCCGCCACAGGACCGCCCTAAGCGGGCGCAGCAGCAGCAAGCCAAAGGGCCGCAAATGAACGCAAACAGCATTTGCGTTCATCCGCGGCCCTTTGCGTTTTTTGCGTTCCGCTTTCCTGCCTGCCTTGCGTTCGGGATGCTTCGGGTCAATTAGCTCGCAGCCAGGCTCCCGACATCCACCCGCACGCCCGGCCCCATCGTGGAGCTGACGGAGGCCTTCTGCACATAGGTGCCCTTCGCCCCGGTCGGCTTCGCCCGCTGGATCGCATCCGCGAGCGCCCGGGCGTTCTCCACCAGCTTGTCGTCGTCGAAGCTCACCTTGCCGATCCCGGCATGGATGATGCCCGCCTTCTCGGCGCGGAACTCCACCTGCCCGCCCTTCGCCGCGGTCACCGCACCACGCACGTCCATCGTGACCGTGCCCAGACGCGGGTTCGGCATCAGTCCGCGCGGCCCGAGGATCTTACCCAGCCGCCCGACCACGCCCATCATGTCCGGCGTCGCAATGCAGCGGTCGAACTCGATGTCGCCGGCCTGCACCTTCTCGGCAAGATCCTCAGCGCCCACCACGTCGGCACCGGCCGCCTGCGCCTCGTCGGCCTTCGGTCCACGCGCGAACACGCCGACCCGCACCGTCTTGCCGGTGCCGTTCGGCAGCGAGGTCAGCCCGCGCACCATCTGGTCGGCGTGGCGCGGGTCGATGCCGAGGTTCATCGACATCTCGACCGTCTCGTCGAACTTGGCCTTGGCGTTCTGCTTCACCAGCTTGATCGCCTCGGGCAGTGGGTACGCCTTGGCGGCATCGACGCTCTCGTATGCCCTCTTGAGACGCTTGTCCTTGGCCATCGCTCAGCCCTCCACCACCGTCAGGCCCATCGACCGGGCGGAACCGATCAGCATCCGCACCGCGCCGTCCACATCGTTGGCATTCATGTCCTTCATCTTGGCCTCGGCGATCTCCCGGAGCTGCGCCATGGTGATCTGCCCGATCGGTGCGGCCTTGCCCACGGTCTGGCTGCCCTTGTCGACCTTCGCCGCCTTCATCAGGAAATAGGTGTTGGGTGCGGTCTTGGTGATGAAGGAGAAGGTCCGGTCGGCATAGGCGGTGATCACCACCGGCACCGGCATGCCCGGCTCCATGTTCTGCGTCGCCGCATTGAAGTCCTTGCAGAACTGCATGATGTTGAGGCCGCGCTGACCCAGCGCAGGGCCGACGGGAGGCGAGGGATTCGCCTTCCCGGCCGGAATCTGCAGCTTGATGTAGCCGGCGATCTTCTTTGCCATATCCCTGACCCTTCCAGCGTCCTAGGTCCCGGGGACCGCGGTGCAAACGGCGTCACAACCGCACAACCGGCGGTGGGGACGGCCTCCCGCGTTCCGATGGAGCGGCGGCGTTTAGCGGACGGCGGTGGCGGTGTCCAGGGGGGCGTCGGCGACCGCGCGGTCGGAAGGCCGGGCGGCGCGGAACAGCAACACGAACAGGCGCCAGAGACTCTCAGTCCGCTCCTGCTGCGCCATGGCGAGCACGCCGGCCAGATCCGCAGTCAGCGGGTATGGCGTTGCCGGCGCGCGCCGCTCAGCCACGGGGAGCACTCCGGATCTCGTCGCTCGTGCTCCTTGGGTCGAACCAGCTCAGGTCGTCATCGATCCGCCGATCCAGGTGACGCATCCAGGCAGCGGTCAGCGATGGCCACAGCCGCAACGGGCTGGCGGTCACACGGTCCAGCGGCGCGCCTGCGCGGCCGTTGGCGATCCGGGCGGTACCGGCTGCGATGTGCATCTGTCCCTCCTTCCCTCGAAGCCGGCCCAGATTGCCGCCGCGGTGCCGCATGCGCAGTGAACCGTTTCACAGTCCGGTCTTCTGGGTTGTCCACGACGGGCGCAGGATGACCATGGGAGAGACCCGATGACCTACGCGCACACCATCGCCGGCACACGCTACGTCTTCGGCGACCTGCGCACGCTGCTGGCGCGCGCTGCACCATACCGGTCCGGTGACGCGCTCGCGGGCCTTGCGGCATCGACCGCGGCCGAGCGGGTCGCCGCGCAGATGGCGCTGGCCGACCTGCCGCTGGCGGCAATCCTCGCCGAGCCGGTCGTTCCCTATGAAGTCGATGAGGTCACCCGGCTGATCGTGGACAGCCACGACGTATCGGCGTTCGCCCCGGTCGCCTCGCTCACCGTCGGCGAGTTCCGCGAGTTCCTGCTCGCCGCGGAGCCGGACGCGCTGGCGGCGCTGCGCCCCGGCCTCACCCCCGAGATGGCTGCCGCGGTCAGCAAGCTGATGCGCCTTCAGGACCTGATCGCCGTCGCGGCCAAGTGCCGCATCGTCACGCGCTTCCGCAACACGATCGGCCTGCCTGGGCGCCTCTCGGTGCGCCTCCAGCCCAACCATCCGACCGACGATGCCCGCGGCGTCGCGGCCTCCACGCTCGACGGGCTGCTGCTCGGTGCGGGCGATGCGGTGATCGGCGTCAACCCGGCCACCGACAGCGTCGATGCCGCGTGCACGCTGCTCGCCATGCTGGACGCGGTGCGCGAGCGCTACGCCATTCCGACGCAGACCTGCGTCCTGGCGCACGTCACGACGAGCCTGCGTGCGATCGAGCGGGGTGCGCCGTTGGATCTCGTGTTCCAGTCGATCGGCGGCACCGAGGCGGCGAATGCCGGCTTCGGTGTGTCGCTCGCGCTGCTGCGCGAGGCGCGGGAGGCCGCGCTGTCGCTGAAGCGCGGCACGCTCGGCGACATCGTGATGTATTTCGAGACCGGCCAGGGCAGCGCCTTATCGGCGGATGCGCATCACGGCGTCGATCAGCAGACGATCGAGGCACGCGCCTACGCTGTGGCCTGGGCATTTTCGCCGCTTCTGGTCAACAGCGTGGTCGGCTTCATTGGCCCGGAATACCTGTACGACGGCAAGCAGATCACCCGCGCCGGCCTCGAGGATCATTTTTGTGGCAAGCTGCTCGGCCTGCCGATGGGCGTGGACGTTTGTTACACCAACCACGCCGAGGCCGATCAGGACGACATGGACGCGTTGCTGACCCTGCTGGGCGTGGCCGGCGTGACCTATGTGATGGGCGTGCCTGGCGCCGATGACATAATGCTGTCCTACCAGAGCACCTCGTTCCACGATGCGCTGTACCTGCGCGGTGCGCTCGGGTTGAGGCCGGCGCCGGAGTTCGAGGAATGGCTGGAGCGCATGGGGATCGACGCCACGGTGACATCCGGGGGCGTCCCTGCCGGTCTGTCGCCGGCACTGATCGGCCTCGAGTGAGGTAGGCGTTGGCGGCGACCAACCCGATCGTTTCTTCGCTGTGCCGGCATTGTCCCTGCCCAGGACACGTGCGCCATCATTGGCCAGCCAATCTGGCAAAATGATACTGATACCATTACAATGTTGTCTCGTTCTCATCTGTCGGCCGCCGAATCGATGCCTGGCGCCTCGCACCTGGGGCAAAGCTGAGCGTTAGCAGACCCGAAGAAGGGGGCGACATGTCGCGCAGGCCAGCAGGACCGGGCGGAGCCATCGGGCAGAAGCAGCGCAGCGTCCGAGCGCCGGCTGTGCTGAGCGAGGCCACTTCGTCCCATCCCCAGCCGCCTACCATCCTGTCCCACCTGACTGTGGCGATCGGCGCTTCGGCCGGCGGGTTGCAGGCCTTCACCGGCTTCCTGGCCAATCTGCCGCCCGATACCGGCATGGCGTTCGTGCTCATTCAGCATCTCGATCCGGCCCACAAGAGCCTGCTGGCCAGCCTGCTCGCTCCGCACACCGCCATGGCCGTCGTCGAAGCCGCCGATGGCATGCCGGTCGTGCCGAACACGGTGTTCGTCATTCCGCCCGATGCGACGATGACGATCGGGAACGGTCGGCTTGCCGTTTCGCGTCCCGCACCGGCCCGGGAAAATCGCTGGCCGATCGATAGCTTCTTCGCATCCCTCGCCAGAGACCAAAAGCACCACACCGTCTGCATCGTCTTGTCCGGGGCTGGCACCGACGGCACGCACAGTCTGCCGACGGTGAAGCAGCATGGCGGGCGCATCCTCGCCCAGGCCGGCGACGACGGGCTGGCCATGGCGGGCATGCCGTACAGCGCGGCGGCCACCGGCCTGGTCGACTGCGTGCTGCCCGTCTCCGCAATGCCGGAGAAGCTGCTCGATTACCAAAAGGCGCTTTTCGAGCCGGCATCGGCGATTGATGCAACGGGCACGTTGCAGATGCGTCCCACACAGTTCGGCGAAATCTGTGCCTTGTTGCGTGGCCGCACCGGCCATGATTTCAGCCAGTACAAGCAGCCGACATTGGCGCGAAGAATTCGCCGGCGCATGCAGGCGCTGCGCATCGCGGCAATCTCCGACCTGATCGCCCGGCTGCAAAGCGACCCGGCGCAGATCGATGCCCTGTTCCATGACCTGCTGATCGGCGTCACCCAGTTCATGCGCGACCGCGCTGCCTTCCAGCTCGTGCAGGACACGGTGCTGCCGAAGATCCTGGCCGGCAAGGACGCAGACGAGCAGGTGCGGCTCTGGATTCCGGGCTGTGCCAGCGGCGAGGAAGTCTATACGCTGGCGATCCTGCTCAAGGAGCTGATGGATCGGCAGCAGACGCGGCCAAATGTGCAGATCTTCGGCACCGACATCGACGAGATGGCTATCGCGACCGCGCGGGCTGCCCGCTATCGAGGGCAGGCGCTGGCACGCCTGACCCAGGCGCGGCGCGATCGGTGGTTCGTCGCGGATGGCGACGCCTACCGCCCGGTGGCCGAGATCCGCGAGATGTGCGTGTTCTCGCTGCACAGCGTGATCAAAGACCCGCCGTTCTCCAGGCTCGACATGATCTCGTGCCGCAATCTGCTGATCTATCTCGGCAGCGAATTGCAGGCCCGGGTCATCCGCAGCTTTCACTATGCGCTGAACCCGGGGGGCTGGCTGTTCCTTGGACCGTCGGAGGGCGTGGCGCGCAGCTCCGACCTGTTTTCCCAGATCGACAGGCGCCACCGTATCTTCCAGCGCCAGTCAGGGGCGGCGGTACTGCCCAGTCTCGCACCGCGCGGCGTCGTACAGACCGGTGCCGCACATTCGGCGAGCGGCACGTACCAGTTCGCCAGCCTGGATGACGCGCTCGACCGCAGCGCGCGCCGGGCACTGGAGCACTATTCACCCGCTTACGTAGTGATCGATCGTGCCTGCAACATCGTGCGTTTCTCCGGCGGCGCGGTGGGTCGTTTCCTCGAACCATCGTCCGGCATCGCCAATCTCAACCTGTTCGGCATCCTGCACCGGCCGCTGCGCCGTGCAGTGCGCGGTGCTGTCGAAAAGGCGATCGCGCAACGCGCGACGGTCGTCGAGGAGGGGCTGCCGCTCGCCTCCGACCGCCACACGCATCTGATCACGCTGATTGCACAACCGATCTCCGACGTGCGAGCCGGCAGGGATCGTTATCTGGTGGCGTTCCACGATACCGGATTGGCGCGCGGCCCGACCGCCCGCGCGCCCGGCCCGGCGGATGATGCGGCGCCGGACGACGACACGCGGCTGGCGCAGGAGTTGGCGGCAACCCGCTCCCAGCTCATGGCGGCCATTGCCGATCTGGAAACGTCGAATGAAGAGCTACGATCCTTCAACGAGGAATACCAATCCACCAATGAAGAGCTGCAGGCCACCAACGAAGAGCTGGAAACCACCAAGGAGGAGATGCAGTCGGTCAACGAGGAACTGCAGACGATCAACACCGAGCTGATCGCCAAGAACGAACAGCTCACCAGGCTGAACAACGACTTTCGGAATTTGCTGGAGAGCACGGAGATCGCCACGATCTTCCTGGACCCCAGCCTGCACATCATGCGCTTCACGCCCGGTATGACGGAGCTGCTCCATCTGCGCGAGAGCGACGTGGGTCGGCCGATCACCGAGATCGCCGGACGTCTGGCCTATCCCAACCTGTCCGCGGACGTCGCCACGGTGCTCGACACACGGCAGGTCGTCGAACGCGAGGTGCGGCTCGACCAGAGCGATGCGATCTTCCTGATGCGGCTCCGGCCGTACCGCACATTCGAGCAATCGGTCGCCGGCGCGGTGATCACCTTCGTGGATGTCACCGCCCGCAAACGATTGCAGGCCGCCGACGACGCGACGCTGCGAGCCGCCAGTCGAACCCTGGAGCGCCGGGTCGCCGACGGGGCAGCGGAACTGCAAGCCGCCAACGTCCGGTTGACGCAGCAGATCGAACAGCGCCAGCGCGCCGAGGACATGTTGCGTCAGTCGCAGAAGCTCGAGGCGGTCGGCAAG
>JANWJK010000357.1 GCA_025452005.1 Acetobacteraceae bacterium | reverse complement strand
CTGCCGGGCGGCAGCGTGCGCGGCGTGGTGCTCGATCCGGATGACAACGTGGTGCACGATTGCGGCACCGGCGAGCTGGTCACCCTGACCCGCATCGACCGGATCGTCGAAGTGCGATTGGCGGGCGGCGCCGGCTTCGGCGATCCGCGCGCGCGCCCGGCCGCGCTGGTGGAACAGGACGTGGCGGAGGGCATCGTGTCGCCTGAAGCGGCGGCGAGCGACTATGGGTTGCAGATCTCTGCGGACAAGGCGGCGGAGTGACGGTGCGGAGCAACAACGAGGGGGAAGGGGCCGCCGCTAGTCCCTGGCCCCCTCCCCCCAACCCCCTCCCGCAAGGGGAGGGGGAGAATCGTTCGGGGAACATCATGAGCGAATTGGCCACCCGGCGCCCAGCGACGCGCATCCATCCTCGCTTCCTCGAACTCGCGTCGCTGCTGCTGATCGCTCCGCTCTGCGTGGTGGGCGCCATCATCGGCGTGCAGCTCATCGTCACCCTCGGCATCACCGCCAACACCTCGCTGATCGGCGCACTTGCCGGCATGGCGCTGGCACGCATCCCGCTGGCCGCGTTCATGCGCTATCGCTCGGTTCACGTGCAGAACCTGGCGCAGAGCGCGATCTCGGCTTCCACCTTCGGCGCCGGCAACGCGCTGATGCTGCCGATCGGCATTCCCTTCGTGCTCGGCCGCCCCGACCTTGTGCCGGCACTGTTCGCCGGCGTGTTCATCGCGATGCTTCTTGACGGCTACCTGCTGTACCGCATGTTCGATTCCGAGGTGTTTCCCGCCACCGCCGCCTGGCCGCCCGGTGCCGCCGCAGCCGAGGCGATCCGCGCCGGCGACGAAGGCGGCCGCAAGGCGGCGATCCTGGGCGTCGGGGTCATCGTCGGCATCGCCGGCAACTGGCTGATCGCGCCCGCGGTCATGTCGGCGTTCGGCGTGGCGTTCATCGGCAACGTGTGGGCGCTGAGCATGTTCGGCATCGGACTGCTGCTGCGCGGCTACTCGACGACGCTGTTCAACAACCCGCTGTTCGCCTCGATCATCCCCGGCGGCGACCTCGCCAAGGCGTACGTGCCGCACGGCATGATGGTGGGCGCCGGCCTCGTCGCGCTCATTCAGGTCGCCATCGTCATCCTGCGCCGGAGAATGCACACCGGTGCCGCCGGCGCCACGCGCACGCCGACCGAGGTGCGCCGCTCGCTCGGCCTGGGCAGCGCGATCTACCTGCTGATCGCCGTGGTGATCGCCATGTTGGGCGGCCTGGTGGCACAGCTGTCGATCGGCATGCTTGCGCTATTCCTGGTCTACGCAGCGTTCGCGGCACTGGTGCACGAACTGATCGTCGGCCTCGCCGCGATGCATTCCGGCTGGTTCCCCGCCTTCGCCGTCGCGCTGATCACGCTGGTGATCGGCATGCTGATCGGGTTCCCGCCCGTGGCGCTGGCGCTGCTGGTCGGCTTCTCCGCGGCAACCGGGCCGGCCTTCGCCGACATGGGCTACGACCTGAAGGCCGGCTACATGCTGCGCGGCTACGGCAGCGATCCCGACTTCGAGCGCGATGGCCGCCGCCAGCAGCTCTTCGCCGCGATGTTCGCGTTCGTGATCGCGGGCGTGGTGGTGCTGATCGCCTATCCCGGCTTCTTCGCGCAGGACCTGGTGGCGCCGGTGGACCGCGTCTATGTCGCGACGATCAAGGCCGGCGCCTCGGCCGATGTGGCGTGGTCGATGGCGATGTGGGCGATCCCCGGCGCGATCATCCAGGTCCTCGGCGGGCCACGGCGGCAGTTGGGCATCCTGCTGGCGACCGGGCTGCTGATCCCGTTCCCGCTGGCCGGCTGGGCGGTGCTGATCGGCATCGTCTGCCGCGTCGTGTGGGAACGCTTCGCCAAAGCCGAGGGCATGGAAGTGTTCGGCGCCGGCGTCATCGCTGGTGATGCGCTGTTCGCGTTCTTCACTTCGACGTGGAAGGCGGCGTTCCGGTAAGCGCGCTACTCGATGCGGAAGTGTGCCTCGGTCGGTTTGCCCGCGCGGCCGTTGATCGGCAGGATGTCCTGCGGGCAGGCGGAGAACGCGATGACCAGGTCCATCGCGGCGCGCAGCCTGACGTAGCTGCCCGGCGTGGAGACCGGCGGGTCGAATGACAGTGCACCCTCCACCGTCCATGGGATGTTCATGAACAGGTTGAGCGGGCTTGGCGTCTCCGGCGGCGTCAGGCCCAATTCGGCGAGACCCTGCGCAAGATTGTCGGTGCAGTTGTCGTGGTACTCCGCGCAGCCGAGCTCCTGGTAACGATAGCGGTCGCACGCGGCCATCAGCGTGTCGTGGATGCCGCCCGACGTATCCTCCAGTACGGTCAGGATCGGGCGGCGATGATTGGTGAGCAGCGCGTCGCCGACGCGCGGGATCAGCCGCTGCATCGTGGCGTGGCTATGCTCCATCGACATGAATTCCGTCATGTCGTGGCGGTTGAACGCCCAGGTGTCGACCACCTGTTCGCCATGGGTGTTGATGATGCGAACGACCTGGCCGGCTGCGACGTACGCGGCCTTGCCGCGTCGTGCCGGGATGGCGGTGTCGGGCATGTCCGGTCCCCTGCTGCTCGCGTCAGTCTGCCGCGACGAGGGCAACAGGGACAGGGGTCCTCAGGCGCGGTGGTGGGCCGCGGCGCGGATCATGGCGCCGAGTTTGCGATACCCGGCACCGGTCGGATGCAGCCCGTCGCGACCGACCTCGGGAGCGCAATCTATCAATCGATCGCCGTAGCGCGCGGCAACCTCCCGGATGGCGGCGCGTGTGTATTCGTGATTGGCCGGCAGCAGCCAGTAGACCGCGCTGCCGCGGATGCTGTTGCGCACACGTTGCAGATTGGCGACGGTCTGCGGCGACACCCCGTCGTTCACGCCAAGGCTGATCACCACCCGGTCTGCTTCCCGCGGCGACAACAGTTGGTGCACGAACTGCCGGGAGCTGATGCCGACGCGCGCTTCGGTGCGGCACTCGGGAAGTGTATTGCCAACGCCAAGCGCGATGCTGTCCCCAATCAGCAGACAGGGTATCAAACCGAACCTCCTTGTGCGGCGACGCATCGATAGCGCCGCCTTGTCGATTCGGCTCACCGGTTATCACGCTGAGATGAAGATTCGGCTAATGCCCCGCTTCGGCGTCGCGTACCGCATGGCGAAGCGCATCATAGGGAGCATCGAATCCAAAACGCTGCGTCAGCTCGTGCCATGCGTCGGCGGCCTGTTGCACCACGGTCCCGCCGGCGATCGATGCATCCACCCAGGCCGCGAGTGGCGCCGCACCGAACAGCGCGGCGACGCAGCAGCCGAGCACGGCAATGCCCAGCAGCTTTCGCGGTGTTACGCCCACTGTCACGGCTAGAATTGAAAATAGATGAACGGCGCGACGCCGTCGGGACCCATCGCGTCGATCATCGCGATGGCGAAGCCGGCGGTGACACCCCATAGCCAGGCAGGGCGCTCGCCGAGCAGAGCCGCGATCCGTCCCGGCACATCGCGGGGCACGGCGTTCAAGGCGAGCCCGAGCACGATCAGCGCGATGGTGAACGGGGTGGCCTGCATCTCCGCGTCCTGGCCGTGCACCAGCGTGGTCAGGTAGATCACCACGGTGTCGAAGCTGTCGGCGCGGAACAGGATCCAGCCCAGGCAGACGATATGGAATACGATCAGCACCGCCAGCGCGCGTCCCCACCACGAGCGGGCCCAGGCGCCGGACCATGGTTGCAGCCAGCGCTCGATCACCAGGCCGGCACCGTGCAGCCCGCCCCAGGCGACGAACTTCCACGCCGCGCCGTGCCAGATCCCGCCGAGCAGCATGGTGATCATGAGGTTGCGTGCGGTGAACCAGCGGCTGCCGCGACTGCCGCCGAGTGGCTTGTAGAGGTAGTCGCGCAGCCACGACGACAGTGAGATGTGCCAACGTTGCCAGAACTCACGCAGGCTCTGCGCGCGGTAGGGCTGATCGAAGTTGATCGGAAAGCGATACCCGAGCAGCGCCGCAAAACCGATCGCCATGTCGGTGTAGGCGGAGAAGTCGCAATAGATCTGCACCGCGTAGCCATAGGCGGCGAGCACCAGGTCGGTGGTGCCGAAGCGCGACGGATCGAAGAACACCGGATCGACCAGGTCGGTCGCAAGATAGGTGGCGATCACCACCTTTTTGAACAGTCCGCCCAGGATCAGCAGCACCGGCTCGGCGAGCGGCACGCGTTCCGCAGGTGGCCTTGCGAGCTGCGGCAGGAAGAACGCCGCGCGCACGATGGGGCCGGCGACAAGCTGCGGGAAGAACGACAGGTACAGCAGGATGTCCACCGGCCGCCGGCACACCGCGACATCGCCGCGATAGGTATCGACCAGGTACGAGATGCCGTGGAACGTGAAGAACGAGATGCCGACCGGCAGGATGATCTCCATGAACGGCAGTTCGCGTCCGGCGCCCAGCGCGTGCAGCAGGTGGTTCGCCGAACCGACCAGGAAATCGAGATACTTGAACGTGGACAGCAGCAGCAGATGCATCGCCACCGTGACGCCGACGATGAGCTTGCGCGTGCGCTGCGATGATGCGGCGCCGATCGCGATCCCTCCGGCATAGGTCAGCAGCGAGCTGCCGGCGAGCAGCAGGCAATAGTGCCAGTTCCACTGCGCGTAGAAGAAGTAGCTCGCCGCCACGAGCGCCAGCTTGCGCCATTCGGCGGTGACCGCGAGCGGCACCATCACCGCCAGCACCACGATGAAGAACAGCAGGAAGTCGAGCGTCGGGAACAGCATCAGGCGGCGGGACGCAGCGCACGGTAGCGTTCGTAGCCGTCCATGATCGCGCGGAACAGCGCATCGGCGGTTGCCTGGTAGCCGGGCGCGAACAGGTGGACGCGGTCCGGGGCGGCCATCGGCGGGCTGGTCGCGGCCCAGCGCAGCATGCTGCACGGCCCGCCCATCGCCGCCTGCCAGTCCCAGAAATACGCCCCTTCGCGCGCGGCGATGCTGCGCTGCGCTTCGCGGATCGGCGCGAGATTCTGGGGCTCGGTCCAGTTCGGATCGTCGCAGGCGGGCGGCGCGCTGCTGCCCTTGCGGCGGTGGCGGTACGCGTCGGGCGGCCCGAGCACCAGCAGCGCCGCGCCGGGCGCCGCGGCGTGCAACGCGCGCAGCCGGTCCGCGAAGACGGTGGCATAGGCCGCCGGATCGGTGGTTTCGCGGAAGCCCTCATTGGTGCCGAAAGCCAGCACGATCAGCGACGGCGCAAGATGCGCGAGATCCTGGCGCAGCAACCCCGGGTCCCAGGCGTCCATCAGATCGACGCCGGCTGCCACGGTGCCGAGGTTGGCATAGATCACGCCGGGCCGGCCGCGTGTGACGCTCCAGGCCAGCACATCCACCGGCCCGTCGCCGCGCGCGCGCAGCGTCAGCGTGTGGCTGCCCGGCGCCGATGGCACGGGCAGCCACACCGCCTGCGGGGCCGGCGCCGCCGTGGCAATGGATGTGTGGGCACCCGTCTCGAGCTCGACATCGAGCGTGCCGCCATTCGGTTGGCGAAGTACCGCAATCTCGGCGTGGTCGAGATCGCCGGCATCATCCGCGAAGAGGGTCATCTCCGCGGGACCATCGGCGTGCTGGCGCAGGCCGGTGATGCCGAACGGTCCGGGGTCGCCGCGGTAGCTGCTGACCACCGACCACCCTTCCGAGGTGACCGACACGCGCGCCGGCCGGTACCAGCGGTACGGGACGCCGGGCGGCATCACGCCGCGGCCCGCGTCGCCGAAGCGGGCCTGGAACAGTTCGCGCAGCCGGCCGCTGAAGCTGTCATTGGCGGTGTGGCTGTCGCCGATCTGGATTATTACCACCGTCGTGCCGCGGGACAGCGCGCGATAGAGCGGCAGCAGCGGCGCGGAGGGGCCCAGTTTCGCGGCGATCTCGGCGTCCGAACTCTGCGGCGGCGCGGTGGCACAGGAAGCGATGCACAGCGCCGCCGCGCCGGCCAGGAGAAGACGTCGGCACGATGCAAACATAAGGACTTGGTTGCTCCTGCGAATCCGCGATGTTAGCCTAGCACAGGCAATATCCTGATATCCCGCGGAGGCGCATGAGCCTGCAGCGACGCGAACTGCTCCTGACGCTTGCCCTGACGTTGCCCGCGCTGCGGATCGCGCGGGCCGCCGAGGAGCTGTCGCGCGTCCTCGTGGTTGGTGATTCGCAGGCCCAGGGCCTCGCAGGCGGGTTGCAGCGACAACTGCGCGGCGATGCTTCGTGGCGCGTGATCGACCGCTCGCGGATTGCGACCGGGCTGTGCTCGCCAAGCCGCTTCAACTGGCCCGCGGCGGCCCCCGGCGTCGGCGAGGCGGAGCGTGGCGCGATCGCCGTCGTGATGTTCGGCGCCAACGACCGGCCGCCGGTGCGCATACACGGGCGCATCGACGAGAAGCTGTGGGCGTTGTTCGTCGCATCGTATGGCGCGCATGTGCGTGCGATCGCCGAGGGTCTGAAGCGGTCCTGCGCGGGGGTCATCTGGGTGGGACATCCGATCGTGCGGGACCCCGCCTATGCCGAGGACATGGCGCTGCTGAACCGGCTTTACGCCGGGCAGTCGCTGGCGGCGGGCGCGGACTGGTTCCCCTCCTGGCCGCTGTTCACTGATCCCGACGGCAACTATGCGCCGTACGGCAAGGGGATCGATGGTCAGACCACGCGACTGCGTGCCGATGACGGCGTCCATTTCACCGGCGCCGGCTACGACGTGCTCGCTAAGGCGCTGCTGCCGATCATCGCCTTGTACCGGCCCGCCGGCGCGCACGTCTAGCGACGACGAGATTGCTGGACTGCGTCATCCTCGGTGACAGCATCGCGGTCGGACTCGGCCAGGCGAGGCCGGATTGCAGGGTCGCCGCCGTCTCCGGGATCACCTCCGAACGGTATGTGCAGTATTTTTCCGGCGTGCGTAATGTGCGGACCGTGGTCATCAGCCTTGGCGTGAACGATGGCGAGGGCGCTGCCACCGCCGAGAACCTGACTCGGCTGCGCGGCGGCATCTCGGCGGACGTCGTCTATTGGCTGATGACCGGCGGCAATCCTCGGGCGCGCGATGCGGTGCGAGCGGTCGCCGTCCGGTTCGGCGATCGGTTGATCGACGCCGAGCCGCTTACGGGGGCCGACCGCGTCCACCCTGACCGGGCCGGCTACGCGCGATTGGCGGACAAGACGCGCGGCCGCGGCGGCGGGACTTCGACGCAGGCCTCGGCGTACCGCGACTTCGTGCCGGCGGAGCGGGTGTATCGCGCCTTTCCCAGCGTGAGGGTGTGGAACGGGCCGGAAGACTCCAACGGCGTGACCGTGCTGCGCGGGAGGCGGCCGTGACTCAGTCGAACAGGGCCCGCAAAGCCTCCAATTCGCGCAACGTCTCGGTCAGTACCGCACGCAGGCGGTCGGCTTCCGGATCGACCTTGGGGCGTGCACTGGCGCGAGGGACCTGCGATGCGGCGGCGGGCGCCAGTCCGGGCATCGGCAATTCCGGCTCCTCCGACGGAGCGGTGCGCTCCGCTTCGGCTGCCTCCTGTTCATCGGCCGGCGCCGGCGGAATGTCGTCGGACAGCCGGCCGCCACCCTCGCGCAGCAGCCGTTGCACGCCCTTGATGGTATAGCCCTGAATATACAGGAGATCGGAAATCCGCCGCAGCAGCGCGATATCGTCCGGACGGTAGTAGCGCCGGCCGCCGCCTCGCTTGAGGGGCTTCACCTGCGGGAACTTGGTCTCCCAGAACCGCAGCACGTGCTGCGGGATGTGCAGTTCGTCGGCTACCTCGCTGATCGTGCGGAATGCGTTCGGCGCCTTCTTCGGACGGGTGCGTCCGATCGGTGGCATCGCCACGTCATCGGCGGGATCGCTCATTCATCATCGTCCGGCTCGGGCGTCGCCCCGTTCACGCGGGCCTTCAGGACGTGACTGGGACGGAACACCAGGACGCGGCGCGGCAGGATCGGCACTTCCTGGCCGGTCTTCGGATTGCGCCCCACGCGGCGGCCCTTCTGGCGCACGGAAAAGGTGCCGAACCCACTGATCTTGACCGATTCACCGGCCTCCAGCGCGGCGGCCACACGGTCCAGCACCGTCTCCAGGAGATCGGCGGATTCGTTCCGCGATAGGCCTACCTGGGTATAGATCGTCTCGGCCAGATGCGCGCGCGTGACGGTCTGCATCCGTCAACGCTAGGCAGGCATTGCTGCACAGTCAAGCAATTACCAGGAAAAAATCGATAAGGATCAGGACGTTGCGGGCGCGCGCCGGCAATCGCCGGCAACATTCACATGCGAACCAACGCGGAACCCCAGGTCAATCCGCCGCCCAGCGCCTCCATCAGCACGAGGTCGCCGTTGCGGATGCGTCCATCCTTGCGCGCTTCGGCCAGTGCCAGCGGGACCGAGGCGGCCGATGTGTTGGCATGCCGATCGACGGTGATCACCACCCGCTCGGGCGGCAGTCCGAGCTTGCGGCCCATTGCGTCGATGATCCGCAGATTGGCCTGGTGCGGCACCAGCCAGTCGATGTCGCGCTGCGTCAGTCCATTCGCGGCGAGCGCCTCCGCCACCGCCTCGGCGAGGCGGACGACGGCGTGGCGGAAGACCTCGCGACCGTTCATCACCAGGTGGCCGGGCTTGTCGTGCCGGCCCACCGCGCCGTCGACGTACAGGATGTCGCCGAGCGTCCCCTGCGCATGCAGATGCGTGGACAGGATGCCGCGGTCGGTCCGGCCAGCGTCCTCGTCGGCGCGCAGGAACACGGCGCCCGCACCGTCACCGAACAGCACGCAGGTGCCGCGGTCCTGCCAGTTCATGATCCGCGAATAGACCTCGCTGCCGATCACCAGCGCGCCGCGCGCCTGGCCGGTGCGGAGCATGCTGTCGGCCACCGACAGCGCGTAGATGAATCCGGCGCAGGCCGCGGCGATGTCGAAGCCGAATCCCTTGGTAACGCCGAGCGCTGCCTGCACGCGCAAGGCAGTGGCGGGAAAGGCCTGGTCCGGCGTGCTGGTGGCGAGGATGATGGCGTCCACCTCGGCCGGTCCGGCGCCGGCATCCGCCAGGGCGGCGCGCGCCGCGGCCGTGGCCATGAACGCCGCCGTCTCGTGCGGTGCCGCGATGTAGCGCTGGCGGATGCCGGTGCGCTCACGGATCCACTCGTCGGACGTCTCCACCGTGCGGGCGAGTTCGTCGTTGCTGACCGCGCGGTCGGGCAGGTACGCGCCGACCCCGGCGAGAATGGAGCGGATGGCCATCGTCTCCCTACGGTGCGGTGGCAAGGCGCGCGCCGCCGCCGGACTCTTTCTCCAGCGCGCCGTTCTTGGCAGCCAGCGCCATCAATCCTGCGATTCGTGTCAAGTCTTCGCGGATATGGTCGTTGAACCGGTGCACCACCATGTCCATCGCCACGTCCATCGCGTGGGCGAAGCCTTCGGCGTCCGTGCCGCCATGCGACTTCACCACCACGCCGTTCAGTCCCAGCATCACCGCGCCGTTGTAACGGCGCGGATCCAGCCATTCGCGCAGCCGCTCGAGCGAAGGCCGCAGCAGCAGATACGCCACCTTCGCGGTGAGGCTGCTGCGGAACACCTGCCGCAGCAGGTCGCCGATCAGCTTGAGCGCACCCTCGCCGGTCTTCAGCGCGACGTTGCCGGTGAAGCCATCGGTCACCACCACGTCGGTGGTGCCGGCGGCGATGTCGTGACCCTCGACGAAGCCGGCGAACTGCGGCGCGATATGGCTGGCGCGCAGGGTCTCAGCGGCGAGCCGCAGCGTGTCGTCGCCTTTCAGTTCCTCGGAGCCGACATTCAGCAGGCCGATCGAGGGAGCGGTCAGCCCGAGCACGGTGCGCGCGAACACGTCGCCCATCACGGCGAACTCGACCAGGTTGCGCGCATCGCACTGCACATTGGCGCCGAGGTCGAGCAGCACCACGTCGCCACGCGCCGAGGGGCCGATCGCCGCCATGGCGGGCCGACCGATCCCCGGCAGGGTCTTGATCACGATCGTCGCAATCGCCAGCAGCGCGCCGGTATTGCCGGCGGACACCACGCCGGATGCCTCGCCGCCGGCCACCGCATCGATCGCCACACGCATCGAGGAGCCGCGCACCCGCAGGGCCGCGGTGGGCTTGGTGTCGTTGCCAATCGCCTCCGGCGCGTGCCGGATGGTGCAGACGGCGGCGGCGCGGGGATGGCGCTGCAGCAGCGGGTGCAGCTTTGCCTCGTCTCCGACCAAGAGGAAGCGTGCGCCAGGGTGGCGCACGACGGAGACCTCCAGACCCTCTATCACCATGAGCGGGGCGAGATCCCCGCCCATGGCGTCAACCGCCAGCGTGTAGGTCGTGCTCAAGGGAGGAGAGAGGCCACGCCGCTGCCGGGCGTCAGGCGCGAACAGCGCCCTTCAGTGCATCGCCGGCCGGCACGACCTCGCGCCCGTCGTAGAAACCGCAATGGCTGCACACGTGATGCGGCCGCTTCAATTCACCGCAATTGGGGCACTCCGCGTGGGCCTCGCGCGGGAGCGCCTCGTGGCTGCGACGCATGCCGCGGCGGGACGGCGAAGTCTTTCTCTTAGGAACGGCCATGGGACTGCGCCCCTCCGGTCTTGGTGACGCCCTGCGGCCCAACTGGGAAGAAGGGGGCGGTCACATTCTGTCAACAAAGTAGGAAAGGGGGCGTCTAGCAGAGGGTCCGGCAGGTCGCAAGGGACGGCCCGCTTGCCAGCTGGGATGTCAGCCGGTGGGCTTGGCCGGGACGGTCACTGCCGGACCGGCCGGGGTGACGCTCGCCGGGACGCCGCTCACCGCCTTGCAAGCCTCGATCACCGCGGGATGCAGCAGCAGATCGACATTGGCAGTGTCGGCGCCGGCGCTGCCCAGCGTGGCGACGATCGGCTGTGCCACTGGCACCACAACGCCATCAACCTCGCAGGCGACGGTCAGCACCTGCCTGACCTTCGCCTGCTGCTCTTGTGTCATGTTGCTGCACGCCGTCGCCAGAGCGGCGAGAAGCAGCAGCGCACGATCGTGTCGCATGATACGGTCTCCAGGTTGTCTCAGTGGTTCAGGCGGTCCGCGATCCGCTGATCGAGACTGTCGGATCGGCGGCCAGCAGCCCGCCGAACCTTGCCTCGACCATGTTCCGCACGTGCTCGGGCGTGACCCCGAGGGCGGCCAGCGCCTCGGGAACCGATGCGACGACATGCTGGACGCCCTTGGCGATCGCGGCGTTGCGGATCGACAGGTCGCGATGGCTGGCGGCGTTCGCGGCGATGTAGCCATAGGCCGCCTGCGCGCCGACGTCCGCCGCGCGCTGGATCGAAGCGGCCTGGGTCGCGGTAAGCCGGATATGCAGATAGCGGCCGAGCAACGGCGCCAGGTACGGCGTGGCCGCGCAGATTGCCGCCAGCGCAAGCGCGGCGAGCGCCTGCACCAGCGGTGTCAGGTCGATGTCCATAGTGTCTCCAGCGATGTGGGGAAGCGGGCGCGGTACGCCCGTTGATGCCTGATAGTTAGCTCAGAAGACCAATTATGTCAAGTACAATTACGCGACAGTGTGGTCT
>JANWJK010000356.1 GCA_025452005.1 Acetobacteraceae bacterium | reverse complement strand
GCGATCTTGAGGTCCATCTGCAGTGCGGTGATGCCGCTGTCGGTGCCGGCCACCTTGAAATCCATGTCGCCGAGATGGTCCTCGTCGCCCAGGATGTCCGACAGTACGGCGAAGCCGCGGTCCTCCTTGATCAGCCCCATGGCGATGCCCGCCACCGGCCGCTTCAGCGGCACGCCGGCGTCCATCAGCGCGAGTGAGCCGCCGCACACCGAGGCCATCGAGGAAGAACCGTTGGATTCGGTGATCTCCGAGACGACCCGCAACGTGTAGGGGAACCTGTCCTTCTCGGGCAGCAGCGGATGGATCGCCCGCCAGGCGAGCTTTCCATGCCCCACCTCGCGCCGGCCGGGCGAACCCATGCGACCCGCCTCGCCCACCGAATACGGAGGAAAATTGTAGTGCAGCATGAAGTGCTCGCGGTACTCGCCCTCGAGCGCATCGATGATCTGCTCGTCCTGCCCGGTGCCGAGGGTCGCGACACAGAACGCCTGCGTCTCGCCGCGGGTGAACAGGGCGGAGCCGTGCGCACGCGGCAGGATGCCGACCTCGGCGATGATCGGGCGCACCGTGGTCGTGTTGCGGCCGTCGATGCGCATACCGGTATCCAGAATGGCATTGCGGACGATATCGGACTCGAGGTCATGGAACGCCGACCTCGCCTTCTCCGCATCGACACCCTCGGCTGCCAGCGCCTCGGCCATCCGTGCGCGGACCGCGTCCACCTTGTCGTGCCGCGCGCCCTTGTCCGGCTCGCGATACGCCTCGGCGAGGCCGGCACGCGCCAGCGCATTGACGCGAGCCTTCAGTGCCTGCTCCTCGGTCGATGGCCCGGACAGCGGCCATGGGTCCTTGGCGGCATGTTCGGCCAGTTCGATGATCGCCTGGATCACCGGCTGGAAGCCCGCATGGCCGAAGGTGACGGCGCCGAGCATAACGTCCTCGGGAAGCTCCTTCGCCTCGGACTCCACCATCAGTACGCCTTCCGACGTGCCCGCCACAACCAGCTCGAGCTGGCCGCGCTCCACCTGATCGGCGGTGGGGTTGAGGATGTACTGGCCGTCCTCATAGCCCACGCGTGCCGCGGCGATCGGGCCGAAGAACGGGATACCAGACAGCGTCAGTGCCGCCGAGCAGCCGATCATGGCGACGACGTCGGGATCGTTCTCCAGGTCGTGGCTCAACACGGTGGCGACGATCTGGACCTCGTTGCGGAACCCCTCAGGGAACAGCGGGCGGATCGGCCGGTCGATCAGGCGCGACTTCAGCACCTCGGCCTCGGATGGACGGCCCTCGCGCTTGAAGAAGCCACCGGGGATCTTGCCGGCGGCGAACGCCTTCTCCTGGTAGTTCACCGTCAGGGGGAAGAAGTCCTGGCCGGGCCGGGAGCTCTTCACGCCCACTGCGGTGCACAACACGATGGTGTCGCCGTAGCGGGCCAACACCGCACCGTCGGCCTGACGGGCAATCTTGCCGGTCTCCAGGATCAGCCTGCGGCCGCCCCAGTCGAGTTCCTTGCGGAAGTAATTGAACATTCACTCGTCCTTATGGATGCGCGGCATCGGCGGATGTTCGGACTGGCGCGCCGATGGCCCAGCTGGGCGGGAGGCGGCGTCTCGGGTCGCATGGAAGGCGCGGGCTGCGTTTGCGTCGTGCGCGGGCGCAGCCGCGGGCCATGTAACCGGAAACGCCGTCGCGATTCCCGCACCTCGGGTCGCCGGAACGGCGGTCGGTCGGTCCGCCGCGTGTCCGCGGCGTTCGGGGGCGAAAAGCCGGCCCCCACGGCGTTGCCCCGTCCCACCATGGGCCGGGGGTAGTCACCGCTGCCCCCATATAAGGGGGATATGCCATCAGGCAAACCCACAGCGGGCGTTTGGGGCTCAGGGACGTTGCCTGACCGGGCCGTAGAACAGCACCCAGACGGAAAAATCCTCCGAGATATCCTCGAAGCCGTGCGCCGTATGCGCGGCGCAGAACAGCAGATCGCCGGGGCCAACTGCGATCACCGAGTCCTCGACCCGGTATCGTCCCGTACCCGCGGCCACGAAATACAGCTCGTCGCGCAGATGCGGGACCTGCGGACCATTGGTGGGCCGGGCGGCGAACCGCACCTCCAGGTCGCCATCGACGAACACCTCCGACGACCGCCCCGGTGTCCGCGGCAGAGCGAGCGCGGCGGCAAGCGACGTCGGCGGCGGCGTGCGGTCCATCAACGGCGCAGGTTCAGCCGGCCGATCAGGCCTTCGTAGCGCCGCTGATCCTTCGCCTTCAGGTAGTCGAGCAACCGCCGGCGCCGCCCGACCAGCATCAGCAGGCCACGCCGCGAATGGAAGTCCTTGGCGTGGGTCTTCAGGTGCTCGGTCAGGTTACTGATGCGCTCGGAGAGCAGGGCGACCTGCACCTCCGGGCTGCCGGTATCCGCCGGCGCGTTGGCGTACTCGCCGATCAGCGCCGTCCGGCGCTCCGCAGTGATCGACATCGGGATCTCCTCAGATATGGGGTCACAGCATCCGCTCGGGCCTCATCCAGCCGTCCTCCAGCCGGGTCAGCCCAATCACGCGGCCCCCCGCCATGGCACGGACCAATCCACCCGCGGGATCGGCCGAACCGGGAATGCGGCCCATCAGCGTGACCAGGCTGATCGCCTGGCCATGCCTCAAGCCGCTGGCCTCCGCATCGGTCAAGGCCAGCGCCGGGATGTCGGCCAGCGCGGTCACGACCGGAAGCAGCAGGTCCGGGGAAGCGGGCGCGGTATCCTCTGTTGCGCGCAATTTGTCCAGGGGGATCGCCTGGGCCTCGGTGAACGGACCGACGCGACGGCGGCGCAGCGCGGCAATATGGCCGTAGCTGCCGCAGGCCTGGGCCAGGTCGCGGGCGAGGCTGCGCATGTACACCCCCTTGCCGGAGGCGACCTCGAACACCGCCGTGTCCGCATCGGGACGCTCTATCAGTTCGAAGCTGTCGATACGGGCCGGGCGCGGTTCGAGGCTGGGCGGGCGGCCCTCGCGCGCCATGTCGTAGGCACGCTCGCCGGCGACCTTCACAGCCGAGTAGGCGGGCGGCACCTGCATGATCTCGCCGCGGAACCCCGGAAGGGCGCAGCGGATCGTTTCGTCGTTGGGCCGCACCGGCGACGTCGCGGTGACCTTGCCGTCCGCATCGTCGGTGTCGCGCGCTTCGCCGAAGCGGAGGGTGAAGCGGTAGAGCTTGGTGCCGTCCATGACGTACGCCACGGTCTTGGTCGCCGCGCCGAAGGCGATCGGCAGGACGCCGGTGGCCAGCGGGTCCAGTGTGCCGCCGTGACCGGCCTTCTGGGCGTCGAAGGCGCGGCGGACGCGGTTGACCACATCGGTACTGGTAAGCCCCGGCGGTTTGTCGATGATCAGCCAGCCGTCCAGCGGGCGGCCGCGAGGCTTGCGACGGGGCATAATTGGCGGGGCTCCTGGCGGGCGCGGGACTAGGCGCCGCACGGCGGAGTGTCAACAATGCCGCGCGGCAGACGCCTTCAGGGAGCCACGCGCGAGACCATGAAACTCCTCCTCGTCAATCCGAACATCACCGAAGCGATGACCGAAGCGATGGCGGAGGAAGCTCGCCGCTTCGCCTCGCCGGGCACCGACATCGTCGCGGTCACCGCCGCGTTCGGCACCCAGTACGTGGAGAACCGGGCCGAAGCGGCGATCGCGTCGCACGCCGTGCTCGATGCGATCGCACGGCACGCGGCCGGCTGCGACGCCGCGATCGTGTGCGCGTTCGGCGATCCCGGTCTGGCCGCGGCACGCGAATTCGCCGACATCCCGGTGGTGGGCATCGAGGAGTCCGCGATCCTGGCCGCATGGATGCTCGGCCGGCGCTATTCGATCATCTGCCTGACACCGCGCCTGCGCACCTGGTACATCGAATGCGCAGAAGAACACGGCCTGGCCGGCCGGCTCGCCAGCGTCCGCGCGCTCGACTCGGCGATCGACGACATCACCCGCGCGAAGCAGCAGTTCCGCGGCCACCTGGTCGAACTCTGCATGCGGGCCATCGAACAGGACGAGGCGGAGGTCATCATCTTCGGTGGCGGTCCGATCGCCGGCCTGGCCCGCGAGGTGTCCGCCGATATCCCGGTGCCGACGCTGGACGGCGTGAGCTGCGCCGTGCGCATGGCCGAGGCGTTGGTAGGCCTGCGCCCGCGCCCGGCCTCGCGCGGCAGCTTCGCACGCCCGGCCGCCAAGCCGGCGAAAGGGCTGGCTCCCGAACTGATGAGACGCATCACCGGCGCGGCGTGATATCCTGCACGCCATGGCCGATCAGCTCATTGCCCTGGTCCAACATGATCCGTCGTGGCACGATCGGTTCCTGGCCCAACAGGCCGCGCTGTCTCGTCTGCTTCGGCCCTGGCTCACGGCACCGCCCGAGCACGTCGGCTCTACTGCGATCGCGGGCCTGCGTGCCAAGCCGATCGTCGATGTCCTCGCCCCGGTGCACTCGCTTGCCGAGGCGCAGGATGCGGTGCCGGTGCTGGAGCGGGACGGTTGGCTGTTCTGGGCGGACGACCCCAACCGCTCCTATCGCCTGTGGTTCCTGCGGCCTACGCCGACGGCGCGCACGCACCATCTGTACCTCATGCAGCACGACCACACGGAGCTGAGGAACGTGCTGCTGTTCCGCGACGCATTGCGCAACGACCCAGCGCTGCGGCGCGAGTACGCCGCGCTGAAGGATCGGCTCGCCGTGCAGCATGCTGCCGACCGGGACGCCTACACCGATGCGAAGAGCGACTTCGTGCGGTCGGTCCTGAAGGCAGCCGGCGCCGCTCCATCATCGAGGCGGTCGTTGGCCTGACGTGCATCCGTTTCGGCCACCGCGCCGTATAGGGTAGTGTCGAACGGAAACACCTGGCCGATGTCCCTCGCTATGCAAGCCCCCGATGTCGACGACACCGATGCGCTGCTGCATCGCTGCGCCAGCGGCGACCGTGCGGCGTTCCGGCTGCTGTATGATCGCTGGGGCAACCGGCTGTACGGGATCGCGCTGCGGATCACCCGGCAGGCGGCGCTGGCGGCGGACGCCACGCAGGACGCGTTCGTGCAGATCTGGCAGCAGGCGCATCGCTTCGATCCGGACCGTGGCGCGCCGCAGGCCTGGCTGATCGGCATCGTGCGCTATCGCGCGCTGGACGCCGTGCGCCGCCACTCGCGCGAGATGCCGGGCTACGAGCCCACGGAAATCGAGGACGATGCACCGGATGCGCTGGCGCGCCTGGTCAGCACCACGGAGGGTGCCGCGCTGCACCGCTGCCTGGGCCTGCTCGATGCGGATCGGCGCCGCCTGGTGGTGATGGCGTTCGTCGATGGGCTGTCGCACAGCGAACTCGCAGAACGGCTGAGCGTCCCTCTCGGCACGGTCAAATCGTGGATCCGGCGCAGCCTGATCTCGCTGCGGGGATGCCTCGCGTCGTGAGCGACGCACCGGACCGCGATCTGTTTGCGGCCGAATACGCGCTCGGCTCGCTGGAGGGCGACGAGCGGGGCGAGGCGGAACGGCTGATTGCCAGCGACGCAGGCTTCGC
>JANWJK010000355.1 GCA_025452005.1 Acetobacteraceae bacterium | reverse complement strand
GTTTCCGCGCCCTTAACTAGAAGCTGGCTACAGTCATCCATGTCGCACAACAGCTTCGGCCATCTATTCCGCATCACCACCTGGGGCGAAAGCCACGGGCCGGCGATCGGCTGTGTGGTCGACGGCTGCCCGCCGCGCATCGCGCTGTCCGAGGCCGACATTCAGCCCTGGCTGGATCGCCGCCGCCCCGGCCAATCGCGCTTCACCACGCAGCGCCAGGAGCCGGACGAGGTCCGCATCCTATCGGGTGTCTTCGAGGGACTGACCACCGGCACGCCGATTGCCATGCAGATCGACAACGTCGATCAGCGCTCGCGCGACTACTCGGCGATCGCCGCGCAGTTCCGGCCAGGCCACGCCGACCTGACCTACGAGTTGAAATACGGCATCCGCGACTATCGCGGCGGCGGCCGGTCCTCGGCGCGTGAGACCGCCATGCGCGTCGCTGCCGGCGGGGTGGCGCGGAAGGTGCTGGGCGAGGCGGTGCGAATTCGCGGCGCTCTGGTGCAGATCGGCCCGCACCGCATCGACCGGACGCGCTGGGACTGGGACGCGGTGGACGACAACCCGTTCTTCTGCCCCGACCCGGCGACCGCGACGCTGTGGGAAGGCTACCTGTCCGAGGTGCGCAAGGCCGGTTCCTCGGCCGGCGCGGTGATCGAGGTGGTGGTGGAAGGCGTTCCCCCCGGCCTGGGTGCGCCGATCTACGGCAAGCTGGATGCCGAGATCGCCGCCGCGCTGATGTCGATCAATGCCGTGAAAGGGGTCGAGATCGGCGATGGCTTCGCCGCCGCCGCGCTGTCGGGCGAGGCGAATGCCGACGAGATGCGCATGTGCGACGGGCTGGTGGAGTTCGCCTCGAATCATGCCGGCGGCATCCTGGGCGGCATCTCGACCGGCCAGCCCGTGGTTGCGCGGTTCGCGGTGAAGCCGACCAGCTCTATTCTCACCCCGCGCCAGACCGTCGATCGCACTGGGCAGGACATCGAGATCAGCACCAAGGGCCGGCATGACCCCTGTGTCGGCATCCGCGCCGTGCCTGTGGGCGAGGCGATGCTGGCCTGCGTCCTGGCCGACCATCTGCTGCGCCACCGGGCGCAGAATCCGGACGCGCCGACCACCGCGCGGCTGCCGCACAACTGAGCGTGGGAATTAACCAGGGTCGGATCGCGTCTATGCCAGCGGACCCCGCGCGCGATGCACCCCCAGCCGCCACCGTACGACCCACAGGCGCTCGATGCGTTCGTCGCATTGGCCGGCGCGCGGCGTTGGTCGGCGCGCATGGTGGAGATCGCCCGGCGGGCTATGTCCGGACCGCGCGCCGGCCAGGGGGTGCGGCAGCGTCACGCGCTGGAACGGGCGGTCGAGCGGTTGCGGGGCACGCTGACCCGACCGCCGTCGACCGCGGAACTGCACGCCGCGCGGCTGGCCGGCGATGCGGTGGCACTGTCAAAGGCGCTCGGACGCCAGGGCAGGTCGCGGCTTCGGGAGCGGCTGCGGACGGCGCTCGCCGGCGACGGCACGCTGGTGCCGCTGTTCCATATGCTGCGCACCGCCGCGCTGCAGTCCGCGCGCGGCTTCACGGTCGGTTACCCCAGCCTGGAGGATATGGCTCCCTACGACCTGCTGATCGCGCGCGGCGCGCTGGAAGCGGAGATTGCGTGCGAGGTCGTCTCGGCCGAGGAGGGGCGGCTGGTTCAGCGCGGCGCCTGGTCGGATTTGGCTGACCGGGTCGATGCCGACCTGCGTGGCTGGCTCACTGCCTATCCTGGCCGATACCTGCTGAAGATGACCCTGCCGCAGGGACTCGAGCGAAGCACACTGGTGGACATGCACGGTCGCATCCGCCTCCTGCTGGAGACCGGAGGCCGTCGTCATCACGATACGGCGGCCGTGCTGCGGCTCGATCCGCTCGTGCTGGCCCGGGGCAATGCGGATGAAGGCCTGATGCCGTCGCTGCGCCGCGAGTTCGGCCCCGAGGCGCATCTGGCCGTCACCGCCGCCGATGGCGGCGTGTTCGTGATGGCGGCCAGGGCGGGGCGTGCCGACGAGGTGGCGGTTGCCGTGCGTCGCCGCCTGTTCGACATGGCGCCCACGCGGCTGAGCGGGACGCGGCCGGGCATCCTCGCGGTTTTCATCGACGACACCGACCGCAGCGAATGGCGCGGGCTGCGAGAGCGGCTGGAACTGGAAGGCGAGGCCCGTCAGTTCCTGGCCTACAAGGCGGCGCGGCCGGTGATCGCGGTGACCTGCGCCTCGCGCTTCGAGCTGTTCGGCACGGCCGATGCCGCCGAAGAGGGCGAGTTGCGGTTCCGCAATCCGGCACATCCCGCGGCAAAGGCCGCGGCGCTCGGGCCGGCAATCCTATCGTCGGTTTGATCGGCTCGCTGCGGTAATCAAGCGGTAAGCTTCCTATCTCCATAAGCGCGCCTCAGGAGTGCCACGTTCCTGGGGTTTCCTTGCATGACCGACGCGAGTGGAGAGACGGATATGACGGACGCCGAGTACGCCCGGAAACTCGACGAACTCGATCGACTGCTGAACGATCCGGACGTGCCGATGGAACCCGAGAAGGTCTGGTCTCTGCTGGCAGAGATCGCGCGTCGGGACATGGCGACGGGCCATGCCGGGCGGGCTCAGGCCTGACGGTCAGGCCATCTCGGCGGCGATCAGAAACTCGCGATTGCCTTCCGGCCCGGTGATCGGGCTTTCGGTGATGCCCAGCACCCGCCAGCCCGGCAGCGCCGCCCACCAGGCGGAGATACGCTCGCACACCGCCGGGTGAACCGCGGGGTCGCGTACGACGCCCCTGCTGCCGACGGCCTGCGGCCCGGCCTCGAACTGCGGCTTGATCAGCGCCACCGCCCAGGCGCCCGGCGCGCACAGCGCAAGCGGGGCCGGGAGCAAGGTCGCCAGACCGATGAAGCTCGCGTCGCACACGAGTGCGGCAATAGGATCGGTAACGGTGTCGCGCGTCAGGTAACGCGCGTTGGTCTTCTCGTGCACCACCACGCGCGGATCGTTCCTCAGCTTCCAGGCGAGTTGGCCGTGGCCGACATCGACCGCATGTACCGTGCCCGCGCCATGCGCCAGCAGCACATCGGTGAAGCCTCCGGTCGAGGCGCCGATGTCGAGGCAGATACGCCCGGTCGGCGTCAGCCCGAAATGGCGCAGCGCGTGGTCCAGCTTCAGCCCGCCGCGTGATACCCAGGGGTGGTCCTGGCCGCGGACCTCCAGCGGAGTGTCCTGCGCCAGGGCGTCGCCGGACTTGGCGATGCGGCGCTCGCCGCTGAATACCTTGCCGGCCAGGATCAGCGCCTGAGCGCGCGACCGGCTTTCCGCCAAGCCACGGTCCACCAGCAACTGATCGGCACGCATTCTCGGCATCCGCCATCCATGGCCGATCCCCGGGGCAGTTGTCGCCGGAATTGTCGCTTGCATTATGATAGCAAATAGCCTATATGCGACTTGCATGATGAATGTGACTGCCGGGAGCAAACCATGCAGCGCAAGAGCTTCGGAGACATGACCTGCCCGATCGCCCGCAGCCTGGAGCGCGTCGGCGAGTGGTGGAGCATCCTGATCCTGCGTGATGCCTTCCGCGGGCTGACCCGCTTCGACCAGTTCCAGAAGAGCCTCGACATCGCGCCGAACATCCTGACGCGGCGGCTCAACGCCCTGGTCGAATCCGGCCTGCTGGAGCGTCGCATCTACAGCGAGCGCCCGCCGCGCCACGAATACCTCCTGACCGAGCGCGGCCGGGACTTCCGCCCGGTGCTTTGGGCACTGCTGGCCTGGGGCAACCGCCACTTCGCCCCCGAAGGCGCCAGCGTCATCGTCGTCGACACCGAGACCGGCGAGGTTGCCGAACCCGTCCTGGTCGATCGGCGCAGCGGCAAGGTGATGGCTGAGCCGGAGTTCCGCTCGGTGCCCGGCCCCGCGGCGGAAGGCGGCGTGTCATGAGCGACCAGGTGCTACAGCGCGACATCGTCGCGCGCCCGCCGGTACGGCATCACAGCGTGTCGCGCCGGCAGCTCGGCCTTGCCGGCGCGGCGCTGCTGATCGGTGTCGGCGGCGCATGGTACGGCAACCACTGGTGGACCGTCGGACGCTTCATCGAGAGCACGGACGATGCCTATGTCGGCGGCGACGTCACGGTGATCGCACCGAAGGTGTCCGGCTTCATCGCCGAGGTGGCGGTGACCGACAACCAGGCAGTGCACACCGGCGACTTGCTGCTAAAGCTGGATGATCGCGACTACCGGGCGGCGCTCGCGAAGGCGGTCGCTGCCGTGGCCGGACAGCAGGCGACACTGGCGAACCTCGAGGCGAACCGCCGGCTGCAGGAGGCGGTGATCGCCGAGGCGCAGGCTGAACTGACCGCGACGGCGGCCGAGATCGCGCGCGCGAAGTACGACGTCGATCGCTATCGCAGCCTGACGCAGGATCACGCCGCATCGGTGCAGCGCTTCCAGCAGGCGGATGCCGACCATCAGAAGGCGCTGGCGGCCGATGCGCGGGCACGCGCGGCGCTGGAGGCGGCGCAACGCCGGCTCGATGTCATCGAGACGCAGAAGCAGCAGGCTGTTGCGGCGCTGGCCGGCGCGATTGCCGACCGCGACACCGCGCAGCTCAACCTGAGCTACACCGAGTTGCGTGCGCCGATCGACGGCACGGTGGGCAACCGCAGCGCCCGCACCGGTGCCTATGCGACCATCGGCGCGCAGCTCATCTCGCTGGTGCCGGCGCACGGGCTGTGGGTGGACGCCAACTTCAAGGAGAGCCAGCTCGCACGCATGCGGCCGGGAATGCCGGTGACGATCGCAGCGGATGTGTTGCCAGGCGAGGTGCTGCGCGGACATGTCGCGAGCCTGGCGCCGGCGACCGGCGCGGTGTTCAGCGTGTTGCCGCCGGAGAACGCCACCGGCAACTTCACCAAGATCGTGCAGCGCGTGCCGGTGCGCGTGCAGCTCGACGGCGATGCCGCCACGCTGGCCATGCTGCGGCCGGGGCTGTCGGTCACCGCCGCGGTCGACGAGAGATGAGCGCAACAGCCACCGCGGTTCGCCTGCCGCCGGTGGTGGCGCCCGGCGAACTGCCTATGGCGACGAAGGTATTCGCCTTCGCCAGCATGTGCATCGGCTTCTTCATCGCGCTGCTCGACATCCAGATCGTCGCGGCCTCGCTGGCTGATATCGGCGGCGGACTGTCGGCCGGCACCGATGAGGTCGCGTGGGTGCAGACCAGCTACCTGATCGCCGAGATCGTGGTAATCCCGCTGTCCGGCTGGCTGTCACGCGTGATGTCCACACGCTGGCTGTTCTGCGCATCGGCGGTGGGCTTCACCGCCACCAGCCTGCTGTGCGGCTGGGCATGGAACATCGAGAGCATGATCGCCTTCCGTGCACTGCAAGGGTTTCTCGGCGGCTCGATGATCCCGACCGTGTTCACCACAGCGTTCATCTACTTCAACAACCAACAGCGGGTGATCGCCGCGGCGACGATCGGCTGTATTTCCTCGCTGGCGCCGACGCTGGGGCCTACCGTCGGCGGCTGGATCACCGACAACTGGTCCTGGCACTGGCTGTTCTTCATCAACCTGGCGCCTGGCGTGTTCGTCTCGATCGTAGTGCCGCTGCTGGTGCGCGTGGACCGGCCCAACCTCGCCCTGCTGCGCGGCGCGGACTATCCCGGGATGGCGCTGATGGCGGTCTTCCTCGGCTGTCTGGAATACACGCTGGAGGAAGGCCCGCGCTGGGACTGGTTCGGCGACGACACCATCCGCGCGACCGCATGGATCTCCGGCATCGCGGGTGTCGCGTTCGTCTGGCGCAGCCTGAGCTACGGCCAGCCGGTGGTGGACCTGCGCGCGCTCACCAGCCGCAACTTCGCTCTCGGCTGCTTCTTCTCGTTCGTCACCGGCATCGGTGTGTTCGCGACGATCTACCTGACGCCGCTGTTCCTCGCCCGCGTGCGCGGCTTCAGCGCGCTGCAGATCGGCGAGGCGGTGTTCACCACGGGCCTGTTCCAGGTCTGCGCGATCCCGTTCTACACGCTGCTGGCGCGCCGCATCGACCTGCGTTGGCTGATGATGTTCGGCCTGGCGTGTTTCGCGGTCAGCATGTGGAATTTCACCCCGATCACGCATGACTGGGGCTGGCGCGAACTGCTGCTGCCGCAGGCGTTCCGCGGCTTCTCGCAGCAGTTCGCGGTGGCGCCGACGGTGACGCTGACGCTGGGCGGACTGGCGCCCGAGCGGCTGAAGCTGGCCTCTGGGCTGTTCAACCTGATGCGCAACCTGGGCGGCGCGATCGGCATCGCGGTCTGCGGCACGATCCTGAACGATCGCACCAACCTGCACTTCCTGCGCCTGGCCGAGCACCTGAACAGCGCCAACCCGACGATGCTGCAATGGCTCGGACGCGTGACCGCGAACGAGACGGCGGCGCGCGGCGGCGACGTGCTGCACGGTCATGCGGCGGCGCTCCGCGTGCTCGCATCGCTTACGCTGCGCGAGGCACAGACACAGACATACGCCGATGCGTTCTTCGTGATCGCGCTGTGCTTCGTGGCGGCGACCGCGATGGTTCCGCTGATGCGCCGGATCGCGGCCGCCGCCGCACCGCCGCGCGAGGCCCATTGAGAGAGGTGAGACACATGGAACCAAGACATGCCACCGCCGCGGTCATCGGCGCCGGCGACTTCATCGGCGGCGCGATCGCGCGGAAGTTCGCGGCCGAGGGCTTCACAGTGTTCGCCGGCCGCCGCAACGGAGACAAGCTGGCGCCGCTGGTCGATGACGTGGAGGCCGCGGGAGGCCGCATCGTCGCCCGCTCGCTCGACGCGCGGCAGGAGGACGACGTCGCCGCGTTCCTGCGCGCCGCCGACGCGATGGCGCCGCTGGAGGTCTGCATCTTCAATGTCGGCGCGAACGTGAATTTTCCGCTGGTCGACACGACAGAGCGCGTGTTCCGCAAGGTGTGGGAGATGGCGTGCTATGCCGGCTTCCTCGCCGGCCGCGAGGCCGCCCGGCTGATGTTGCCGCACGGACGCGGTGCGATCTTCTTCACCGGTGCCACCGCGAGCCTGCGCGGCGGCGCCGGCTACGCCGCATTCGCCGCGGCCAAGGCGGGACTGCGCGCGATGGCGCAGAGTGCCGCGCGCGAACTGGGGCCGCGCAACATCCACGTCGCGCATCTGGTCATCGACGCGGGGGTGGACACCGCCTGGGTGCGCGAGCGGATCAGGGCGCGCGAAGGCGACGATGGGTTGCGCAATCTCGACCCCGGCCGGCTGATGCAGCCGTCTTCTGTGGCCGACGCGTATTGGCAGCTCTACCGGCAGCCGCGCGATGCCTGGACTTTCGAGATGGATATCCGTCCGTTCGGTGAGAAATGGTGAGAGCGATGACCAGCGTGGAATTCCATTTCGACTTCGGCAGCCCGAACGCCTATCTGAGCCATCTGGTGATCCCGGACATCGAGCGCCGGACTGGGGCGAAGTTCGTCTACGTGCCGGTCCTGCTCGGCGGCGTGTTCAAGCTGACCGGCAACCGCTCGCCGGCGGAGAGCCTGGCCGGGATCAGGAATAAGCCGGAGTACCAGCGGCTCGAGACCGCGCGCTTCGTGCAACGGCACGGCATCACGCGGTTTGCGGCCAACCCGTTCTTTCCGGTCAACACGCTGGTGCCGATGCGCGGCGCGACCGCTGCGCAGAGGATGGGCATCTTCGAACGCTACGTGGATGAGATCTATCGCCACATGTGGGCCGAGCCGAAGAAGCTGGACGATCCCGAGGTGCTGCGAGCGGCGATGATCGAATCGGGGTTTGACGCCGATGCGGTTCTCGCGCTTACCCAGGCACAGGATGTGAAGGACGAGTTGCTCGCCAACACGCAGCGGTCGGTGGAACGCGGAACATTCGGATCGCCGACGTTCTTCGTCGGCGATGAAATCTACTTCGGCAAGGACCGGTTGCGGGAGGTCGAAGAGGCGATCATAGCGTCGAATGAGTGAAGTGCGATATGGCCGTCATTGCGAGGACGGTTACTCAGACGTTGACTTAGACGCCGAATCGGCGGGCGTATCATCAAACAACATCGGTAACTGACGAAGGGCAGGCTTGTGATCTAGAACCTTTTCCACAACGTACTCCGTGCTGAGGCCGCCCGTGGTGCGTTTCTGCGTTATTCTTACGTCGCAAATGAGGATGTCGCCCTTTGCAAAGGCGATCAGGTTTTGATCAACACGCTGCTGAAAGTCAGGATCTTCTATCAGTGCGCTAATCTGGGTGTTGCCATCGTAAAGCCGCCATTTAT
>JANWJK010000354.1 GCA_025452005.1 Acetobacteraceae bacterium | reverse complement strand
GCGCTCCACCGAGAGCGCCGCGATCCACGTCCTGCGCGGCATCGAGGACGAAGGCGCCAAGCGCCGTGCCGCTGAGATCGTCGTCCACGCGGCACCGGCGGTGGCGCTGTACCTGCTGAACCACAAGCGCGATCGGCTGAATGAGATCGAGTTGCGCTACGGCATGCGAGTGCTGTGCTTTGGCGACGAGGCACAGCTGACCTCGCAGTTCCGCATCGACCGCGTGCGCGCGCAGGTGCCTGGCGAGGTGCCGGCGGCGATCACCCAGGAAGGCTCGATGCATCCGGTGGCGGAGGCCGAACCCGAGGTCGAGGCCGAGGAAGACGTCGTCGTGGTGGAGGACGAGGACGACGAGGAGACCGCTGCCGAGGCCGCCGATGCTGTCCCCGGCGAGACCGCGGAGGAGGCCGAGCACCGCCGTCGCCGCCGTCGCCGCCGTCGCCGTGGTGGGCGTCGCGAGGAGGGTGCCGCGGCGCCATCTGAAGCCGCGCCTCCGGCCGAGGCCGCAGTGGCTGCACCGGAGGAAGTGCCGGAGACTGTGGCTGGGGAACACATCGAGGGTGTGCCAGAGCACGCCGAAGCCGCCACGGATGACCAGCGCAACCGGCGCCGTGGTCGTCGCGGTGGCCGCCGCCGCCGTCCGGAAGACGGTGTGATCCCGCCACACGCAGCGCCCGGTGCGGACCAGCCCGAGCTGCCGCCGGTTTATTCCGGTCCGACGCCCGCGAATCCGTTCGGCGGCCACGCATTCGATATTTTCGATGTACTTGAGCAGGTGGAGGAACGGCCACAGGTGGCGGCGGTTGCCCCCGCCGAACAGCTGCCCCTTGAGCCGCAGGCTGCGTCGATGCCGCCGGCCATCGTGGCGGCGCCGGAGCCGGCATCTGCGGAGGCAAGCGGCGCTGAAACAACGCCATCAACTGTGTTGGCGGAGACACACGGTGGCGAGGCAGCGGCGGAGCCTGTCACCGGCGTTGAGCCCGAGCCCACGCACGAACACGCGCACGCGGAGGAGCACAGCGCCGAAGCGGCGAAGGAGCACAGCGCTGAAGCGGCACCGGAGCCTCAGGCGGAGCCGGTGGCCGAGCGCGAGCCGGAACCCCTGGTTGCTGCCAACGACGCCATCGCCGAACCGGCTATCACGCCGATCATCGTCGGTGCCGGCGAGGATGTGGTCGTCGAGAAGAAACGCGGCTGGTGGCGGCGTTGAGCTGAGACCACCACCGCGGTCGGCAGCGTGTTGATACCGCGCTTCAATATCGCTGCTGGCGGCTGCATGTTTACGACTTCGGCGCTACCCGGTTAACCAACGGGACCGCAATTGCGGATGATCAGCAGCGACTGGTCTTCTGTGAACTTGCTCGTTAGCCGAAGGCGCGACGGATGCGACCCCAGTCCTCGATGGCATGCTCCTGACCGGGCGGGATGGAGAAGACCGCCTGGGTGAAGCCGGCGTCCGCGAGCGCGGCGATGCGCTGTTTCAGGTCGCGTTCAGTGCCGATGAAGCTGGTGCGGCGGATCATTTCTGCGGTGATGAATGGCCGTTCTTCGGGGCGAACGAACATCAGATGACCGCGGTGGTTCGACAGGTAGTAAGCATCGCGCGGCTGGAACTGTCGCGCGCGTTCGACGTACGCTTCGACGGATTCGGCAAATTCCGGCCGCATCGCAAGAGGTGCGGGATGGCCTGCCAATGCGGTGTCAGCCGCACGATGCAGCAGCATGGCGGCACGCGGCGCTGCGAGTGCCATGCCGCGTGGGCCGTCCACGGGTTCGCCCTCATCGAGCACGGCGCCGCCGATCCAGGCGACCGCTTGCAGATCGTCGCGCGCGTGGCCGGCTTGCTGCCAGGCCGCTCGCATGTGTTCCAGTGTCGCTGCGCCGCGTTCGGCATCCGCGACGTTGTCGATCCAGCCGGCGCCGAGTTTCGCAGTGAGCGCGCGCGCTCGCGGACCCGATGCGGCGATGAACAATGGCATCGGATCATGCATGTTGGTCAGGCCGAGTTCGGGATTGAGCATGCGGATCGGGCGGCGCTTGCCTTCCAATTCCATCTCGACCGTTTCGCCGCGCCACAGCGCCTGCACGATCCGGATATACTCTTCCATGTCGGCAAGCTTCACCGCGCCGAGGCCCATGGTGCGGCGGCCGGTGAAGCCGGTGCTGATGCCGAACACGATGCGTCCAGGCGCCAACTTGTTCAGCGACGCGAAGGCGTTGGCGGCGACCGGTGCGATCCGGTTTGACGGGATCAGCACGCCGGTGCCGAGTTTGATTTTGGTCGTCTTCATTGCCGCCGCCGCCATCGCGACGAACGGATCAGCACTTAGCATCTGGGTGTCGAAGAACCAGGCGTTGCTGAAGCCAAGTTCTTCCGCGCGACGCACGAGGCGCCAGGAGTCGGCGGCAGTGGGAATGGCGATGCCGAATTGCATGGTCAGTGATTGTTGCGCGATTCGCCGCGCGATTCGATGATGTTGAGATACAGAGTTGCCGGCTCCAGACAGGCACCAGTTCCAAGTTGTCCGACCATCGAGCGATAGATTTCCTCCCATGGCGTCAGGTTGGCCAACTTTGGTGGAGACCACGCGGTGCGGCGTGCGTCCAGTTCACCCGGCGGCAACAGCACATCCACCTTGCGCGTGTTGAGATCGATGCGGATGCGATCGCCGGTCTTCAGCAACGCCAATCCACCTCCCACCGCTGCTTCCGGCGAGACATTCAGGATCGACGGAGAACCCGACGTCCCAGACTGCCGCCCATCTCCCATGGTCGGCAACGTGCTGATACCGCGCTTCAACATCGCCGCTGGGGGCTGCATGTTCACGACTTCGGCGCTACCCGGATAACCCACGGGACCGCAATTGCGGATGATCAGCACCGACTGGTCTTCGACGCCGAGGTCGGGATCATCGATGCGGTGGTGATAATCTTCGGGTCCTTCGAACACGATGGCTTTGCCCTCGAAGACGTTCGGCCGATCGGGATGCGACAGGAAGCGCTGGCGGAAGTCCGGATCGATGACGCTGATCTTCATCACCGCACTGTCGAAGAGATTGCCCGACATCACCACGTAGCCGGCGGCTGCCATCAGTGGATCGCCATACGAGCGGATCACCTCACGATCGCCGTCCGCCACATCGCGCAGGTTGTCTGCCAGCGTGCGACCGGTGACGGTCATCGCATCACCGTGCAATTTGCCGGCGGCGAGCAACTCCTTCAGTACTGCCGGCACGCCACCTGCACGGTGGAACTTTTCGCCCAGGAACCGGCCCGCCGGTTGCAAATCGACCAGCAGGGGGATGTCGGGCCCAAGTCGCTGCCAATCGTCCAGCGAATGTTCCACGCCCATGTGCCGGGCGATCGCCACCATGTGGATCGGGCAGTTCGACGACGCGCCCAATGCGGCCGCCGCGACCACCGCATTCTCGAACGCCTGCTTCGTCATGATGTCGGACGGACGCAGATTCTCCTGCACCAACCCGACGATGCGCTTGCCGGTCTCGTATGCCATCCAGCCGCGCTCACGATACGGCGCGGGTATCGCCGCGCAGCCAGGCAACGACATGCCGAGAGTCTCGGCCAGCGAGTTCATCGACGTGGCGGTGCCCATGGTGTTGCAGTGCCCCACCGACGGCGCGGACGACGATACCATCTGCATGAATTCGTCGTAGTTGATCTTGCCCTCGGCGAAGAGCTTGCGGCCTTCCCAGACGATCGTGCCGGAGCCGGAAAGGCGTCCTTGCCACCAACCATCCAGCATCGGACCGACGGAAAGGACAATGGCGGGGATATTCACGGTTGCCGCGCCCATCAGGCAGGCCGGCGTCGTCTTGTCGCAGCCGGTGGTCAACACCACGCCATCGATCGGGTAGCCGTGCAGCACCTCCACCAGGCCAAGATAGGCGAGGTTGCGATCCAGCGCGGCAGTCGGTCGCTTGCCGGTTTCCTGGATCGGATGGACGGGGAATTCCAGCGGCACGCCGCCTGCCGCACGAATGCCGTCGCGCACGCGGCTTGCCAGTTCGATATGATGCCGGTTGCACGGCGACAGATCCGAGCCCGTCTGGGCGATGCCGATGATCGGCTTGCCGCCGCGGAGTTCCTCGGGCGTGATGCCGTAGTTCATATAGCGCTCGAGATACAGCGCGGTCATTGCCGGATCGGAGGGTTCATCGAACCAGCGGCGGGAGCGCAACCGTCGTACGTCGCCGTCATCCGCTGGCATCAACACGCCCTCCCTGTCGGGGCGGAGACTGTGCGGCGGCATGTCGGGTGTCAACGTCCGCCTATAGGCAAATCGTGATCGACCTGACCCATTCTTGTTACCTTTTGAAGCTTAGAGACGTGGCAAACCGGGTGATCAACAGACAAGCCATACGACGATGCATTCGAGGTCCGGCCAAACGATGAACCACATGCTCGCCGAGCGTCGAAAGGACGCTTCGGGAGAGCCGACTCATGCGTCACAGCAGGGCGACGCGTGGCTCTCCGAGACTGATCTGTTGCGGACGGAGATCGAGGCTCTGCGGCGGCAGAACCTGGCGCTGCGCGAGACGCTGGATGCCATTGACGGCACTATCGTGGTGTACGATCAGGAGCGCCGGTATCTGTTCGGCAACCAGCAGTATCACGCCGTGTATCCGCATCTGCCGCCCGAACGTGACCTGATCGGCCGCAAGTATGAGGACGTCCTGGCGCTGTCGATCGCGGCGGGCACGGTCGATGATCCCACTGCGTATACCGATACCGCCGGTTTCATCGCGCGCCGGGTTCAGGACATGGAGCGGCGATCGCTGTCGCCTGTAGCCCAGAATGCCCGGGCTGGCCGCGAGAGCCTGCACCCGCAGACCGGTCGCTGGTCGCTGGTCCGCACCCGGCGGACACCCAGCGGCAACGACGTGTCGCTGCGGGTCGACATCACCGCGCAGAAGGAATTGCAGCACGCGTTGCAGCAGGCGCGTGAGGCGGCAGAAACTGCCAGCCAGATGAAGTCGCAGTTCCTCGGCAACGTCTCGCACGAATGCGCACGCCGCTGAACGCCGTGATCAACTTCGCCCGGCTGATTGCCGATCAGATTCATGGCCCGCTTGGAGCGCCGCAGTATCGCGAATACGCGCGAGATATCGCGGAGAGTGGGACCCATCTGCTGACGTTGATCGACGACCTTCTGGATCTCGCTCGCGCCGAGGCGGGGCGGCTGGCGGTCGGGGAGAGTATCGTTGATCCGAGCAGATTGATCGCCACTGCTTGCCGGGTGCTGGAGCCCGAGGCGATAGCAAACGGCATAGCGATGACGCACGTCGTCGGGGTCGATGTGGGCTATATGCGTGGCGATGCGACCCGGCTGCGACAGGTGCTGTTCAACCTGATCGCCAACGCCATCAAGTT
>JANWJK010000353.1 GCA_025452005.1 Acetobacteraceae bacterium | reverse complement strand
GTTCCGCGACGGACAGCCGTCATCGCGGCGGACCAGCGTAGCTCTCCAAAGACCGGGCGCAAAATGCTGACTGGTCGTCCGGAGGACCGTTTCAGATACCGCCAGCGGATCATCGGCAATGCGTGGAAACCTGTTGGCGTAGGGCGGCGTTGTTATGTCGACGCCTACGGCACCACCACTGGACCTACACGCTTGGCACCACGGTGATGTGCATCGAGCGGACTCGGGTGTGCCAGCGACGCGGTTAGATCGACCTCCCCCGCTCGCACGAGGGAGGTAAATCGAGCAGCGTCAGGTCGAATAGTCGGAGAAGCGCACGCCACCATACCGCGCGCGATAGTCGGTGCGCACATTGACCAGCGCCACCATGCCCTCGTCCACCTTCGCCTGAGCGCGCTCCAGTGCAGGGCGGATGTCCTCCGGCTTGGTCACGTACTCGCCGTAGCCACCGAACGCCTCGCACATCTTGTCGTAGCGCATGTAGCCAAGATCGCGACCGGGCTTCTCGCGCTGCGGATCGCCGGTCCAGCCGCCGTTCAGGCTGATCACGATCAGCAGCGGGATCTTGTGGCGGATCGCGGTGTCCATCTCCATCGCGTTCATGCCCATCGAGCCGTCGCCGTGCACCACGATCACCTGCTTGTCCGGGCACGCCACCTTGGCACCCACGCCGAACGGCAGGCCGACGCCCATCGTGCCGAACGGCCCCGAATTCAGCCGGTGCCCCGGCGAGAACGTCGGCATCGTCTGCCGCCCGAAGTTCAGTGTCTCCTGGCCATCGACGCACAGGATCGCGTCGCGTTTGGCGAAGTTCTTGATCTCCTCCAGCATGCGCACCGGGTGGATGTCGCCGTCCTCGGCGTAGCGGTTGGCACCGGCGGCCGAGCGCTTCTGCGCCTCGCCGTCAGCCAGCTTCTGCCGCCAGGCCTTGTAGCTGTCCTGCGTCACCTTGCCCTTGATGCCGTCGAGCAACTGTTGCAGCACCATTTTGCAGTCGCCGACCACCGGAATGTCGACGCCGCGCGCGGCAGCGGCGATCTCCTCGGGATCGATGTCGATGCGGGCGATCTTCGCGTTGCCGCCGAAGCGCGGCGGTGCCGCGTGGCCGATGATGTAGTTCATCCGCGTGCCGAGCACGATGATCAGATCGGCATCAGAGAACGCGGTGTTGCGCATCGTCAGGAACGAGCATGCGTGATCGTCCGGCACCACGCCGCGGCCCTGCGGTGTGGTGTAGAACGGAATGCCTGCCGCCTCGACGAAGGCCTGCATCTCGGTCCACGCGCGCGACCAGATCACGCCGGAGCCCGACACGATCAGCGGCTGCTTCGCCTCGGACAACGCCTTGATCAGCGCTCCCACCTGGCGCGGATCGCCGAGCGGGCGGCTGTCCATCTTGCGTCCCGCGAAGCTCCAGTCCACCAGGTTCTCGTCGATCTTCTGGTACAGGATGTCGCCCGGCATATCGACGTAGACCGGACCCGGCTTGCCGGACATCGCGCGCTGCAAGGCGAAGTTCACCTGCTGCGGGATGCGCTTGAGGTTGTGCACGCGATCGACGTGCTTGCAGCAGCCCTCCATCAGCTTGACCTGGTCGATCTCCTGGAACACCTGCCGGCCGAACTGGCTGATCGGGCTCGATCCACCGAACGCCACCACCGGGCAGCAGTCGACCAGCGCATTCGCCATTCCGGTGATCAGGTTGGTCACGCCCGGACCCGACGCCGCCATGCACACGCTGGGCGTCTGCCGCAGCCGGCTGTACGCCTGGCACGCGAACGCCGCGGCCTGTTCGTGGCGCACGTCGATCATGCGGATGCCTTCGGTGATGCAGGTGGACTCCGCCAGCAGCATCGGGCCGCCCATGATGTAGAAGATGTCCTCGATGCCCTCCTTCTTGAGGCACTTCGCGAGGATTTCAGATCCAGTCAGTTCCGCCATTTCGATGTCCTCCCGGTGTCATTGCGAGCGCAGCGAAGCAATCCCCATGACGGTGCTCACCTGGATGGAGATTGCTTCGCTCCGCTCGCAATGACAGTTAACCAAGAACCCCGCCGCTCTTCAGCCCGCCGATCGCATCGCGATCCAGGCTCAGCCAGTCGCTCAACACGTCATCGTTGTTCTGGCCGAGCAGCGGTGACGGTTTCACCGGCGGCGGGCGGCCCTCGAAGCGCACCGGCCAGGCCGGCATGCGGAACGTGCCCACCGTCGGGTGCTCGATCGTCTGGAAGATGCCGCGCTGCTCGAACGTTTGGTCGTTGTACAGCTCCATCGTGTCAAGCACCGCGCCCGCCGGAACGCCGGCGGCACCGATCAGCTCCATGGCCTCGTGCTTGGTGTGCCGTTTCGTCCAGTCCGAGATCATCGCATTGACCTCGTCGGCGTGCTCGACGCGCGCGGCGGGCGTCTCGTAACGCGCGTCGCCGGTCAGGTCCTCGCGGCCGATCACCTTCAGCAGCCGCCGCCAGTGATCGGGATTGGCGCGGCTGGTGAAGACATAGACGTAATCGTTCGATCCGCCGCCCTGGCACGGGAAGGTGCCCATCGGCGGCGTGGTGTTCGAAACGCTGCTGTCCGCCGCGCGCTGCGCCGGCTTGCCGGTGCGATACTGCGCGGCGAAGGCGATGCGGATGTAGTGCAGCATCGCGTCCTGCATCGCCACCTGGAGGTGATCGCCCTGGCCGGTCTCCTTGCGGCGATACAGCGCCCCCAAGATGGAGATCGCCAGCAGCATGCCGGTGCCGGTGTCGCCGAGCGAGGGGCCCGGCTTCAGCGGGCGGCCATCGCGCTCGCCGGTGATGCTCATCGTGCCGCCGCAGGCCTGCGCGATCATGTCGAACGCCAGGTTCTTCTCGTACGGGCTGCCTTCGCCGAAGCCCTTCACCTGACAGTAGATGATCGACGGGTTGAGCTTGCGGATCACATCGGCGCCAAGCCCCAGCCGCTCGATCGCGCCGGGGGCGAAATTCTCCACCATCACGTCCGCCTTGGCGGCGAGGTCCTTCACCAGCGCCAGTCCCTTCGGGTCCTTCAGGTTGACCGTGATCGACTTCTTGTTGGCGTTGAACAGCAGGAAGTACGGATCGTCCTTGCCTCCCTGACCGGCGAGAGCGCGGCCGGGATCGCCGCCGCCCGGGTTCTCCAGCTTGACGACATCGGCGCCCAGCCATGCGAGCGCCTCGGTGCAGGACGGTCCTGCTTCGAACTGGGTGAGGTCGAGGACCTTCACGCCCTTGAGACAGGTCTGTCCGTCCGCCATGTTCGTTGTCCTCCGCTTCAGCGTGACAGGAAGGCTACAGCGAAGCCGTGTGCCCGTCACCCCGGAGCGCCGTGGCCTGTCGAGGCGCGCCGCTTGCGGCTGTCGCGAAGCTGCAAATACAATACGGGAAATCACAGTCCCGGAATGCAGCCCCATGTCTCAATCGGTCGTCGCCGAACTCGCCCCGCACGGCGTGCTGCGAGCGGGCATCAACATGAGCAACTTCCTGCTGGTGACGGGGAAGAGCGCATCGGGTGATCCTGAAGGCGTCTCGCCCGACATGGCGCGCGCGATCGCCGAACGGCTGGGCGTGCCGGTGAAGTATGTGCCGTTCGCCAAGCCCGGCGAGCTGGCCGACGCCGTCGGCGACGATGTCTGGGACATCGGGCTGATCGGCGCGGAACCGGCGCGGGCGGAGAAGATCGCGTTCACCCCCGCCTATGTGGAGATCGAGGCGACCTATCTGGTCCCCGCCGGCTCGCCGCTGCGGACCATCGCCGATGTGGACAAGCCTGGTGTTCGCATCGCGGTGTCGGCCCGCAGCGCCTACGATCTCTGGCTGGAGCGAAACATCAGGCATGCCGAACTGGTGCGATCCGACGGCCTCGCCAGTGCCACCGAGAAGTTCGTGCGCGACAAGCTCGACGCGCTGGCGGGACTGCGGCCCGGCCTGCTCGGCGACATCGAGAAGATCCCCGGCGCGCGCATCCTCGACGGCCAGTTCACCGCGGTGCAGCAGGCAGTCGGCACGGCGCGCACCCGTGGCGCCGGCGCCAAGTTCCTGCGGGACTTCGTCGAGGAGGCGAAGGCGTCCGGCCTGGTCGGCAGGCTGATCGAGAAGCACAAGGTGGTCGGCCGGCTGTCCGTCGCGCCGCGCGGGTGACCCGGATGCCAGCCAACATCTACGTCAGGCCGAAGGCCTCCGCGCCGCCGGCGATGCCGCCCCAGCTCATGCCACAGCCGCCGATCGCGCCTCTGGTGCCGCCGGTGCATGTGGTCGATCTGATGACCGCCGAAGGCTCGGCCGCGTTCGGCGCGCGATGGAAGGGGATGGAGGCGAAGCTCGTCGAGTGCCCGGCGCTGTCCGACGCCATGCCCGAGTTCAGGACGACCTACGACATCGATCCGCATGCCGAGCTGCGCGGCTTCGACGATTCGGCATGGCCGGAGATCGCCGCGACGGAGCTGGGAGCCAAGCGGGGCGGCGGCATGGTGTCGTTCTTCTGGTTCCGCACCACGCTGACCGTCCCGGCGAACGTCATGGGCTTCGCCACCAACGGCGCCAAGACGGTGCTGACGGTGAACGTCGACGACTACGCCGAGGTCTGGGTCGATGGCGCGATGCCGCGCGCGGCGGGCCGGCCCAGCCCCGCCACGATCCAGGGCTTCAACATGCCCAACCGTCTGGTCCTGTGCGATGCCGTGGCCGTCGGCGAGAAGTTCGAGATCGCGGTGTTCGCCATCAACGGGCCGATCTCGGCGGCGCCGGCGAACTTCCTGTGGTTCCGCGAGGCGAAGATCGAGTTCTATCGCTGAGGGCGGCAGCCACCCGGTAGCGGTTAGAGGCGCCCAGCAGCAGCGCCTCCGCCTCCGACGCGACCCGCTCCACGATCTCCCCGGCCGGCGGGATGTCGCCGATCAGATCGACCGCCTCGCCGGCGATCACCGCCGCTGTATCGAAGTCGCCGGCCGCGCGCGCCGCGTCGTAGCGCGCCGCCTCCTCGGCCTGCTTCTGCAACAGTTCCACCTCGCGACCGCGCCAGCGCTCGGAGAAGCCGTTCGCCAGCACCCGCCCGGCATAGGGCGCCGGCCAGACGTTGCGCCGCGCGATGTCGAACAGCACGCCGCGGATGGTCGCATCGCCGGTTGCGGCGACGATCCGCTGCTTCGCCGTGGCCAGCGCTGCCGCCTCCTGCGAGGCATAGAACCGCGACCCCATCAGCACGCCGTCTGCCCCCAGCATCAGCGCCGCGGCCACGCCGCGCCCGTCGGCAATGCCGCCCGCCGCCGCGACCGGGATGTCGCCGGCGATATCGACCACCGCCGGCACCAGCGGGAACGTGCCGCGCGAGATGCCATGCCCTCCCGCCTCGGCGCCTTGCGCGACCAGCACGTCCGCGCCCTGCGCGACCGCCTGTCGCGCCTGCTCCAGCGTCTGCACCTGGCAGATCAGCAGCGCCCCGGCCGCTTTGATCCGGTCGGCATGGGGCTGGACCTCGCCGAACGACAGCATGACCGCCGGCGGCCGGCGCTCCAGCACCAGGTCCAGCAGCCGGGGCTGCCGCGCCATGCTCCAGGTGATGAAGCCGACGCCCACCCGTGCGTCGCCCGCGGCGTCCATCTCGCGTGTCAGCCACGCGGCATCGCCGTAGCCGCCGCCGATGATGCCGAAACCGCCGGCCTGGCTGACCGCGGCGGCCAGGCGCCCGTCGGACACGATGTCCATCGGCGCGAGCATGATCGGATGCCGTACGCCCAATCGCTCGGTCAGGCGGGTCGTGATCGGCATCGCTCGTATCCTCTCGCTGATGTGGTTGCCCCGACGCGGGCGGCCGTGGCAGACAGCCGGCCATGCTGAGCCGACGGTCGCTCCTGGTCGCGTCGCTGTCCACCGTCTGCGCCGCGCCGGATGGTTTCCAGAACTTCATATCCGGCATGCGTGCCGAGGCACGGCAGGCCGGCATCTCGGCGGCCACGCTGGACCGCGCATTCGCCGGCGTGCAGGTGAACCAGAAGGTGCTGGAGCACTATCGCCACCAGCCCGAGTTCACCATGACCTGGGCGCAGTACCGCGCCCTGCTGATCACCGACCAGCGCATCGCCAACGGCCGCGCCGCCTTCCAGCAGAACCGCGCGCTGTTGGGCCGCGTCAAGGACCGGTTCGGCGTCGATCCCGGCGTGATCACCGGCATCTGGGGCCTGGAGTCCAGCTTCGGCGCAGGCATGGGCGACTACCATGTGATCGAGGCCCTGGCGACGCTTGCCTGGGAAGGCCGCCGCGCCAGCTTCTTCCGCGGCGAACTGATGGCCGCGCTGCGCATCCTCGACCATGGCGACGTGGCGCCGGCGCACATGCTCGGCTCCTATGCCGGCGCGATGGGCCAGCCGCAGTTCATGCCCTCGTCCTACCTGCGTTACGCGGTGGACTTCGAGGGCCATGGCAGGCGTGACATCTGGACCAGCAAGCCCGACGTGCTGGGCTCGATCGGCAACTACCTCGCGCAGTCCGGCTGGCGCAGCGGCGAGCCGTGGGGCCAGGCGGTGATCCTGGC
>JANWJK010000352.1 GCA_025452005.1 Acetobacteraceae bacterium | reverse complement strand
TCTGCACATGCCTCAGGATCGGCGGCGTGTGGTCGTTGAAGGCCAACAGATGCACGCGCCCCGCCGCGATATCAGTCAGCGCGATGTCGAGTGCATCGAGGTTGTACGCCTCCCAGCGGAGATGCACGCGCATGTCGCAGGTCCACCGCCGCGCCTCCAGCGCATCGAGCAGCGCCTGCCACGCGGCAAGGCTGCGCAGCCCCGGCTCCCAGGACAGCGTCACACCATGAAACGCCGTGGTGATGCCGTTCGCCAGCAACTGCGCCTCGGTGTCGTGCAGTGCGATGTCGGCGGTGAAACCGACGCCTGGCCGCGGCTGCAACTGCCGCTCGAACGCATCGCCATGGATATCGACGATGCCCGGCAGCACCAGGAGACCGCGCGCATCGAGCTGCGCGGCGCCTCCGTCGCTGCCGATCCTGGCGATGCGACCATCCTCCAGCGACACATCCACCGCCTGCTCGCCATCCGAGCGCAGCAGCACCCGTCCGCCGGTTACTCGCAGCCTTTCCATCGCTCTCGCTCTCAGGGTTCGAAGACGATCTGCACGCGCGGCGTTGGATAGCGCGAGAGGCCGAATTCCACCACCATGCCGGCACGATCGACGTTGATGTTCTCGGTCACCAGCAGAGGCCGGTTGCGCGGCATGCGCAGCAGCTCCGCCTCCTCGGCGTTCGGCAGCCGCGCCGTGACGCGGGTCGTCTGGCGCAGGTAGTCGGTGACGCCGACCGCCTTCAACGCCTCGGTGATGGTGGGCGCGGCGCGCAAGGCGTCGAGCACGCCACGCAGCCTGGCGGCGGGGAAATAGTGTTGCGACAGGCTGACCGGCCGGTCGTCGGCGAAACCCAGCCGTTCCAGCAGCACGACCCGCCCGCCCGCGCGGATTCCGAGACCGGCTGCGACATGGGAGTCGGCGGCGGTCTCCTTGAGCTGGAGCAGGCGCCCGGACGGTTCCATGTTGTGCCGGCGAATCCACTCCGAGAACCGGGTGCGCGCCTCGACCGTGTATTCCAGCACATCCTCGGCGACGAACGATCCGCGGCCCTGCTCCACGCGCACCATGCCGCCGCGCGACAGTTCCTCGAGCGCGCGCCGCACCGTGTGGCGGTTGACACGAAACTGCTGCGACATCTCGGCTTCGGTCGGCAGGCGACCGCCCGGCGGGTAGATGCCGGCGCCGATATCGCGTTGCAGCCGGATGGCGATCTGGCGCCATAGCGCGACGCCGTCCTGGCGCAGTACCGGTTCCGCCGGCTTCATTGCAATGTCATCCACGCGCATGCTCGTTCGTGCAACTGGTGGCTTGACGATAGCCGGGTCCCGGGATAGCTGTCTAGACATCCGAACAAGCAGGCTTCCCCGATGCCCGATGCATTGCCGCCGGATCAACCGAACGCCGCACGCCGGCGCTGGATGGCGGTTCTGGCCCGTGCCGATATCGATGAACTCGGCGATCGCCTCGGTGCGCTGCCGCCCTATCGCGTGCTGCGCGGACCGGAAGCCGGACTGGTGATGGTACGCGGCCGCACCGGCGGCGGCGGCGCCCCGTTCAACCTCGGCGAGATGACGACGACGCGCTGCACCGTGCGCACCGACACCGGCTTCGTCGGCCATGCCTATGTCGCCGGCCGCAACGAACGGCTGGCGCAACTGGCGGCGCTGGCCGACGCCTTGCTGCAGGACCCGATTCAGCAAGATCGATTGCTGGAGGACGTGATCGAACCCCTGGCCGCGACGCAGCAGGCGCGGCGCGACACAGTGGCGGCGAAGGCTGCGGCGACACGCGTGCAGTTCTTCGCCATGCGGAATATGCGCTCATGAGCACGACGATCGCATTGCCCGGCTTCGCCGATCCGGTCGACGAGGCGCAGGCGACGTTCCGCGCCGTGCTCGATGCGATGGCGCGTCCCGGCAGGCTTCATCGTGTGGGCGAGCGGCTGACCGCGCCAACGCCGCTCGACCCGGCGACGGCCGCGGTGCTGCTCACGCTGGTCGATAACGAGACGCCGCTATGGCTCGATGCCGCCGCAGCGGCGGCGCGCGACTGGCTGGCATTCCACTGCGGCGCCATGATCATCGGCGCGCCGCACGGGGCGGCGTTCGCTGTGGCGCTGTCGCTGCCCGATCTTGATGCGTTGTCAGCGGGCACGCACGAGGCGCCGGAGAGCTCTGCCACGCTGATCCTGCAGATCACCGCGCTGGGGACCGGCGTGGGCTACCGCCTGTCCGGACCGGGCCTGCGCGAACCCGCGATGCTGAAAGCGGACGGCCTGCCGGCGGGTTTCGTCGCGGACTGGCAGCGCAACCACGCACTGTATCCGCGTGGCGTGGACATCATCCTGTGTGCTGGCACGGTGCTGACCGCACTGCCTCGCAGCGTGTCGATCGAGGAGGTCTGAGCGGTGGCCTATGTCACGGTCAAGGGCGGCGAGCAGGCAATCGACAATGCACATGCCTGGCTTGCCGAGGAACGGCGCGGCGATCGCACGGTGCAAGAGCTGACGCTGGCGCAGATCGAACAACAGCTCGGCCGCAGCGTGGATCGCGCGATGGGCGAAGGTTCGCTGTACGACAGGGAACTTGCCGCACTGGCGGTGAAGCAGGCGCAGGGCGACCTGATCGAGGCGGCGTTCCTGCTTCGCGCCTACCGCACGACTTTGCCGCGGTTCGCGCATTCGCTGCCGATCGAGACCGCGACGATGCAGATCAGGCGGCGCATCTCGGCGGTGTTCAAGGACCTGCCGGGTGGGCAGGTGCTTGGTCCCACTTACGACTACACGCATCGTCTGCTGGATTTCGATATGGCGCACAGCGACGCCCGGACTTCCGATGAAGCGGTGTCGACGATGCCCCGTGTCCCGGACATTCTTGGCCACGAGGGACTGATCGAGCCGGACGGCAACGGCGAGGCCGAACCGGGCGACCTGACGCGCCAGCCGCTCAGCTTCCCCGCGACGCGCGATGTGCGGCTGCAGGCGCTGGCACGCGGCGACGAAGGGTTCCTGCTGGCACTCGGCTATTCGACGCAGCGCGGCTATGGCGGCACGCATCCGTTCGCCGGCGAGATCCGCATGGGCGAGGTGGCGGTGGAGATCGAACCGCCGGAACTCGGGTTCGCCATCGACATCGGTGACATCACCGTCACCGAATGCCAGATGGTGAACCAGTTCAAGGGTTCGAAGACCACGCCGCCGCAGTTCACCCGCGGCTACGGCCTGGTTTTCGGATTCTGTGAGCGCAAGGCGATGGCGATGGCACTGGTCGATCGCGCGATGCGCGCGGAGGAGCTGGGCGAGGAAGTTACCGCGCCGGCACAGAATGTCGAGTTCGTGCTGTATCACTCGGACAATATCGAGGCGACCGGCTTCGTCGAGCACCTCAAGCTGCCGCACTACGTGGACTTCCAGAGCGAGCTACAGAATGTGCGACGGCTGCAACGCGAGGTCGCACTGACGGCGGAACGCGCGGAGGCGGTGTGCGGACAGGACACTCCCCCTCCCCTCGCGGGAGGGAGTTGGGGGCAGGGGGCGGTGCCGCCCAGCAGCCCCCTCCCCCCAACCTCCTCCCGCGAGGGGAGGGGGAGGTTCTCGCCATGAAAGGCTACAATTTCGCCTACCTGGACGAGCAGACCAAGCGGATGATCCGCCGCGCACTGCTGAAAGCGGTGGCTATCCCGGGGCACCAGGTGCCGTTCGGTTCGCGCGAGATGCCGCTGCCGTACGGCTGGGGCACCGGTGGCATCCAGGTCACCGCTTCCGTGCTCGGCGCCGGGGACGTGCTGAAGGTGATCGACCAGGGCGCCGACGACACCACCAACGCCGTGTCGATCCGTCGCTTCTTCGCCCGCACCGCCGGCGTGCACACCACGACACGCACCGCGGACGCGACCGTGATCCAGACGCGACACCGCATTCCTGAACAGACGCTGCGCGACGACCAGATCATCGTCTATCAGGTGCCTCAGCCTGAACCGTTGTACCGGCTGGAATCGTCGCGCATCGAGACGCGCCGCATGCATGCGCTGGCCGATTATGGGCTGATGCATGTGAAGCTGTACGAGGACATCGCGCGGTTCGGGCAGATCTCGATCAGCTACGACTATCCGGTGATGGTGAACCGCCGCCACCTGATGTCGCCCAGCCCGATCCCAGCGTTCGACAACCCGAAGCTGCACAGGATGCCGACGCTTCAGTTGTTCGGTGCGGGACGCGAGAAGCGCATCTACGCTATCCCGCCATGGACCGAGGTGCGCTCGCTGGATTTCGACGACCACCCGTTCCGGCCGATCCGCGCGCCGCATCCCTGCGGGCTATGCGGCGCGACCGATTCGTACCTTGATGAGGTGGTGATCGATGATCGCGGCGGACGGCTGTTCGTGTGCTCCGACACCGACCATTGTGCGGAGCGCCGCGCCGCCGGCCATGTCGGCACCGAAGGTCTCAAGGAGGCAGCGGAATGACCGACGAGACGCTGCTGTCGGCCCGTAAGCTGTCGTTGTCGTACGGCATGCTCCCTGCGCTGGTCGATGTGGATGTCGATCTCTGGCCTGGAGAGATGCTTGCGGTGGTCGGCGAATCGGGCTCCGGCAAAACGACGCTGCTGAACGTGCTGTCTGGCCGGCTGGCACCTGATGCCGGCGCCGTCTGGTATCGCGATCCTGACGGACATCTGCACGACGTGCACGCGATGCCTGCGCCGGCGCTGCGGACGCTGCATCGCTCCGACTGGGGTTTCGTGCACCAGGACCCGCGGCAGAATCTGCGCATGAACGTTACCGCCGGCGGCAATGTCGGCGAGCGGCTGATGGCACAGGGCGCGCGACACTACGGCAGCATCCGCGAACAGGCGATCGACTGGCTGACCCAGGTGGAGATCGACGCCGGTCGCATCGACGACATGCCGCGCACCTTCTCCGGCGGCATGCTGCAACGGCTGCAGATCGCACGCACGCTGGTGACGCATCCGCGTCTGGTGTTCATGGACGAGCCGACCGGGTCGCTCGACGTGTCGGTCCAGGCACGGCTGCTCGATCTGATCCGCTCGTTGGTGACGCGTCTGAACATCGCCGTGGTGCTGGTGACGCACGATATCGGAGTGGCGCGACTGCTGGCGCACCGTATCATCGTGATGCAGCGCGGGCGCGTGGTGGAGACGGGGCTGACCGACCAGGTGCTGGACGATCCGCAGCACCCCTACACACAGTTACTGGTCAGTTCGGTCCTGCACGCATGAATTGGTTGCCGCGATTGGCCGTTCGGTGGTATCCGGGAACCGGAGAGCGGATCACACCGCCCTCGGGAACCCGGTGGTTCAGAGGCGGATCAGGATTAGGAGTCGGATCCGCCCTTTCCCCCACCGGAGCAGTACCAAAACGCGTATGCGCATGGTTCCTCTCCGATGACGGTCTTGCGGTGACCGGGCACAATGCCCGGTCATCCGGGCAAGCCGCGGCGATTGCGCATGGTTCCAGAAATGCACCTAGCAACTGAACAAACCGTTGCGGAGATGGCGAGGCGATGAGCCAGGTCATGCTGAGAACAACAGCCCTGGCAAAGAGCTTCACGCTGCATCTGCAAGGCGGCGTGCGCATTCCTGTCCTGTCGGCCATCGGACTCGATCTGCACTCGGGTGAATGCATCGTGCTGTCCGGACCGTCCGGGGTCGGCAAGTCCACTCTGATGCGCAGCCTGTACGGCAACTACCGCGCCGAATCCGGTCACATCCTGATCCGGCATCGCGGCGAAATGGTGGATCTCGCAACGGCGGATCCACGCACCATTCTCGCCGTGCGCCACGAGACACTCGGCTATGTCAGCCAATTCCTCCGCGTGGTGCCCCGCGTGCCGGCCGTGGACGTCGTTGCCGAGGTGCCGACCGGCCGCGGCGCCTCGCAGGATGAGGCGCGTCGAATCGCCACGGACCTTCTGCTGCGGCTCAACATTCCGCGCCGGCTGCACGGATTGCCGCCCGCCACCTTCTCGGGCGGAGAGCAGCAGCGGGTGAATCTGGCGCGTGGTTTCATCGGCAACCATCCGGTACTCCTGCTCGACGAACCCACGGCATCGCTCGACGCCGAGAATCGCGCGGTGGTGATCTCGATGATCAACGAAGCGAAGGCCCGCGGTACCGCCATCATCGCGATCTGCCATGACGCCGAGGTGCGCGATGCCATCGCCGACCGCCTGTTCGCACTGACGCCGTTGCAGGATGCCGCATGACAGAAGAGACGATCCTCACCAACGCAATCCTGGTCCTGCCGGAAGCAACCCTGCACGGCACACTGGTGGTGCGAGGCGGCGACATCGTCGATGTGCAGCCTGACCGCTCCACCGCGCTCGCCGCCCGCGACCTCGACGGCGACTACCTGATCCCGGGCATCGTCGATACCCATACCGACAATCTGGAGCGGCAAGTGCAGCCGCGTTCGCTGGCGCGCTGGCCATCGCGCTCGGCCATGGTGGCACACGACGCGCAATGCGCCGGTGCCGGTGTCACCACGGTGTTCGACGCGCTCTGTCTCGGCGATCTCGGCTTCGACAAGGAGCGCATCCGGACGTTCCGCGACGGCGTGGTCGATCTCGATTCGCTGAATGACGCCGACCTGCTGAAGGCCGAACATTTCCTGCATCTGCGCTGCGAGGTGCCGGCGCTCGACATGCTGGCGCTGTTCGATACCGTCGCCGATCACGCGCTGGTGCGCATGGTCAGCCTGATGGACCACAGCCCCGGCGTGGGCCAGTACGCCGATCTCGACTTCTATCGCGCATTGCGCCGGCGCGGCGGCATGGACGACGACTATATCGAGCGCCGCATCCGCGAACTTCAGGCACAGCGCGAGCAGACGCGCCTGCCGCATCGCCGGGCGCTGCTCGACCGCGTCGCCGGCCGCGACATCACGCTGGCGAGCCACGACGACCGGACCGAGGCCGAGATCGCCGAGAATGCCGCCGACGGCATCGATATCAGCGAGTTCCCGGTGACCATGGCGGCGGCAAAGGCGGCGAAGGCCGCGGGAATGCAGGTGATCTCCGGCGCGCCCAACATCGTCCGCGGCGGCTCGCATTCCGGCAACGTCGCCGCCGCCGACTTGCTCGAAGCCGGCGCGGTCGATGCGTTCGCCTCGGACTACGTGCCGAACAGCCTGGTCGAGGCAGCGTTCCAGTGCGCGCAACGCATCGGCCTGCCGCGGGCAATCGCCATGGTGACGGAGCGGCCGGCGCGCATGGCGGGCCTTGATGATCGCGGCCGACTCGAGGCCGGACAGCGCGCCGACCTGGTGCGCGTCCGCCTGCATGACGGCCTTCCCGTGGTGCGACAGGTCTGGCGGGCAGGCGAGCGCGTCGCCTGATGGCGCCGGATGCGCGTGTCGCGGTGTACTATGCGCCGCGTGGTGGCGACGTACTGTTCGCCGATGCGGCGGCGTGGCTGGGCCGCGATCCAGCGACGGGCGCCATCGTCCAGCAGCCAGATATCGCCGGCATCGCCGAGGCCACCGCGGAACCGCGGCTGTACGGCTTCCACGCGACGCTGAAGCCGCCGATGCGGCTGGCGGACGGATGTGGATGGAAAGATCTCGCCGCCGCCGCCGCGACGCTCGCCGATCGCATCGGGCCGTTCGATCTGCCGGCGCTGTCGGTGCAGGACGTGTTCGGCTTCCTGGCGCTGCGCGAGAGTGAGCCGAGCGCGTTGCTACAGGCGCTGGCCGACGCCTGCGTCGAACACCTCGATGCGTTCCGTGCGCCGCCATCGGAGACCGAACTTTCACGCCGGCGACGTGCAGGTCTTACCCCACTTCAGGATGAGATGCTGGTCCGCTGGGGCTATCCGTACGTGTTCGACACCTGGTTCTTCCACCTGACTCTGACGCGCAGGTTGAGCGCGGTGGAGAAGCAGGTGTTCATGCCGGTCGCCGAAACATACTTTGCCCGTGCCATCGGCACGCGGCGCAGAGTGAGCGACATCTGCCTGTTCGTTCAGCCCGCGCCTGGAGCGCCGTTCGTCATTCGCGAACGTTTCCCGCTGCGCGGTTGAGCGCGGCGACGAAGCACGTCACGCCGTCTTCCAGCGCGCCGTCGTTCACCACCGTATCCACAGGCACGTGGTCGGGCAGCGCAACGCTGCGTGCCAAGCGTTGCGCGACGTCGTCGCTTGCCTCGCGTTTGCGCGACGCCAGCCGCACCGCAAGGATCTCCGGCGCCGCCGTCACTTCGATCACCCGTACCGGAAAGCGCCGTGCCGCCTCGGCAATCACCATGCGCGAGACATTGGCGACCGCAATCATCCCGTCCCCGACCGCATCGGCCGGAATGCCGTAGCGCAGGCCATGGGCCTGCCACTGCAATGCGAAGTCGCGCGCGGCGAATTCCGTCTCGGTCACCGCCTCATGCGCCTCGCCGCCGGCCTCCGCCGGACGGGTGATCACGCGACGGACAAACCGGAATCGCCGATCGTCGGCCAGCGCCTGCCGCGCGGACTCCAGCAGGGTGTCCTTCCCTGCCCCGCTCGGCCCCACCACAAGAACCAGCATGCCAGAGGCTACGCTTCGTTGGACTTGTCGAGCACCGGCTGGAACGCGGCCGTCGCCTTCTTCAGTTCGCCGGCGGGATCACCGCCCGCGACGATGTTGGTGATCGCCGTGCCGAGCGTGTCGCGGAACTCTGTGACCGGCACAATGACCGGCAGGCCGGAACGCGCCATGTTCAGGCTGGTCTGGGTCGTCTCGAACCATTCCGGCGGGAAGGCGCTGCCCTTGATCACGTCGGTCTGCGCGTAGCACGACAGACGCGCCGGCGTTCCCGAGCCGGTACGCAGCACCTCGGTCAGCATCTTCTTGCCGGTGACCCACTGCACGAACAACCAGGCCGGCTTCTTGTTCTTCGCCGTCGCAGGGATGCCGATGCCGTCGATGAAGGTGGCGCAGTTGCGCACCTTGCCGGCGGGATCAGGGGCGAAGCCGATCTTGCCGACCACCTTCGACTTGTTCGGATCGAGCATCGGCGCGGAAAAGCCGATGCCATCCCACCAGATGGCCGCGCGGCCCTGCATGAACGTGGTCTGGCATTCGTTCCAGTTGAAACCGATGACGCCGGGCGGAGCGCACTCGCGCATGATCTTCTGGTACCACGTGGCGGCCTCGACCGCTGCGGGCGTGTCGGTCAGCAATTTCCTGCCGTCGGGCGTGACCGTCTCCTGGTCCCACTTCAACAGGATGTCGTCCCAGAACGTCATGTTGGCGTTCTTCAGGCCGCGGCCGACGAAGCCATACTGGCCCTTCGATGCGTCGGTGAGCTGATGCGCCATCGTCATCAGCTCGTCCAGCGTCGCAGGCGGGCTCTGAAGTCCCTTCTGCGCGAACAGCTCCTTGTTCCAGAACAGGATGAACAGATCCTGGTTCAGCGGCAGCACGTTGAGCTTGCCGTCCGGGGCTGTCGCCACGTCCATCGACGGCTTGCTGAAGTCCGCCTGGTCGAAGTCGGCCGCGGTGAGCGATTTGTCGGCGATGAGGGGACGCAAATCCGCCATCCAACTGGCCCGTTCGATCAAACGCTTCTGGACATGCATGCCGACGTTGACCACGTCGAAGCTGGGATGGCCGGTAGCCATTTCCATCGCGACCTTGGGGCGTTGCTGCTGTTCGGGGATCTGCTCGAAGCCGACCTTGATGCCGGTCAGCTCCTCGAAGTCCTTGATGTGCGCCTTGGCGATATCGCCTCGCGGCGAGAGCTGGTAGTTCACCTCTATCGACTGGCCCTTGAACTGCTTCCAGTCGAATGCGGATTGCGCATTGGCCCGCTCCACGATGGCGGGAGCGCCCAGGGCAGACGCGGTTGCTGCCAGCAAGTGGCGACGGCGGATCATCGGTTTCCTCCCGGTCAGGCTCGGCTGGCTTATAGAACTCAGCCGCCCTTCACGCCACCGGCTGTCAGGCCGGCAACGATTTCCTTCTGCATCAACAACGTGAGCAGCAGGACCGGCGCCGTGACGACCAGCGCGGCCGCCGCCAGCGGTCCCCAACTGATCTGCTCGAAGGTCAGCACATTATAGACGGCGACCGGCAGCGTGCGTGTCGTGCGTCCCGCCAGTACCACGCCGAAGATGAAGTTGTTCCACGAGAAGATAAACGACAGGATCATCGCCACCATGATGCCAGGGCGCGCCAGCGGCATCGCGACATGAATGAAGGCCTGCCAGATGGTCGCGCCATCGACCAGCGCGGCCTCCTCGAGCTCGCCGGGCAACCCCTCGAAGAACCCGATCATTACCCAGACGACGACCGGGACGGTGATGACCAGATGGGTGATCACCAGCGGCGTCAGCGTGCCGATCATGCCGAGCCACTGGAACATCAGGAACAGCGGGATCAGGTAGGACAGCCCGGGCGTGACACGCGCGATCAGGATAAGCGCCGCCGCCTTGGTGGCCTTCGCCTTGGCGATGCCGTAGCCGGCGGGCACGCCCAGCACCAGCGCCAGCGCGGTCGCCGAGAACGACACGATCACCGAGTTGATCGTGTATGCGAAGAAGTCATTCTTCTCGAACACGTCGATGAAGTTGGCCAGCGTCGGCGGGTGCGGGATGAACACCGGCGGATAGGCGGTGTTGTCGAGCTCGTTCTTCAGCGACAGCGACAGCATCCACAGGAAGAACAGCAACGCCGGCGACACCAGCAGGATGACCGAGGCATACAGCCCTGCCCGGCCAAGCGTGCGCCGCAGGCGATGGCGGTTCATCGCCAGGCCTCGCGCTGGCGCACGCGCAGCAGCAGCAGGCTGATCAGCAGGATCAGCAGGAAGAACACGACAACGATGGCGGAGCCGTAGCCGAGGTCGTAGTAGGCGAAGGCGGTTTGGTACAGCAGGATGTTGATGGTCTCGCTGGAAGTTCCCGGGCCGCCGAGGGTGATCACATAGATCGTGTCGAACGTCTTCAGCGCGTCGATCAGCCTGATCACCGTGGCGACCATGATGAACGGCCAGGCCAGCGGCAAGGTGATGTGGCGGAACATCTGCCAGGCGCTGGCACCGTCGAGGATTGCTGCCTCGTATGGCTCCTGCGGCAGGCTGGCGATGCCGCCGAGCACGATCAGCATGACCAGCGGCGTCCACTGCCAGGTCTCCACCATGACCAGCGTGGGTATCACGCTGCTGCTGGCGTACACCCAGCTCGATGGCGGCAATCCCACCGAGGTCAGCAGATAGTTGAGCACGCCGAGCTGCGGGTGGAACATCATCGTCCACACCAAGGCGATGGCGACCGGCGTGGCCATCATGGGCAGCACGAACAGCGTGCGCGCGAGGCCACGCAATTTGAACTGCGATGCGAAACAGACGGCGGCCCAGACGCCGAGCAGCACCGGGGCGATGACGGTGGCAGCGGTGAACCACAGCGTGCGGACGATGGCCCAGAGGAACCGTTCGTCCTGGAGCATCTTGGCGTAGTTGGCGAAGCCGACGAAAGGCGTGGCGCCGGTGACCTTCCAGTCGTGCAGCGACATGAAGATCGTGAAGACCCAGGGAAACAAGATCACCAGCAGGACAACCACAGCGGCGGGAACGGCAAAGGCCCAATAGTGCCGCGCATACGCGTGGCCGCGTGTGGTGACAGGCCGGGACAGGGTCGTTGCGGTCGTCGTGCTCATCGGTCAGCCTGGCATGGCAATCCGCCGCCCCACGCCGTTCGGCATGGGCCGATCGCCGTGCGCACGGACCGCGTGTTGCAGCCGCGCGAACACGTCGGATGGAAACGGCGCCACGCGGCGCACCGCCAGATCGATGTGCAGCGCGATCAGCTCCTGCGCCGCGACGCGATGACCGGACTTCGCGTGGAACATCTCGTGGAAATAGTGCAGCCGCTTGGCATCGGCGCCGAGCAGATATGGCACCACACGAACGCGCTCGCCCACGCGCACCTCGCGCTCATACAGAGTGTGCGTTTCCGCGGTGAACGTCGAATAGCCGGTGGCATCGCGATACGCCTGGCCGACACCCAGCTCATCGTACAGCAGGTCCGTCGCCTGATCGAACAGCACGACATAGTAGGCCAGGTTCATATGGCCGTTGGCATCGATCCACTCAGGCAGGACCGCGCTCTCGAGATGCGGAAAATCCATGGCGTGGCAGCTTGTTGACGAAGCGGCACAGGGTCAAGCACACACGGCACAATGCGTCCGATCCACGTGCATGAGATGGAGGTGACCGACGGCCTGCCGCCGCACCAGCGGTGGCGTGCGATGCTGACCGTCGCGATCGCCATCGCCATGTCGGTGCTGGTCACATCGATCGCGAATATCGCACTGCCGACGATCGCGCGCGACCTGCATGCGACTCCGGCCGACTCGATCTGGGTGGTGAACGCCTACCAACTGGCGGTGACGGTGACGCTGCTGCCGTTCGCCTCGATCGGCGACATATACGGCCATCGGCGGGTCTATGTGTGGGGCCTGCTGGTCTACACTGCGGCGTCGTTCGTGTGCGCGGTGGCACCGTCGCTGCCGGTACTGGTGATCGGCCGCGTGCTCCAGGGTTTCGGCGGCGCCGGCATCATGAGCGTCAACGGCGCGCTGGTGCGCTTCATCTATCCGCGCGCGGAGCTTGGCCGCGGCATCGGCTTCAACGCGCTGGTGGTCGCAGGGTCCTCCACTGCCGGCCCGTCGGTCGCGGCGGCGATCATGTCGGTGCTGTCCTGGCCCTGGCTGTTCGCATTGCAGGTGCCCGCCGGCATCGTCGCGCTGTGGATGGCGCACCGCTTCCTGCCGCGAACGCCGCTCGCCGGCCACCCATTCGATCCGCTGAGCGCAGTGCTCAACGCGATCACATTCGGCCTGTTCATCACCGCACTCGACGGCATCGGGCGCGGCCAGGGAGCGGCCACGGTACTGATCGAGCTCGCGGTCAGCATCGTGGTCGGCTGGTTCTTCGTGCATCGCCAGTACACGCTGGCCGCACCGATGCTACCGGTTGATCTGTTCCGCCGGCCGGTGTTCGCGCTCTCGGTGGCAACCGCGATATGCGCGCATGGCGCACAGCTCATCGCCTTCGTCGCATTGCCGTTCTATTTCCAATACGTCAGCGGCCTGTCGCCCATCGAGATTGGCGTGCTGATCACACCGTGGCCCGCCGCGCTGGTGGTGATGGCGCCGATCGCCGGCCGCCTGGCGGACCGGTATTCAGCGGGACTGCTCGGCGGATTCGGCCTGGCGGTGATGACCATCGGGCTGCTGCTGGTGCTGATCCTGCCCGCGCGCCCGGCACAGATCGATGTGGCCTGGCGACTCGCCGTGTGCGGCATCGGCTTCGGCTTCTTCCAGTCGCCCAACAACCGCCTGATGATCGCCAGCGCGCCGCGCGATCGGGCCGGCGTCGGCAGCGGCATGCTGTCGACGTCCCGTCTGCTCGGCCAGACCACCGGCAGCGCGTTGGTCGCACTGGTGTTCGGTATCACGCACGGCGCCGAGGGCGGAGTCGAGCTGGGCACCAAGGTGGCCATCGGCATGGCCGCGGGATTTGCCGCGCTCGCCATGGCGCTCAGTACGCTGCGCCTGCGGCAGCCGCAATCGGTATGAGGCTGCCCGTCAGCGGATGATGATTTCGACCCGACGATTCTGCGGCTCACGTACGCCTGGGCCGGTGGGCACCAGTAGATTTGTGTCGCCAAAGCCCTGGATGGTGATGGCGGCCTGTGGCACGCCGTCCTTGATCAGTTCGGCCTGCACCGCCCGGGCGCGACGCACCGACAGACCTTGGTTGTACTGGGGGGTGCCCGAGGTATCGGTGTAGCCGTTCACCTCGATGCGCGTGTACTGGATGCGGGTCGAGTTGTCGGCCGCCTCTTTGACCACCTGACGGGCGCGATCGGTGAGTGTGGCCTTGTCCCAATCGAAGAACACCAGATAGGAGCGCGCCGGAGCGGGTGCTGGCGCCGTCTGCGCGACCGGGGCCGGCACCGGCGCCGCCACGTTGAAGGCGTAGCGCACACCGAGCAGGAAGCTGTGATTGTACTGGTGCTGCACCTTGAAGGTGACGGGCACGGGCGACGGAACGCCAGCAACGAGCTGGGTGCCGGTGAAGCTTTCACTGCCTGGGATGCCGAAGAAACGATATTCGGTGGTGAGCGACAGGCCAGGAACGCCTGGGATCGGGAACGACAGCCCGCCGATCGCCTGGAACGCGAAGTTTCCCTCGGTCTGGCCTACGCTATCCCTGATCAGCGGGAAACTGGCTGGCGTGAAGAGGCTGTGGCGCGATAGATGGGTCCATGCGTAGCCGACGCCGCCGCCGATATAGGGGTAGATCCAAGGTGCGCCGACATCGATGTCGAACAGGGCATTGACCAGGACCCCGTAGGTCTGGACAGAGCCGCTGGTCGTGCCGGCAATCGTCGAGTGGTCAAGATGACCCTGACGATAGTTGCCTTCCAGTTCGAAGCGGAACCCGTTCCCCAGCGCGTAACCTGCGTTGCCGAGCCCTACAAACCCACCGTGCGGCTCCAATTGCGAGCCGCGCGAGAGAGGATAGTTCTCAGGCAGGTTGTACCCGGCACCGGCACCGATATAGAGGCCCTGAAACGGCTGCGCCTGGGCCACGAGAGGCGTGGCAATCAGCGCGATTGCCAGCGACAGTCTGGGGAATCGCATCCTGGTGTCCTCCTCGGACGAAAAGGGGCGCCTCGCGGCGCCCCGATCCGTTGTCGGCGTCAGTCCGCGGGAGATCAGTGGATGATGATCTCGACGCGGCGGTTCTGCGGCTCGCGCACGCCCGGACCGGTCGGCACCAGCAGGTGCGTGTCGCCGAAGCCTTGCGTGGTGATCGCGGCGGCCGGGACGCCATCCTTGATCAGCTCGGCCTTGACCGCGTTGGCGCGACGGATCGACAGACCCAGGTTGTATTTCGGCGTGCCCGATGTATCGGTGTAGCCGTTAACCTCGATCCGCGTGTACTGCACCCTGGTCGAATTCTCGGCCGCCTCGCGGATGATCTGGCGCGCCCTGTCGGTGAGCGAGTACTTGTCCCAATCGAAGAACACCAGGTAGGAGCGGGCCGGAGCCGCGGCGGGTATCGGCGCGGGCGCCGGCGGCGGCGGCGGGGCGACGCCGAAGTTATAGCGCAGTCCGACCAGGATCGTGTGGTTGAAGCTCGAACCCACCCTGAACGTAGACGGACCCGCGAACACCGCGCCGGTCGAACTGACCGCGATCGCGTTGCCGTTGTACGAGCGATTCGACGACGTGCCGAAGAAGCGATAGTCGAACGTCGCTGCCAATCCGGGTGCTATCTGAGGCAGCGGGAAGGCCGCGCCCAGGATGGCCTGGTAGGCGAACGATCCCTGCGTGCTCTCTCCGCTCGCCCTTGCACCGCCAAGACCAGCAGCAGCGTTAGTAACGCCGGGAAGGAAGGTTTGCGCTCCCGGCGTCAGGATGCCCGCCGGCACAGTGAACGCTGAGTTGTTGTAAACCTTCCAATTCTCCTTGATGCCGACGTAGCCGACACCAACGCCGATGTATGGGACAACCCAGGGTGACAGGCCATTGAAGTCGTACAGCACGTTGACCATGCCGCCGAACTTCTCTTCGGTGCTGCCGCCGCCAACTCCGAAGTTGTTGAAGTTGCCGTTTTGGAAGCCGCCGCTGTGGTTGTTACGGTAGTTGCCCTCGACTTCAGCCCGCAGCCCGTTGCCAAAGCCCCAACCGAGGTTGATGACCCCGCCGAAGCCTGTGCTGCCGTTGAGGTTGCCGTTAATCGGCGCGAACACCCCGGCAATTGCCGGCAGGCCGAGGCTGACGCCGTTGACGTTCTCCTGCTGCGTGACGTTCACACCGGCGCCAAAGCCGACGTAAAGCCCGGTGACCGGCTGCGCACTCGCCGCAAAGGGCGTGGCCAGCACGGTGGCCGCTATGAGTGCACTCCGAAGCTGCATTTGCCTTCTCCTCGTTCTGCCGGCGCCAGCGGCGCGCACGGGTACCGTCTCGGGCATTCACTCCGCCCTTTCGCTCAGTCAACCATAGCCCAATCCGAAGCGCCAATGCGAGGGGGTGTAAAGTTTTTCGGGCACAGTGTTGCGCCTCCGCCACAGACCCCCCGCAGGAGCACATAGAGCCGGCGGAAGAGAGCAGGAGTCGAACCTACCCGGAGCCGCCGAGCAGCCCCAACCGGCTTTGAAGGCCGGCCGGCCCACCGGAGCCGCTTCTCTTCCATCATCGACTATCTGCCGGCCCGCGCAACTGGGCAATGAACGCTGCCTCGTCGGCCGGTTCCAGGCAGCGGCAGTCCAGCCACAGGCGACCCTCGGCAATCCGGCCGATCACCGGCCGCGGCAACCCGCGCAGCCATGCCGACAGCGCCTCGAGCGCCTTGCCGCCGATCGTGACGGCGTAGGACGGCAGCAGGTCGATGGGGAGAGCGCCGGAGCCGATCTGGCTGCGGCACGGCTCCACCGCGATGGCCCGGTCTGGCCACAGCGCACATAAGGATTCCACCACACGTTCGGCGGTCGCCCGAGCCGCGGCCGGCGGACGGGTCAGCAACCGGAGCGTCGGCAACTCCTGCGCCAGGCGGTCCGGATCCAGATACAGCAGCAGGACCTGCTCGAGCGCGGCCAGCCTTGCCTTGTCCAGGCGCAGCGCCCGTTTCAGCGGATTCGAATTAATCTGCTTTATCAAATCCGCGTGACCTACAATCAGCCCGGCCTGTGGGCCGCCCAGCAATTTGTCGCCGGAGAAACTCACGAGGTCGGCACCCGCCGCCAGCGATTCCTGCGGGGTGGGCTCGTGCGGCAGCCCCCAGGCCGCCAGATCGACCAGGCTGCCGCTGCCAAGGTCCTCCACCATGGGCAGTCCGGCCGCATGCGCGATCGCCGCCAGCTCAGCCGGCGGCACCGCTGCGGTGAAACCGGCGATCGCGTAATTGGCCTGGTGCACCCGCATCAGCAGCGCCGTCTCGGATCCGATCGCAGCGCGGAAATCATGGGGGTGGGTGCGGTTGGTGGTGCCCACCTCGCGCAGCACCGCGCCGGCGCGGGACATGATCTCCGGAATGCGGAATGCCCCGCCGATCTCGATCAGCTCACCGCGAGAGACCGGCACCTCGCGCCCGAGTGCCAGCGTATTCAGGACCAGCAGCACCGCCGCGGCATTGTTGTTCACGACGGTGGCGGCCTCGGCCCCGGTGATCTCCCGCAGCAGGCGCGCCACGTGTTCGTCCCGATGGCCGCGCTGCCCGGTCGCGAGGTCGAACTCCAGCGTGGTGGCGGACGCCAGGGCTTCGGCGGCGGCGGCGGCGGCAACCGGCGGCAGCGGCGCGCGGCCGAGATTGGTGTGCAGCACTGTGCCGGTCAGGTTGAATACCGGACGCTGCGAGGCGGCAAAGCGCCGCGCCAAGGCGTCCGCGGCAGCATCCAGGATAGCGACCGGCAGTGTCGGGAATGCGCGGGCCGCGCGGCAGGCGGCCAGTTCGGCGCGCAAGCCGGCGACCGTGGCCGTGCGGCCGAAGCGCGCAATCAGCGCCTCGGCCGCCGGCATGTGCAGCAATGCGTCGAGCGACGGCAGCGGACTGGCGGAATCCGGCATGGCGGCGCCATGCTAGGGCGCATGAGCTCGATATTCGAGATACCGACGCTGCACACCGACCGATGCACCCTGCGGGCCTTCCAGGCGGCCGATCTCGATGCGGTTGCCGCCATGCAGGCAAACCCCGACGTGCGCCGGTTCCTCGGCGGGAACCTGCTGAGCCGCGCTGAATCATGGTCCCTGATGGAGAGGATCCTCGGTCAATGGGCGCTGCGCGGCTACGGCGTGTTCGCGGTCGAAGCGGAGGGACGCTGCGCCGGCTGGGCCGGTGTGCTGCATCCGCTGGAATGGCCGGAACCGGAACTGGCCTATTCGCTCGACCAGCCGTTCTGGGGGCGCGGCATCGCCACCGAAGCGGTTCGCGCGGCACGCACCTGGGCGTTCACCCGGCTCGACGTTGGGCGACTGGCCAGCTTCATCGTGCCGGAGAACACGCGGTCGGTTCGCGTGGCGCAGAAGCTTGGCGCGGTGCGCGATGGCGCGACTACAATACGCGGCTTCGCTGTCGATTGGTGGGTGCATTGGAAATGACCGAACTGCTGGCGCCGGACGAACCCTCGCCGGTGCGCGTGTTGCGCACAAACGGACGTTCGGAGCTGTTCGTCACGGCCGATCATGCCGGGCGAACCATTCCGCGCAGCCTCGGCCAGCTTGGCGTTGCAGATCGGGAACTGGAGCGGCACATCGCCTGGGACATCGGCATCGCCGGCGTCACCGAACGCCTGTCCGCCGCGCTGGATGCCACCGCGGTGCTGCAGACCTATTCGCGTCTCGTCATCGACTGCAATCGCGATCCCGAGGCGCCGAGTTCGATCCCGGAGGTGAGCGAGACGACGGAGATTCCGGGCAACCAGCGGCTGTCGGCAGAACAGCGTGCGGCGCGGCGGCAGGCGATCTTCGAGCCGTATCACGCGTGCATCCGGGCGCTGTTGGATGCACGAAAGGTGGCGGGCCAACGCACTGTGTTCGTCGCGATGCACAGCTTTACGCCGGTCTTCAAGGGCGAGTCTCGGGCGATGCAGGTCGGCGTGCTGTACAACCGCGACGTGCGTCTGGCGGCCATCATGTTGGAACTGCTGCGAGCCGAGGGCGATCTTACGGTGGGCGACAATGCGCCTTACGCGGTGAGCGATGTCACCGACTACGGCGTGCCGGTGCACGCGGAGCGGCGCGGCCTGGCGCACGTGGAGATCGAAATCCGCCAGGACCTGATCGCGGATGAAGCTGGCCAGGCGGCGTGGGCGACGCGGTTCGAGCGATTGCTGCGCGCGGCGACGGAGCGTCTGTCATGCTGAGCCGCGACGTGCCGATCGATCCCGCGCATGCCGCGCTCCTGTTCATCGATGTGCAGAACTACAACGCGCGCCCTGATGGGGGCGAATATGCCGCGATGAGCGAGGCGGAGCGCGATGCGCGCTACGGGCATTTCTTTCGCACCATGCGTGACACCGCACTGCCGAACATGCAGCGATTGCAGGCGGCGTGCCGGGACGCGAAGCTCGAGGTGATGTACACGGTGATCGAGGCGCTGACACGCGACGGGCGCGATCTCAGCCTCGACTACAAGATCAGCGGACTGTTCGTTCCGCGTGGTTCGTGGGATGCGAAGGTGCTGGATGCGATCGCACCGGCGGACGACGAGATCGTGCTGCCGAAGACATCGTCTTCCGTGTTCATCTCGACGAACATCGATTACGTGCTGCGCAATCTCGGGGTGCGGTCGCTGATGATCGCCGGTGTGCTGACCGATCAGTGCATCGATTCCGCTGTGCGGGATGCATGCGATCTCGGCTACCTGGTGACGGTGCCGACCGATGCCTGTGCCACGCTGAGCGCGGAACGACACGAGTGGGCGCTGCGCAACAATCGCGGCTATTGCCGGCAGGTCACGACGGATGCGCTGGTGCGGGAGATCAGCCGAACGTCTGTTTAGCGAGCTCGATCAACGCCCGCAGGTAGGCTTCGCCATCGGCCGGTGACCGATCGACCCCGATCCTCGCGCGATAGTCGTTCGCCAGGTCCATGAAGTCGACGATCCCGTCCGACTCGCCCAGCCAGTTGCAGATCGCCGTGTATTCGCGGAATACCTCCGAACCCGGCAGGCGTCGCACATCTTCCGCCAACCTCGCCAGCAACCACGCGGCTTGCCGGCTGGTCGCATCGGACGCATCCGCATCAACCTTCCGCAACCGCCATTCCGCGGCGCGCTCCAGTTCCTCGGCTTCCTCCATCACGCCTCGCGTCGCGAGAACGCCGTCTCCTGGCTGGTGACGAACTCGAGCAGACACGCCCTGCCGTCTTCCGTCTGTCGCCGTGCGCGCAGAATAGCGTCGGCAACCTGCGCCGGATCCTCCACGCGCTCGCTCCAGCCGCCGAGGTCGCGAGCCAGGTTGGCGTAGCTGCCACCGAGATCGCGCGAGCGATAGCGCTCGTGCGACAGCTTCATGTGCGGAATCTCGATTGCCATCGCCGAGTTGTTCAGCACGATCGTGCAGATGGGCACGCCGCAGCGTACCGCGGTCTCGAAGTCCAGGCCAGTCATGCCGAACGCCGCATCGCCCATGAAATTCACGCAGAACTTGTCGGGCGCCGCGACCTTCGCACCGATCGTCAGGCCAAGCCCGGTCCCGAGCTGATGCGACTTGCCCCAGCCAAGGTAGCCGCGCGGCCGCGTCGCACGATAGAACGGCAGTAACTGTTCGCGCGGGCTGCCGGAGTCATGCGTGACGATCGCATCTGCCGGATCAACCGCGCGCATGAATTCATGGATGACGCGATACGGCGTGATCGGTGTCTCGGCCGATGTCAGCTTCGCCTGCCACGTCGCGAGCCAGGCCTCGCGTTTGGTCGCGATCTCCTCGGCCGGCGAGCGGTTGAGCAGACGCCCGCCAAGCCGGTCCTTCACCGCATCCACCAATGCCGCGAGCGTCAGCTTCGCATCGCCCAGCATCGCCAACTCGGTCGCATAGCTCTTGTGCAGGTCGCGCGTGTCGTTGGTGGCGTGGATGATGCGCACGCCCGGCGGCAATGGCGGCGTGGTCAGCGGGTGGCGGTTCAGCCCGGTACCGATCGCCAGGATGAGATCGGCGCGAGCATACAGGAAGTGCGCGCCGTGGCCGGTGAAGCCGTTGCCGCCGGAACCGAGCGCCAGCGCATGGTCCTCCGGGAACGCGCTCTTGCCGTCCACCGTGGTCATCACCGGGCTTTGCAGCAGTTCCGCGAGCCTCACCAGTTCATCGCTCGCCTCGGCGTACAGGACGCCCTGGCCGGCCAGGATCACCGGGCACGATGCATCCACCAGCAGACGCGCAGCGTCGTCGACGTCATCTGCGTCGGGCGTGGCCCGCGACCTGCGCACCGGCGTGTGCTCCAACGCGTCGCTGCCGATGTCGAGCGCCAGCAGATCGCGCGGCAGCTCTACCATGACGGGTCCGGGCCGCCCGTTCTTCAACTGGCTGAAGGCACGGCGCATCGCCGCTGTCACCTGCTCCGGTACTAGAATGTGCTCCGCCTGCTTGGTGACCGAGGCATACGTGCGGCTGGAATGAAACATCGGGAAGACCTGCGCCTGTTCGCGCGCATGACCGAGCGGCAGGAACAGCACCGGCACCGAGTCCGAGAAGGTCGTGGCAATGCCGGGAAACGCGTTTTCGGCGCCCGGTCCGTACTGCATCGCGAACACGCCGGGCGGGCGGCCGTTGGTGACACGGGCGTAACCGTCGGCCATGTCTACGCCGACACGTTCCTGCCGGCAGATGATAGGACGCAATCCGCCGGCCACCGCTGTCTCGATCACCGACGTGGTCGGGAAGCAGAACAGCGTCGTCACGCCCTCACGCTTGAGGATCTCCACCACCGCCTGGTCTGCGCGCATCCGCCCCTCCCTTGCGAGCTTTGAGAAAGCCTATGGCGCGATTGGCCTGACTGGCAATCCGACCGGCGCACGAAGCGACAATTGGATCGCGCGACGGATGCGTCTACAGTCCGTAACATCTGGCTGGATAATACAGGGAGACGTCATGCCGATATCGATCCGCCGCCGCGCTCTGTTGGGCGTAGGCGCCGCCGTTGCCGCACTGCCGCGCCGCACCCGCGCCGCGGACAAGCCGATCCGCATCGGCGTGCTCACCGACATGGCGGGTCCCTATGCCGCCAATACCGGCCTGGGCTCGGTGCTCGGCGCCCAGATGGCGGTCGAAGATTTCATGCGCAACAACCCCTCTATCAAGGCGGAAGTCGTGCAGGCGGATCTGCAATTGAAGCCCGACGTCGCGGTCGCCATTACGCGCGACTGGTGCGACAACCAGGGCGTGGATGTGGTGACCGACGTGCCGCTGTCGTCAGCGGCGTTCGCGATCGCCGACATAGTGAAGCAGAAGGACAAGGTGGCGATCTTCACCGGTGCCGCCTCGGCCGCCATCACCGGCGACAAGTGCGGCCCGAACCACATCCACTTCGTCTACGACACGTGGTCGATGCCGCACGCCGTGGTCGATGCCGCGGTGAAGGAAGGCCGGGATAGCTGGTTCTTCATCACCGCTGACTATGCCTTCGGCCATTCGCTGCAAAAGGACGCGGCGGGCTTCGTCACCGCAGCCGGCGGCAAGGTCGTAGGTCAGGCGCTGGCGCCGTTCCCCGGCACCACGGACTTCTCTGCCTTCCTGGTGCAGGCGAAGGCCAGCGGGGCGAAGGCGATCGGCCTGGCCAACGGCGGCAACGATACGGTGAACTGCATCAAGCAGGCCGCCGAGTTCGGCATCATGAAGGGCGGCCAACAGGTCG
>JANWJK010000351.1 GCA_025452005.1 Acetobacteraceae bacterium | reverse complement strand
TCCTGCTTCAGTTGCCCGACCAGCGCCACCGGTACGCTGTCGATGATGTCGGCCGCGCCGGTGCGCAGCGCCGCCACGCGCGTGGATGGTTCGGCGATCGTCTTCAGCGTCAGCTTTGCGGTCTTCGGCCTGCCGCCCCAGTAGCCGTCGAACGCCTCCAGCACGAGTTGCTGGCCCGGCTCGAAGCTGGCCACGCGGTACGGCCCGGCGCCGACCGGGCTCTTCGCGATGCCCGTCTCGCCGTATTTCTCCACCGCCGTCGGCGAGACCAGCGCGCCGGATACATGCGCCAGCGAATTTGGCATCTGCGGGAACGGCGCCGACAGGCGGATGACCACCGTGCCTGCGTCCGGCGTCTCGACGCCCGCCACCGGATCCCACAGCGGCCGGTTGGTCGGATTGCGCTGTTTGTCCATCAGCCGCTCGAGGTTGAACTTCACCGCGGCGACATCGACCGGCGTCCCGTCGTGGAACCTCGCACCGGAGCGCAACTTCAACGTGCAGGACTTCAGATCGTCCGCCATCGTAAAGCTCTCGGCGAGCTGCGGGACGATCTTCATGTCGGGGGCGAAGGTCAGCAGCCCGTCATAGATGCACAGCGCCGCCTCGCTGCCGGCCGGATACAGCGTGTAGGAGCCGTGCACCGGATCGAGCGTCAGCACGCCGACGCTCTGGCCATATGTCAGGCTCCCGGCCGGCGTCCCCTGCGCGTGCGCGCGCAGACCGATCGCCAGCGGCGCACCGGCGAGCGCCGTCAGAAAACCGCGACGATGCATCGATCAGGGCCCTTTCACAGCCAGAGCGTGTTCCAGGTGAAGACAGCGGGCGTACCGCCGGTATGCACGAAGACCAGCACATCGTCCTTGCCGTAGCGGCGCTCGCGGATGTGCGCGATCATGCCGGCGGCGGCCTTGCCGGTGTAGACGGGGTCGAGGATCACCCCCTCTGTACGGGCGAACAACCTGGTCGCCTCCACCGATGCCTCGCTCGGGATGCCATATCCGGCGCCGACGAAACCGGCATCGTTGAGGATCTCGTCCTCGGTCACGCGCATATCCAGACCGAGCACCTGCAACGTCTCGTTGGCGATCGCCGCGGTGCGGGACGGCACGTGGAACTCGTTGGTCGCGGTCACGCCATGCACGGCATGCCCCGCGTTCGTCAGACGCTTCCCAAGCACGAGACCGGCCTGGCCTTTGCCACTCGACGACATGTAGAGCGCATTCGGCTGCACGCCGGCGCGCTCCATCTGCTCCAGCAGTTCGACCGTCGTCTCCAGATAGGCCAGCGCCGACGCCACATCGAACATGGGATTGTCGTTGAGGATATGCGGACGCCCACCGGCTGCGCGAACGCGCGCCGCATGCTCATCGAGCGCCGCGCGCTGCGCCTCGCGCGTCGGCGCGAACACCACGTCGGCACCGAGCAGATAATCGACCAGCAGATTGCCCTGCACGATTTCGGGCTGCGTCCCTTCCAGTACCAGTATCGTCTTGAGGCCCAGCTTGTTGCAGGCGCCGATCGTCTGCCGCGCCGAGTTGGACTGGATGTCGAGGCCCACCACCACCGTATCCGGCTGCTCCGCCATGGTGCGCGCCAAGCGGAACTCGAGGTTGCGCAGCTTGTTGCCGCCGAACGCCACGCCGGTCAGGTCGTCGCGCTTGATGAAGATGCGTGGCCCCCCAAGAGCGCGCGACAGGTTCGGCGCCTCCTCGATCGGGGTCGGGGTCAGCGCAAGCCTGACGCGGGGGACCTGAGCGATGCGCTCGCGTATCCAGGTATGCCGGGCCGCCCCAGCGCTGGCATCGTTCATCGACGTTTTCTCCAATTCATGCCCGGCTAGAACAATCCGATCAGGTCAATTCCTGGCGGATCGAGGCGGACCGCGCCATCTCGGATGATGCGGGTGGTGATGCCGCCCGCCTCGTCGCGCCGATGGTGGATGACGGCAGGGTTCCGGGTCGTGACGATCAGATAGTGTCGAACCGAAGGCACGCGGAAGTAGCCCTCCAGCTTGCTGCCGGAATCCCGCGACCCGGATGATGGCGATACGACCTCAACGACGATGAGCGGATCGGGCACCTCGACCGCATTGTCGTCCAGCGGAGCGCCACAGCGCACCAGCGCGTCCGGCTCATACACCGTGTCGGCATCTACCTGGACCGATATGCCGTCGGGGAAGGCCTCGCAAGGCAGACCGGCAGCACGTATCGCCTGCGACAGGGCTTCGCAGATGCGGTGTTTGGCACGTGCATGGCCGGCGCGTTCGGGCGCCATGCCGACGACCTCGCCGGCGACAAGCTCGTAGCGCTGCCCCTCGGGCTGCTGCATCGCCCAGGCGATGAACTCGTCGGCGGTCATGCGAGCAGGCTTCGTCACGCTCATCTCAGTACCATGGCCACAGGCCCCGCAGCGCGCAAGATCGAGAAGAATGCGCGAAGGGGCTTTCGCGGGTGCGGCATAAGCCGCATGCTAGGGCCGACCTGAATACCGAGGCATGCATGGCCGAGAGCGTCCACGCCGCACCGGAACCCAAGGCCGGCGACACCGCGCCGCCGGTGGTGGTGAAGAAATACGCCAACCGGCGACTCTACAACACGGAAAGCTCCAGTTACATCACGCTGGACAATCTTGCTGATATGGTTCGGCAGGGGCGCGACTTCGTGGTGTACGACGCCAAGACCGGCGAGGACATCACCCGCGGCGTGCTGACCCAGATCATCGTGGAGCAGGAAAGCAAGGGTCGGGCACTGCTGCCCACCGCCTTCCTGCGCCAGCTCATCGGGTTCTATGGCGACCAGATGCAGAGCATGGTGCCGCGCTTCCTCGAGCAGGCGATGGGGGCGCTGGCGCAGCAGCAGGAGCAGATGCGGACGGCCATGCAGAAGACCATGGGGTCGATGGGCACGATGTTCCCGTTCGGCAACATGGAGGAGGTCGGGCGGCAGAACATGGCGATGATGGAACGGGCGTTCAGTCTGTTCACGCCGTTCTATCGCGGCGCGGAGACCGGAGAGCAGCCGGGACCCGCGCAGGAGATCGCCGAACTGCGAGCGGAGGTGGAGAGCCTGCGCCGGCAACTGGAAGAGACGAAAGCCGAGGCGGGATCGAAGTAACGCTTAGGTTCACGCCTCGCGGACGCCGCTTGCGCGGGCATTGGCGATGAAGGCGCGGATCAGCGCCGGGTCCTTCGCACCAGGCGTGCGCTCCACGCCGGAGGACACATCCACCGCCCACGCACCGGTGATGCGCACCGCCTCGGCGACATTGTCGGCCGTGAGGCCGCCGGCCAGGATCCATGGCACCGGCGCGTGCCAACCGCGCAGCAATGACCAGTCGAACCGCACGGCATTGCCGCCAGGCCGCGTCGCGTCGGGCGGCGGCTTGGCTTCAATCAAGAGCCGATCGGCGGCGCCGGCCGCGACGGGCAGGTCGGCGGCCGTCGCCACACCGATCGGACGCCAGATCGGCAGACCGAAGCGGGCACGCAGGGCGGCAAAATCCACGGCGCCGTAAACCTGGAGGATGTCCAGCCGCACCGTGTCGAGCGCGGTTGCGATCGCCTCGGGCGCCGGATCGACGAACAGGCCCACGCGTGAGGGGCCGCCAGGCGAACGCGCCGAGAGCGCCGCGGCCTGGGCAGGCGCCACATAGCGGGGCGAGGGCGGGAAGAAATTGAAACCGACCCAGTCGGCGCCTGCGGATATCGCCGTGTCGAACGCCGCAGCGTCGTTGATGCCGCAGATCTTCACCTGCACGGTCATGGCAGCGGAGCCTGGGGCAGCCGCGCCTTCAGGTCCTGCACCTGTGCCTCGAGAAGCCGCACCGCCTGTTCCGCCCGCCTCGCCCGGCGGCGCTGGGCGAGTTCCGACAGCCACACCAGCGCGCCGCCAAGCAGAAAGGCGATGGCCATGGCGCTGAGGACCGCAATCGAGAGCGGCAACTCCAGCGCATAGTCGGTGGGCCAGAGGTGCAGACGGACCGGCGCGGTGTTGGACAGCGCGAACAGCACCAGCAGCAGGAGGAGAGGAAGCGCGATCAGCAGGCGCATGGCAGCACCCCCTCCCTAGCCCTCCCCCGCTTCGCGGGCGAGGGAACGCACGGGGCTAGGAAGGCGGTACTCGCCCTGTCCTGCCGCGATTGACCCGGTCGCGCAATTCCTTGCCAGCCTTGAAGAACGGCACTGCCTTCTCGTCGACCGGCACCACTTCGCCAGTGCGCGGATTCCGTCCGGTCCTGGCGTTGCGCCGCTTCACGGTGAAGGCGCCGAAGCCACGCAACTCCACCCGTTCGCCGCGCGCCAACGCGCCGGTGATCTGATCGAATATCGTCGCCACAATGAGCTCGATATCGGCTCCCCGCAGATGCGGGTTGTTGGCGGCAAGTTCCGCGATGAGCTCTGATTTGGTCATGACCCCGCTGACCGGCTGACAGGTCAGCCGCCGAAACGTTGCCAGACCAATCGTGCGCCGTCAAGGATAACTCCTTGGGAAAGCAGGCTTTTCCACAGCTCATCGAACATCCATCCGAGGCTTCCGGAAAGCGCCCGGCTGGTGAAGCTGCTGGTGACGACATCCTCGACCGGCAGATCGGCCGAAACACCCTTGGTCTGCGCCAACCAGAGGCGGGCATCGTGCTCGCCGCCGATCGCGTCGACCAGGCCCAGCTTCAGCGCCTGACGCCCGGTATAGGCCCGTCCGTCGGCCAGTTCACGCACCCGCGCGGCATCCATATGCCGGCCGGTCGCGACCATGCCGACGAACTGGTCATACATGTCGAACACGAGACCCTGCAGGACCTCCCTGCCCTGCTGCGACAATGGCCGCGTGAAGCTGGGCTGGTCCTTGAGCGGCCCGGAGGTGATTGCCTCCGCACTCACCCCGAGCGATTTCAGCAGGCCGGACACCTCGCCGGTCTCCAGTATTACGCCGATCGAGCCGGTCAGCGTGGCGTCGCGGGCAAAGATGCGCGCGGCGGGCACCGCGACCATGTAGCCGGCCGATGCCGCCAAGCCGCCCATCACGGCGACGACGGGCTTCTTCGTGGCAACGTGGGCGATCGCGTCGTGCAGGCCCTCGCCGCCCGCCACGCTGCCACCCGGGCTGTCGATCGCGACGATCAGCGCCTTCACGCTGTCGTTGTCGGCGAGTTTTGTCACCGCCTCGGTGAGCTTGCGGTCATCGCCGATCAGCCCGCTCACGGTCAGCCGCGCAAGATGCGAACGGCCGAACTGGAGGTTCTCGCCGCGTAGCGCCACCAGGACTGCGACCAGCACGGCAAGCACGGCGAAGCTACGCCAGACGAGCAATCTGCGCTTGAGCCGGCGGCGATCGAGCAGCAGATCCGTCTCGAGGCTCATCGCCGTCGGTCAGCGCGCACCAATGGTATCAGTCGCTGTCGGTCTGGGCCTGCTGGTTGCGGCGTCGGATCGCGGCACCGAGGATATCGCCAAGCGAGGCGCCGGAGTCGGACGAGCCGAACTCGGCCATCGCCTGCTTCTCCTCCTCGACCTCCTTGCCCTTGATGGTGAGGCTGAGCTTGCGGGCGGCGCGATCGACCGCGATGATCTTGGCGTCCACCTTCTCGCCCACGGCGAACCGGTCCGGCCGTTGGTCGCCCTTGTCGCGGGCCAGTTCCGCACGGCGGATGAAACCGGTCAGCACGTCGCCGACCTTCACCTCGATGCCGTTCGACTGGATAGAGGTCACAACGCAGGTGACGACCTCGCCCTTGCGGACAGAATCGAGCACCGAGGCGGCCGGGTCGTCCTTGAGCTGCTTGATGCCCAGGCTGATCCGCTCCTTCTCGACATCGACGTCCAGGACCTTGGCCTTCACCATCTGGCCCTTCTCGTACTTGGCCATGGCGAGTTCGCCCGATTCGTCCCATGACAGGTCGGACATGTGGATCATGCCGTCGATATCCGGCGACAGACCGATGAACAGGCCGAACTCGGTGATGTTGCGGATCTCGCCTTCGACCTCGCCGCCGATCGGATGTTCGTCGACGAACTGCT
>JANWJK010000350.1 GCA_025452005.1 Acetobacteraceae bacterium | reverse complement strand
TCAAGCGCCAAGCTGTGTCGCCAGATCCTCGATGTCCTTCGCCACCACGTCCCACTGCTGATCAGCGGCAAAGTCGCGCTTCTGGTGCGGCCCATACTCTCCCGGCCGCGCGAAGAAGCCGGTCATCAGCCCGACCTTGCGCGCATTCGCCAGGTCGTTGTTGTGCGCCGCGGCCATCATCACCTGCCCCGGCTCCACGTCCAGCAGCTTCGCCACCCCCAGATACGTCTCCGGATCCGGCTTGAAATGCCGGAACAGGTCCGAGCCGAAGATCATGTCCCACGGAATGCCGGCGTGCTTCGCCATGTTGAGCAGCAGCGACACGTTGCCGTTCGACAGCGGCCCGATGATGAACTTCCGCTTCAGGCGCGTCAGACCCGCCACCGAATCCGGCCAAGGGTTCAGCCGGTGCCAGCCGCGGTTGATGTGCTGCAGATCGGCCTCGGTCAGTCCCTTGATGCCGAACTCCGCCACCAGCTTGTCGAGCGAGGCGCGGTGCAGCGCATCCAGCGTGGTCCACGGCTGCTCGCCCTTGCGCACGCGATCCATCGACGGGTGGTAGGAAGCGCGCCAGGCATCCACCAGCGCCGTCCAGTCGGCGTTGATGTCGCGCTGGCGGCCGAATGCAGTCAGCTCCGCGATCAGGCTGCTGCGCCAGTCAACCACTGTGCCGAACGTGTCGAATACGATTGCGACAGGTTGCCTGCTCGCCATGGTGTCTCTCCTCCCGTTTGGGCCGTTGGCCCGGAATGCATCATCCTGCTAACTGGAAACCATGACATGCGTGAGAGCAAGCCTTGTCGCGCTCGGGGCCGCGTTGCTGCTGGCATCGCCCGCGCTGCACGCCGCGCCTGCACGCGAGGCGCTGGTGATCGGCAACGGCACCTACAGCGCGCTGGCACCGCTGCCTGCCTGCCTGCTGTCCGCCCATGCGGTCGCCGCGGCGCTGCGCGCGCTGGATTTCCACGTGGTGGAGCGCGAGGACGTCTCCAGCGGCGGCGCCGATGCCGCGATCGGCGAATTTGCCGCCCAGGTGGCGGCGGCACCCGGCGCAGCCGCCTTCATCTATAGTTGCGGCTACGCCACTTCATTCAACGACCGGCCGTTCCTGGCGCCGGTCACGGCACGGATCGCACGTGCGGCCGATGTGCTCGCCCAGGGCATCCTGGCGAAGTCGCTGATCGACGTGCTTGCGCGCGGCGGCGCCGGCCCGTCGGTGGTGGCATTCGACGTGGTGCCGATGCCCGAGGCGCCCGCCGCCCTCCATCTCGATGCCTTGGCCCAGGCCAGCCTGCCGGACGGTCTGGGCCTGATCGCCGCGAGCCAGGCGAAGCCGCCGGATGCGCCGACCCCGCTCGCCGCTTCCCTGGTGGCCAATCTGAAGGGTCCGGAGGTCCAGGTGGCAGCGCTGCTCAACGGCGTCCAGCAGCAGGTCGGCGCCAACCGATCGGTGACATTGGCGGCGTTCCGGCCACCGGTCGCGCCGGGCTATCTCGCCGGTGCGCCGCCGCCTCCGCCGCCGGCCCCATCCCCATCCGCCACGACACCGGCGCCGGCGGTGGCGGGGCCGGCAGCCGCCCTGCCGGCGGACGAGCAGTTGACCGACAGCGATCGCCGGCGCGTGCAGATCGCGTTGGTGCGGCTGGGCTATTACGACGGCAGGATCGACGGCGTCTTTGGCCCGGACAGCCGCGCCGCGATCCGCCGCTACCAGCACGAGCTTGGCGCCGACATGACGGGCCGGCTCACCGCCGCGCAGGCGACCAGGCTGGTCGGCGGTCCATGACCGACGACGCCGAGGGGAGACGCGCATGGGCCTGAAGGCCAAGTTCAATCTGGTGCTGCTGCTGGCGTTCCTGGTCGGCCTCCTCCTCGCCGCGGTGCTGTCCTGGCAGATCGTGCACGAGAACGCCCGCCGCGAGGTCGTGCAGCAGGCCGAGGTCATGATGGCGCAGGCCTCCGCCATTCGCGACTACACCGCCAAGGAGATAGGTCCGTTGCTCGCCGGGCAGATCAAGGTGCGCTTCCTGCCGCATACAGTGCCGTCCTGGGCGGCGCAGACCAACCTGCGCACCCTGGCCGCGCAGTTCCCCGACTACACCTACAAGGAAGCTGCCCTCAATCCGACCAATCCCGCCGATCGTGCCACCGACTGGGAAAGCGGCATCATAGCCGAGTTCGCCCGCAATCCATCGCTCACCAGTTTCACCAGCACCCGCGACAGTCCGACCGGGCCGATCCTGTCGATCTCCCGTCCGATCCGCATCACCGACAAGGACTGCCTGTCCTGCCATTCGACGCCGTCCGCCGCGCCCACCTCGATGATCGACCTGTACGGCAGCGCCAACGGCTTCGGTTGGAAGCTGGGCGACGTGGCGGCCGCGCAGATCGTCTCGGTACCGATGCAGGTCGCGCTGGATCGCGCCAGCGCGGCGTTCAAGATATACCTGCTCGCGCTGGTCACCGTCTTCGCCGTCACGATCGTGTTGCTGAACCTGCTGCTGCATTTCGTCATCGTGAAGCCGATCCGGCGGATGTCGGATATCGCCAGCGAAGTGAGCCTGGGCAATATGGATGCGCCGGAATTCGCCGAACGCGGGCGCGACGAGATCGCCTCGCTCGCCGGATCGTTCAACCGTATGCGGCGCAGCCTGGCGAACGCCATGAAGCTGCTGGAGAGCTGATATTCCCGACGCCGCCCTGCCTGTCGCGATCGGCCGCTATCGCATCGAGCGTCTGCTCGGCCGCGGCGCGATGGGCATGATCTATCTGGCGCATGATCCGGCGATCGACCGCAAGGTGGCGATCAAGCTGATCAGGGCGGACCTGCTCGGGGGCGACGAACGTGCCGAGTATGTCGCCCGCTTCCGCCACGAGGCGCAGGCGGCCGGACGCTGTGCCCACCCGAACATCGTCGCCGTGTATGACTTCGCGGTGCACGAGGGAAATCCCTACCTGGCAATGGAGTATGTCGAGGGCAGCAACCTCAGCCAGGTACTCGCCCGGTCCGGCCGGTTCCCGCCGCCGGACGCCGTCGCGCTGATCGGCCAGGTGCTGGATGCGCTCGGTTGTGCGCACGGTCTCGGCGTCGTGCATCGCGACGTGAAGCCGGCGAACATACTGCTGATGGCCGACCGGCAGGTGAAGATGACCGATTTCGGCATCTCGCGCCTGGACACCTCCGCGCTCACGCAGGCCGGCACGGTGATCGGCACGCCCAGCTATATGTCGCCCGAGCAATGTCGCGGCGAGGCGGCGGATGCGCGCAGCGACCTGTTCTGCGCCGGCGTCGTGCTCTACGAATTGCTGAGCGGAATGCGGCCGTTCACCGGCCGCAACATGACCGAGATCGCCTTGCAGGTGATGAACCAGCCGCCGCCCGACCTCGGCGCGACCGATCCCTCTCTGCCGCGCGCGCTGGTCGCGGCCGTCGAACGCGCCCTGGCCAAGCTGCCCGAGGATCGCTTCGCAACGGCTGGCGATATGGCGGCAGCGCTCGGGCAGGCGCTCCGGAGCGCGCCGAACGATCTGACGGATCGGACCGTTGTGCTGCCGCGAGGACACGCCGGCTTCACCGAGGCGGCACTCAGCACGATCGAACGCGAACTGGCGCAGCATGTCGGTCCGATCGCGCACCATCTGGTGCAGACCGCGGCGCGGCATGCAGGCTCGCTCGAGGAACTGCGCGACATCGTGGCGCGGCGGATCGATGAGCCGGCGCAGCGCTCGCGATTCCGCCAGGATCCGACGGGCGATGCCAGCGGCCGGTCGGCGCACCCCGTCCCGCAGGCGCTGGCGCAACAGGGCGAACGCGAACTCGCGGTCCATGTGGGGCCGATCGCCCGCATCCTGGCGAAGCGCGCTCTGGAGGCTGCGACCTCACCCGACGATTTCTGGCAGCGGCTGGCCTCGCATATCGAACGCGAGGCCGACCGGCAGGCATTCCTGCGCAAGCGACCCTGACCGCGGCGCGGTTCTCGGTGGACGACCCGATTGCCCTGCGTCATTGCGTGGATTTGGCCGCGCCACGCCGCCAGCCGGTTGTTCAGGCTCGGACCTTACTTCGGCGGGTCGAGTTGTTCCATCAGCGCCAGGCCTTCCATCGCCAGCCCGTAGCCAAGCAGGTCCTGCATGCGCTTCTTCAGGTATTCCGTGAACATCAGCCGCGTGTAGCGCAGCAGCAGCGTCGGCTTCGCAGCGAGGGCCTCGGCATGTTCCCAGGCGCGCGCCAGGACCTTGTCGGGCGGCAGCACCTCGGCCACCAGGCCAAGATCCTTGGCCTCCCGCGCCGACAGCGTCTGGCCGGTGAGCAGGAAGTAACGGCCCCGGTTCAGACCCAGCAGCAGCGGCATGACGATGTGCATGCCGTCGCCCGGGACGAGGCCGTTCGGGAAGTGCGCGGAATCCTGGAACGCCGCGGTGTCAGCGGCGAGCACGATGTCCGACAGCAACGGGATCTCGCCGTGCCGCCATGCCGGTCCATTGATCGCCGAAATGACCGGCACTTCGATGCTCAGCAGATTCATCAGCAGAGCACGGCCTTCCCAGTGCACGCGGTCGAACGCGTTGGCGGTCAGGCCCGGACCGATCGCGCTCTGCCCAGGTGTGGCGCGGACGCCGGACCATTCGTCGCCGGTGCCGGTCAGGATCACCACACGGTTCTCGCGGTCGCGCGCGACGTCGGCAAAGGCATCGGGAAGTTCGCCGTGCGGGACGAGCCCCCAGCGCAGCGGACCCTCGTCGGTATGGAACCGCATCTCGAGGATGCCGTGCTCGCGGCGCATGTGGATACACGAGTATTTCGTCGCGTAGTCGTCGAACCGGGTCATGGCACCGTCAACCGATACACCTTTGCCGCGGTGCCGCTGTAGAGCGCCCGCTTTTCGTTCGTCGATGCATTGGCGGTGATGCGCTTGAACGCGTTCCACAGCTCGGTGTAGCCGCCGGATTGCTTGTCCGGCGGAAAATTGCTCTCGAACATGCAGCGGTCCACGCCGAAGGCTTCGATGCAGGGCTCGATGTACTGCCGCCACGCCGCCGCGAGATCCTCGGACGAAGGCGGATTGTCCTGCTCGTGGAAGTCGAAGCCGAACGACACCATGCCGACGCCGCCCAGCTTGCAATAGAAATTGGGGCACCTGGCGAGTTCGTTGATGTCCTTGCGCCAACTGGCCAGGTTCTCCTGGCGATGGCCAGCATACGGCCCGACGCCGAGTACGCCCCCGACATGGTTGAGGATGATGGTGGTGTCCGGAAAGGCGCGTGCTAGATCGATCGCATCCGGCAGTTGCGGATGGTACTGCCATGACTCGAAACTCAGGCCGAGCGGCGCAAGCTGAGCGAAGCCCTCGCGGAACTTGGCGTCGAGGACTAGATGCAGGGGGACGGTGCGGGAGGCGTACTTGCTGACCGCCTCGTGGGCGTCCCATGCCACGCCGTGGCGGAGCCCGCGCAGCCGTCCGCCGGCGGCGGCCATCTCGGCTTCCAACAGCTCGCGCACGCGCGCACCGACGGTCAGGTCGCCGCCGCCGACGATGCCCTCGGCGACGCGGCAGGCGCCGTAGCCGCCCGAGGCGCTCATAGCGGCGATGCCGGTGACGAACTCGACCTCGCCCAGCGCGGCCATCTCGCGCGGACCGTCCTTGCGGTACATGGCGCGGCATTCGAGGAAGACGGTCGAGACGATGTTGTGTCCCTTGCCGATATCGGCCAGCAGTTCGGGCAGCAGGTAGTGGCCGCGTTGCGGCATGTCCCAGAAATGGTGGTGCGGATCGATGATCGGCAGATCGGGCTCGAGCGCCGCTTCAGTGGGGCGCTTCGCCAGCCACGCCTTCAGGTCTGCGTCGTTGCGTACGGTGGTGCCGCGGAATTCGCCTTTGGCGTCTCCGAACCGGGGCATGCTGGTTTCCTCCGTTGGTGTCCTGGCTTATGGCGGCGACAGTACCCCCGTCGTCGTTCCCGCGAAAGCGGGGCGACCGCTCGAACCATCGTGCGCAATTCGCGCGACGGAGACTGGGGCGGCTGGCTTATTTGACACAAAGGTCGCCGAGGGGCTCAGAGGGTTCAGAGAAGGACAATGTTGCGCTTCGCGCGGAGTGCGCACCGGCCCCGGACTTGGGGCTTCGCTCAAGCGATCGCCACGCCCAGGCGAACTACCCGGCATTTGAGTCGCCTGCCGCGCGGATTTCTGCGATATTCGCGTCGCACTCCAGTGGCGGACTCCATCGAGCCGCCTTCGGGACGCGCCGCCACGGGTGGCCTGATCCTGAATGATAACAAGCGACCGGGTTCCGTCTCGGCCGGGCAGGAGCCCTCGTCGATATGTCATCTGCACCCGCCGGCGGACGCCTCGCGTCAACGATTGCCAAGGGAGGCGACAATGCAGCAGGCAGACAAGAATTTGGATCGCTCCGCGATGCCGTTCGGCGCACCAAGCCGACGCAGCGTACTCGCGGGCGGCACCGCGGCGCTGGCCGGGATCGTGTCCCCGTGGGGCGCTGCGCGCGCGGCGGACGTTGCGCCGCAGGGCAGGCTGACGCTGGCCTGGCACACCAACATCGCACCGCGCTGGCTCGATCCGCAGCATCACGACGGCACGGCGACACCCGACAATTTCCTGATGGCGCTGCATGACGGGCTGATCAAGAACTTCCGCGACGAACTGTATGATCATCCGGCGCTCGCCGAACGTTTCGACTTCGCCGAGGACGCGAAGAGCGCCACGTTCCGGCTGCGCGCGGGCACCAAGTTCCACGACGGCACACCGGTCACGCCGGCCGATGTAAAATGGAGCTACGAGCACTATCGCGGTGCCTGGGGCGAGGTGTTGCGTGAGCGGACGCAGGGTATCGAGTTGGTGGACGACCGCACCGTCCGATTCCATTTCACGGAGTCGTTCCTCGATTTCCCGATCCTGCTGGGAACCGGCAATGTCTGCGGCGCCGGCTGGGTGGTTCCGGCGAAATACTACGAGCAACTCGGATCGGCGGGGTTTGTGCAGAAGCCGATCGGCGCCGGCCCCTACCGGCTGGTCTCGCAGCAGCCCGGTGTGCGGCTGGAGTTCGAGGCGTTCGCCGACTACTACCGCCCGATCCATATCAGACAACTGACCATGGTCAGCGTGCCAGAGGCGACGACGCGGGTCGCCATGCTGGAACGCGGCGAAGCGGACATCATGTATTTCGTTCCCGGCGAGCTGATCGAGCGGGTGAAGGACAATCCGAAGCTGCGGCTGGCGCCCGTGGTGTCCGGCAATTGGTGGCTGCAATTCCCTGGCTTCCAGAACCCGGCGAACCCGTTCCACGACAAGCGCGTACGCCAAGCGATCAGCCTCGCGGTCGATCGGGATGCGATCAACCAGGCTGAATGCGGCGGCATGGGTGTGGTGGACGGCAACTGGATCAACAACGATGTCGAGTACGGCATGGAGTGGCCGAAATGGCCGTACGATCTCGCCAAGGCGAGGCAGTTGATGGCCGAAGCCGGATACCCCAACGGTTTCGACGTCGATTGGGTGACGCCGGCGCCGAACTACTACTCGCGCGGCGAGCGCATCGTTTCACAGCTCCAGGCTATCGGGATCCGTTCGAAGCTCCAGGTGATGGAACGCGGCGTGTACCTGAAGAAGATACAGGGCGGGCTGCGGGAATGGCCCGGCGTGCAGATCATCTTCGCAGCGACGCGCATCGGCGGGACCTGGTCGAACTGGTACGACACGCGGTTCAGGTGTGGCGGCTTCAACGCCAAGGACTTCTTCTGCGTGAAGGACCTCGACGACCAATTCCAGAAATACCTGGCATCGTACGACCGCAACGAACGCAAGCAGATCGCGGAGCAGATCCAGAAGACGATCCTCGAGGAGTACTACTTCGTTCCGGTATTCCGCCATGCGTTCGTCAACGCCATCGGCCCACGCGTGGCGGCGCGGAAATGGCAGGACGTGTTCCCCACCGTCACCACCGGCTACTGCTATCCCTGGGAGGACATCCGGCTCGTGTAGACACCGCGCATCAGACTAGGGCGCGTCGCGCCACATCTTCGGGCGCGCGCGCACCGGGTCGAGCAGCGACCAGTCTCCCTGCTCCAGCGTGTGTCCCTTCGGGAAGGGCGGGCGCGGCTCCAGTCCGAGCGAGCGCACCACGCGGTCGTCGCGGTAGTAGCATTGCAGGACCGCGCGCGAGAGCGCCGCGACCTCCGCGCCGCCGCGCTCGCGGAACGCCGCGGCAGCGGTCTCTCGCCGCGACACGTCCTGCTCGGCAAACGCACCACCGGCCAGCGAGGACAGCGTGCTCAACGCCCGCCTTACGTCGCCCAAATCGCGCCCCAGCGAGTTCACGATGTCGGCGAAGATCGCCGCATCGTCGGCACCGGGCACAGCGTATTCCGTGCTCGCCGGAACCATCATCCCGGCGACGCAGCGCAGGTCTTTCAGCTCCGCGGCGGACAGGCCGCCGGCATTGTCGTTTTCCATGTCTGCCTCAGTCGAACAGGGTTGCCAGACGTTGCTTCATGCTGTCGGCGATATACAACGCCAATGCCTGGATGGTACAGGTCGGGTTCACGCCGCCGGAGGTGACGAAGATGCTGCCGTCGACGATGAACAGGTTCTTCACGTCGTGACTGCGGCCCCATTCGTTGACCACCGACCGCGACGGGTCCTTGCCCATGCGCGCGGTGCCGAGCAGGTGCCAGCCGCCGTTGAGGATGGGACTGTGCACCCCGACATTGGTGGCGCCCGCCGCGGCCAGCACCTCCTTCGCCCGCGCAATGCCGTGGTCCATCATGCGCAGCGAGTTGCTGCTCAGCGTGTAGTCCACCTTCGGCGCGGGAATGCCGTGCCCGTCCTTCAGTACGGGATCGAGCGTCACCCTGTTGTGCTCCTCGGGCAGGTCCTCGCAGATCGCCGACAATCCGATGCGCCGTCCCACCAGCTTGCGGTACACGCGATGATGGTCCTTGCCCCAGGGCAGGCGTCCATCGGCATCGCTGAAGATCGCCTCGGTGACGGGGCCGATGCCGCGTCCGAACTGGAAGGCATAGCCGCGGACGAAATCGCGGCTCGGGTCGGTCTCGTAGAATTCCATGCTCCAGAGGCAAAGCGGTGGCGCGCGATTGCTGTCGAGCGGTTCCTCTACATAGCCGAACACCTGGGCGTACGGATGGAACATCAGGTTCTTGCCGACGAGGCCGCTGGAATTCGCCAGCCCGCCGGGAAAGCATCCTGATACCGAATTGAGCAGCAGACGCGGCGTTCCGACGCCGTTGCAGGCCATCACGACGACCTCGGCCGGTTGGAATTTCTCCACCCCGTCGGCATCGTAGTAGATCGCACCCGATGCCATGCCGTGCTCATTCACGGTGATCTCGCGCACCCGGCAGCGCGTGCGCAGTTCCACCCCGGCGCGGATCGCTGCAGGCCAGTAGGTGATGTCGGTGCTCGCCTTCGCGCCCTGCGCGCAGCCGGGCGTGCAGTGCCCGAGATTGATGCACGGCGCCCTGCCTTCGTACTCGACGGTGGCGACCGCCGTATCCGACGGCCACCAGTGCCAGCCGAGCTGGTTCATCGCGTTGGCGAACCGTGCACCGCTCTTGCCCAGCGGCAGCGGCGGCATGGGCGGCTGCTTCGGCGGATAGGCCGGATCGCCGGCCAGGCCGGAAACGCCGGTCATGCGCTCGTTCTCGGCAAAAAACGGTTCCAGCGTCGCATAGTCCACCGGCCAGTCGTCGGCGACGCCGTCGAGCGTTCGCACGCGGAAATCCGACGGGTGAAGGCGGGGATAATGCGCGGTGTACATGATCGTGCTGCCGCCGACGCCGTTGAAGTTCACCACCTTGATCGGCGAATTGTCGTCGTTGATCGGATAGTCGGCCGGCCGCGCCCGACGGTTCGGGCTGGTGGCGAAGTCGCTGTAGAGCCGCGCCTCCCAATCCCGCCCGTTGGTCGGATAGTCCGTGGGCTTCATCCAGTCGCCCTGCTCCAGGCAGAGGATCCGCATCCGCGTGTCGGCCAGGCTCCACGCCACGGCGGCGCCCGATGCGCCGGCGCCGATGATCAGCACGTCCACCGTCTCGTTCATCGCTCACTCCCCGGACCAGGGCAGGCCTATCACACCGCGAGGCTTCGCGGCAGTATGCAAGCCGCACATAGGGAGTAAGCGCAATGATCGACCTCTATTTCTGGCCCACCGGCAACGGCAAGAAGATCGTCATCCTGCTCGAGGAACTCGGCCTCCCATACACCTTCAAGCCCATCAACATCGGCCGCGGCGACCAGCTCACGCCTGGGTTCCTGAAGATCTCGCCAAATGGCCGCATGCCGGCGATCGTCGATGACGAACCGATGGGCGGCGGGGAGCCGATCTCTATCTTCGAGTCCGGCGCGATCATGACCTACCTGGCCGAGAAGGAGGGAAAATTCCTCCCCACCGACCCGCGCGGCAGATACGACGTGGCGCAGTGGACGTTCTGGCAAATGGCCAACCAGGGTCCGAAGCTTGGCGAGCAGGGACATTTCCGCCGCGCCAAGGCCTCCGGAACCAACGGCGACCTCACCTATGCCCTGCGCCGTTTCGACAATGAGGCGCACCGCATATTCGGCGTCATGAATCTTGGACTGTTCAACAAGCAGTATCTCGCCGCCGGCCAATACACCATCGCCGACATGATCTGTTACCCCTGGGCCTCGAGTTGGGCCACGCGCGACATCGACATCGAGGAATTCCCCAACATGAAGCGCTGGCTGGAGGAGATCGGCGAGCGGCCGGCGGTCAAGAAGGCGATGGCGCTGGGACCGGAGTTTCGCGAGGACCCGGCCTCGATCAGCGCCGATGAGCAGGCCCGCCGGCAGAAACTGGTCGCGGACCAGCGGGCGCAGAAGGTGCCCGCGGAATGGATGAGCGCCGCGGCGGATTAGCGGCTTCGGGGGGCCGCATCGGCTGTGCCGCCGTCACCACAGGCAGGCCGATGCGGCCCGAAGCGCCGGCGATCAGAGCTTCCTCAGCCAGAAAGACCAGCCGGAGCGGACGATCCAGCCGTGCTCGCTGATTTCTGCCATGGCGGGATGATCGAACAGGTCGTCCACGCACGCATTGAGCTGTTCGTCGCAGTTGATGAACGTGTTCGCCAGGAGAATCTCGAACGACGGCTGCTTTGCCAATAGGCTGCACGCCAACAGGTATTGCTCATTATAGAAGCGGTCGCCCCATTCTTCGGGATAGTCGTACGGCAGGAAGACATCGTGTAGGTGTATGACGACGCCCGGCGGCAACCGAGGCAGTACGTCGAGATAGAGGGCGGTCACATCGGAATTGGTGAAGGACCGGTGCGAGCTGTCGATGAACAGGATGTCCCCCGCCCGCAGATCGCTGAAATAATCCGGATCAACGTCTTCGGCAGGCTGTCGTATCACGACATCGCAAAGGGCATCGATCTCGACACGGGGGTGCGGGTCTATCGACACGAGCCGGGTGGACAGGCCTTCGTCCTGCACCGCGCGACGTGCAAACCGTGTCGAGTGTCCTGAACCGATCTCGCAGAATATGCGCGGACGCCCGGTGCGCAGGAAGCAATACAGGCTTATCGCATCCAGGCCCGGAATGAAGCCGTTGTTCCAGAAGGGGCTTCCCGGAGCATCCGGATGTTCGTCCAGGGGGATCTTCTGAAGATCGTCACGGAAGTCGGCGAATTCCCGCAGATGGCCGGCAAAGGCGTCGCGCCTCGCGTCGATGATCGCATAGAGCTGTGGGTGAGGATTTCTGCCGTGGCCATAACGTGGGACCGGACGGAATGGGTAGTCGAGGACGATCTGCATCGGTGTATCTCCAATGCTACGTACGGCGATGCAGCGTCGCGTTGGCTTGCCTCACCTTCGCCTGGATGGCTGGCAAATGCGTGTCATGGAGCTCGATGATCCGCTGCTTGTTCAGCGCGTCATTGCGGTCGCGCTCCTCTTTGGCCCAGAGCATCGTCCCGCCCGGCAACAGGTACCCGTTGTCGATCGGCGCCTTCACCGGCAGCTCGGTCAGTGCCACCTGGTAGCCGCGTCGCCAGGCCCGATAGCACAGTTCTGACTCGAAACAGATGCCCGGCGAGCCAGGCCGCGAGAACGTTAGATCGAAGCCGCCAAGATCGAGATAGGCACGCCGGCGCAGCAGATAAGGACCAATGTTCACGTTCTCGACGAACATGAAGTTGCGGCCGCTGTGCGGATCCTGGTAGGGGATCTGGCTTTTGTCGGGCAGCAGCCACGGCGAGTTGTACTCCTCGGCGAAGTATTGCATGAAGCCCATCCAGCCGCCGAGGACTGCCAGTTGCGGATAGCATTCGAACAGCCGCAACGCGTCATCCAACCATCGTCCATCCTTGGGCGGTCGGTCATCGTCCTGCATGAGGCAGATGAACTCACCGCGGGCATGACTGATCGCCCGTGTGTAGGTGCGGATCTCGTGGAGGTCGTTCGAGCGCAGCAGGAAGTCGTTGGGCCGGGTCAGGCGGCCCGTCCACGCCTCCAGAGAACCGTCGAGCGATCCGTCCTCGCACACGATCAGTTCGTCCATGCAGGTCGCGCGCAGCCGGCTTTCGAGGAAGCCGACATTCCTCACCTGATTGAAGGACTGGATGATGACGGATACCCGCGGCGCCTCCTGGTAAACCTGCCCGGAGCGACGTCGCTCCAGCTTCTGCGCCTTGACCCGTGCGACAGTCCGCTTGCGCGGCTGGGTGAACATGTACCATCGCACCCGCCGCGCGGTCTGCCGCGCGCGGTTCAGCAGCGAGTAGAACGGTCCTGCCGTCCGGTGCCAGCGTGCGGGTGTTTCACCCGTCAGGTTGACCGACGAAGCCGTCCCCTCTGCATCCACAGATGACACTCCCGAACTTTGCAATGGGCCTATGAACGAACTCCGAAGTCCTCGCGTCTATGCGTGTTGATGTGCGGCAGATCCGGTTCTTTCAGGAGAACCGTCCTGGCAAGGCTCGATCCGTTGTGCACGAGTTGGTCGCAGCGCGAGAGCAGGAGGTACTCGATAACCGCCTCTTCCCCGTTGCGGGCGGCAAGTTCGCGGTCCGTGGCGATGTATGCCGGCATGATGCAGCCCAGAGGCCCCTTGCCCGCCGGTTCGCCGCCGACGTGGCGAAGGCTGTCGTAAGCGATCACCCTGTCGCCGAATGCGTCCCGGAAGAAGTCGAGCGACGACTGGTCGTCTGTCGCAACGAAGATCCTGGCATCCGCGTGTCCCTCCAGAAGGTACGAGACCGCGTCGGCGTAACGTGACAGCACCAGCGAGCCACGCCGGTAGTCGCGCTGCTCCAGCGACGAGATTGCATCGGTGCCGCGCACATGCACACCGATCAGCGCGTGTCCGCGCATGTGCCGCTCGAAGAATTCGTCGACCTTCGCGGCCAGGTAGTCGCGTGGCCGGATAAACTCCCGAATGATCGCGCCGGCGGAACGGCGGAGCGCCTCATCCGGATCATGGTAAAGGTAGGGAATTGGCAGCGCCTTGCCCTCGATGAGGTGGTGGTCGCCATACTGCGCGCAGATGAACGTGTCCTCGTCTGCCGCATAGCCCACGTCGCCGATGATCGGCGGGTTGACCTCGATCAAGTGGCGGATGTGCTGGGGGATCGCGGCGACCGGATAGTCCTTCACGAGCGGCTCGAAATAGTACTCCCAGACAGTATCGGCGCCGCGGTAGCCGCCCGGTACCCAGTAACAGGTGCGCTGCCCGAAATAGACGACAGGAATGAAGTTGCCGCCCAACGCCCACGGGACGTTGGCGATCACCTGGTGGAACAGGGAGAACAGGCCGACATCGCGTTCGCAGACGATGTGTAGTTTCATTGGAAACTTACACGCGCGCCGGCACGGGCGATCCGCTTCGCTCCATCAGCAAATGGTCGAGCGCCTTCCGGTCTGGCGGTTCGGATGACTGCAGATACCACGTCACCGTCCGCGCGACGCCGTCACCCAGGCTGTGCGACGGCACCCAGTTCAGCCTGTCGCGACACTTGGCAAGATCCGCGGCACGGCTCCTGACACCGACCGGCTTGTCGAGCTGTCTTTGGATCTGCCGCGGCTCCCAGTTCAGGCAGCGAAAGATCTCCTGAATGAGCTCGAGGATCGTATGGTGGGCGTCGGTACCTACATTCACCACGTCGAACCCATCCAGTCCGGCACCGGCAAGCGCCATTCCAGTGACGGTATCGCGCACATAGGTGAAGTTGCGGGTCTGCAGGCCGTTGCCCCAGATGGGGAATGGATCGAGACGCGCGACCGCCTTGGCGATCAGCGCAATGACGGCGTGGCTTTCGTTCTCCCGCTCGCCGTACGCGGTGAAGATCCGGCAGGCAACGCCGGATAGGCCGAACTCCTTGCAGAAGGCGCGCAACTGGAGTTCGCCCATCAGCTTCGCCCAGCCGTATTCGCCATCCGCGAACGCCTTCCCCGGCTCGTCGAAATTCGCATCGTCCTCCTTCAGAAGATAGCTGGCGCTCTCGTTGCCCTGGAGGTTGATCGGATATGTGCAGGCCGAGCTGGCGAATACGATCTTTCTTGCACCGGCGGCGGCGGCCGCAGCGAACACCGTGTGATCCAGTTGCATGTTGCTGACGCACTCGACCGGGTGCGTGTCGATATAGCCGCGTCCGCCGTGCGACGCCGCGAGGTGGAACACCACGTCCTGGTCAGCCATCGCGGCTTTGGCGAATGCCGGCTCCCGCAAATCTCCCTGCAACACGGTGACCTGCCGTGCGATCGCAGACAGATGTCCGATCCGCCCGCTGGACATGTCATCCGATATGGTGATTCTGGCACCGGCATGAACGAGCACTTCGGCAAGATGGCTGCCGATGAAGGAGGCCCCGCCGGTGATGGCGACGCGACGGCCAGCATAGGCCGCCCTCAAGCGGGACTCGACCGCTCTCATCTGATCCCCCCAAGCATTCGATATCCGGTAATAATACGCGTGACACCTCGAGTTTGTCGAGCAAAATGGAAATTGCCATAAGCAAAATTCGGATGGGCAACCAACCAGATGGGTGCCGTAACATTACGTTTACTTGTGACAGCATTGCCTTTGAACAATGAAAGGGAAACGCCATGACGCATCGTGTATCAACGTTGCTGCAGGTTCTTGCGGCGGCCGCATTCCTTCTGCCGACATCGCAGGCGTGCATGCAGCCGGCGTTCGCGCAGGCGTCCGACGGCAAACCATGGACCGTGGCCGGCGAAGCGGCGGATGACAGTGACCTGAGCGGTGCAGCCTGTTCTCCGGATGGAATCTGCGTCCTGGTCAGCGACGAGAAGCACCGCGCATGGCTGTTCACCCGCGACGAAACGAACGTCGATGAGCCGCGGATTCTGACCGGAGATAGAATACGGCTGCAGCCCGCACAGGGCGGCGACGAGTCGGACACGGAAGCCGTCGCCTACGATGATCACCACTTCTATGCGATCGGGTCACACGGTACCGCGCGCAAGAAGAATGAGTTCCAGGCTTCACGCTATTCAGTGTACCGCATCGACGAAGACGGTTCCGTGCGGGCGAGCGATCGCCTCGCCGACATTCTTGCAACCCTGCCGGGCATAAGCGAGCACTTCTGTACAGGAGCGAAACCCGGATCGTGCGAGACCCTGCAAGAGGGTGGCGCGAACATCGAGGGACTCGCCGCGCGTAGCGGCAGCCTGTACGTCGGGTTCAGAGCACCGTCGCCGGACGGCGAGGCGTTCGTCGCGCGTGTCGCGGAAGACGCGGTGTTCGGGCGTGCCGATCCGGTCCCGACTATCTTCAGGCTACATCTGGGGCAGGATGCGAACAGCCGCGACCTCGGCGTCCGCGATCTCGCCGCGGTCTCCGACGGTTTCCTTGTCCTGGCGGGCCCGTCGCTGCCGGAGGGAGACGACGCGACCGGCAGCGCAGCCATCTTCCACTGGCAGGAAGATGCCGCTCCGCGGATGCTTCGCGATCTGGGTCCGAGCCGGAAAGGCGTAAAACCCGAGGGGCTTCTCGTGCTCGGAGAAAACAGCAAAGGCTACCGCGTGCTGGTCATTCACGACGGCGTCTCGAGCGGTGCGCCGCTCGAGTATCAGGTACCCAGGCGATAGTGTTGTGACCCTGACGGCGGCTAACGCTGTCATTGCGAGCGAAGCGAAGCAATCTGCAGGGGGATTTTGCGCCAATGCATTGGGGGGTTGCTTCGCTTCGCTCGCAATGACAGAGGGCACGGTTACGGCACCGGAGCGTCGCGCCGCAGCAGGCCCTCGTGCTTCAACTCGGCCCAGAAGTCCGCCGGAATCACGTGACGGAATGCCGCGACGTTGCGGGCGACGTGCTCCGCCAGCAGCGCGCCCGGAATCACCGACGCCACCGACGAGTGACCGAGCGGAAACTGCAATGCGGCAGAGGGCAGCGGCACTTCGTGGCGAGAGCAGACAGCCTCGATCCGCCGCACCTTCGCCAGTACTTCCGGCGTGGCATCGGCATAGCGGTAACGCGCGCCGGGCACCGCACCGGTTGCGAGGATGCCCGAGGCGAATGGCGCACCGATGACGAAACCCACATCGTGCGCGACGCAGCGTGGAAATTCGCGGTCCAGCACGTCGGTGTCCAACAAGGTGTACGGCAGCGCGACCAAGAAGAAGTCGATGTCCATCAGATCGAGGAAGCGCGGCATCATCCCGACTTCGTTGACGCCCGCGCCAATGCCGCTGATCAACCCGGCCTGCCTGAGTTCCGTCAGCGCGCGGAAGCCGCCATTGTGCAACTCGGTCAGATAGGCCGTTACCCTTGCGTCGGTGGCGTGATGCGAGATGTCCAGGTCATGGATCAGCAGCAGATCGATGCGCGGCAGACCGAGGCGTTGCAGGCTGTCCTCGAAGCTGCGCATCACCCCGTCGTAGCTGTAGTCGAAGCGGTGCTGGAACTTCAGTCCGCCGCGCCAGAAGCCGTGCTCGAAATTCTCCGCGTCGTGGAATGCGCGGAACAGCCGGCCGACCTTGGTGGAGAGCACATAGTCGGCGCGCGGACGCCGATACAGCGCGCGACCGAGGCGATGCTCGCTCTGCCCGCGACCGTACCACGGCGATGTATCGTAGTAGCGGATGCCGGCGTCCCACGCCGCCTGTAACGTCGCACTGGCATCGGCATCCTCGACCACATCGAACAGATCTCCCAATCCGGCACCGCCGAGGCCGAGCTGCGTGACCTCGACGTTGGTACGGCCAAGCCTGCGACGGACAACCGGATCCACGCAGGATACCCGCTAGCCCGTCACGCCGGCGCGACGTGTCCAGTATTCCCAGGCGCGGGCATGGCCCGCCGTGGACTTCCGCATCTCGGCGATTTCGCCGTCGCTGAGGTAGACGAGGTCGCCGCCCATGCGCATCGCCTCGGCCTGGAGCAGCGCGTTGACCTTGAGATAAACCGATGTGTGCACCGCGTCCTGTATCGAGGCGCCGGCGACGGCCGCGCCGTGGCCACGCATCAGCACGACACGGTTTGCCCCGAGCCCTTGCGCAAGATCGGCTCCCTGTGCCGCTGTCGTCACGAGCAGATTGGTATCGCCGAACCTGTCACGAATGTCCCAGACCGGAACCTCCGTCCCAAGTCCTGCCGCCAGGTGTAGGACGGGCCTGAGCCTCACGCCCTGCGTTACGGTAAAGGGGATGACCTCGTAGGCGTGGTTGTGCACCACGGACATCACGTCAGGACGGCTGCGGTAGATGCAGCCGTGAATTGGGCGCTCGGTGTATTGCACGCGGTCCCGCAGGTCCACCGGGTTGCAGTCGAGATCGTATTCGATGATGTCGTCGAGCGTGACCAGTTCCGGACTGCGCGATGCCGACAGGAAGAACCGGTCGGACCGTTCCGGGTGGCGTACGCTGATGTGGCCGTAGGCATCGACGACGCCTTCATGGGCAAGGATGCGGTTCGCGATGACGAGGTTGCGCAGGATATCGGCAGTGCTCATTACGGCGCTCCCTGGGACTGTCGACGCGAAGCCTATGCGCGTGGCAGGCCAGTGACCAGCCTCTGTTGCCCGTCGAAATCGGTGTAGGCTTGTCCGCTTCGCGCCGGCCATCGGCGCGGTCAGGCAGGGAGTGAGAAATGCGCCGATGGTTTGCCGCTTGCGTGACAATCATCCTGTCGCTGGGCTTGCCTGCTCTCGCCGACGACACGCCGAAGCACGGCGGGACGCTGACGTTCATGATCCCGGCGGACTCGCCGCCGAGCTTCGACGGCCATCGCGAGAACACCTTCGCGACCATTCACTCGGTGGCACCGTTCTACAGCGTGTTGATCCGGGCAAACCCGGAGAACCCCGCTGACACCACCGAATTCGTTTGCGATGTCTGCGTCGAGATTCCCAAGCCGACGGATGGGGGCCGCAGCTACGCGTTCCAGATCCGCGGCGATGTCAGGTTCCAGGACGGCTCCGTCATGACCGCACACGACGTGGCGGCAAGCTGGAACAAGATCGTCGATCCGCCGGAAGGCGTGATCAGCGTGCGTCGCGGCTACTATTCGATGATCGATACGATCGAGGCGCCCGATCCCAAGACGGTCGTCTTTCACCTCAAGTTCGCGACGGCGGCGTTTCTGCCGGCGCTCGCCGATCCATACGCCTTCATCTACAAGAAGGAGATCCTCGACCGCGACCCGCGCTGGTTCGAGAAGAACATCATGGGCTCTGGGCCGTTCCGCTTCAAGGACTACCAGGCGGGACAGTCGGTCTCCGGCGTGCGCAACCCCGATTACTACCGGCCGGGACTGCCCTATCTGGACGGGTTCATCGGCATCTTCGCGGACAAGCAGGCGGTCCGGGTCGCCGCTATAAAATCCGATCGGGCGGCGATTGAGTTTCGCGGCTTTCCTCCCGCCACGCGCGACGAGCTTGTCGCGGCTCTGGGCGACAGACTCACCGTGCAGGAGAGCGACTGGAACTGCGGCGCGCTGGTCACGCCAAACCATGCACGGAAGCCGTTCGACGATGCCAGGGTGCGTCGCGCTCTGACACTGGCGATCGACCGCTGGCATGGCGCGGAGCCGATGTCGCGGATCACCGTGTCGCGCACGGTGGGCGGCATCGTGTTTCCCGGCTCGCCTCTGGCCGCCCGCAAGGAAGAACTCGAACAACTGGCCGGCTATTGGCCGGACATCGACAAGTCGCGCGCCGAGGCGCGGCGGTTGCTGAAGGAGGCCGGTGCCGAGGGGCTGACGTTCGAGCTGCTCAATCGCAACGTCGACCAGCCGTACAAGTTCAACGGCACCTGGGTCATCGACGAGTGGCGCAAGATCGGCGTGCAGGCGACCCAGCGTGTGTTGCCGACGGGCCCCTATACCGAGGCGCTGCGCCACGGCGATTTCGCGGTGGCGATCGATGCGGAGTGCCAGAATATCGTCAACCCGCTGCTCGACGGTACCAAGTACCTGCCACACTCGGTCTCCGACGCGAATTACGGCAACTACGACGACCCGACGGAAATCGACATCTATGACCGGATGTTGCGCGAGCCTGATTTTGCCCGGCAGCGCGAGTTGATGCGCCAGTTCGAGAGGCGGGTACTCGACACCGAGGCGCACGAGAGCTTCCTGCTCTGGCGCTACCGCATCGTGCCGTACAGGAGCTACGTCAAAGGCTTCAAGATAAGCCCGAGCCATTACGTCAACCAGGATCTGGCGACGATCTGGCTCGACAAATAGCTCCTCAGCCGGGCAGCCGCAACAACCGGTCGGCGTTGCCGTGGGCGATCTTCGCGCGGTCGGCCGGTGAAACCGGCAATGCGTCCAGGAACGCACGGGCGCGGGCGTTCGACGCGAACGGGTAGTCGACCGAGAACATGATGCGGTCCACGCCGAACGACAGCAGCGCCGCGATGAACGGCACCGTCGTGAAGAACCCGCTGGTCGTGATCCACACCTGGTCGAGGATCGTCTGCCGCACCGAACGCCGGAGCAGCGCCTTCGCCTGGATGGACGTGGTTTCGTCGATCCGGTCCAGCATGAACGGCAGCGCCTCGCCCATGTGGCCGATGACGATCTTCAGTCCAGGATGGCGATCGAGTGCGCCGCCGAGTACCAGGCGGAGCGTGTGGATGGCGGTGTCGGCGTGCCAGCCCCAGGCGGACAGCGCCATGGTGAAGCTGAAATTGCCGGGCAGCCCGTCATAGTAGGCGTTGCGCACGGCCTCGGTCGGGATGCCGGGATGGAGGTAGATCGGCACATCGAGCGCTTCCGCCCGCGCGAGGATAGGCTCGAACGCGGGATCGTCCAGAAAGCGTCCGTCGGTCGCGCCGTTCACCAGAGCGCCATGGAAACCAAGGTGCCTGACCGTGCGCTCCAGTTCATCCGCGGCGGCCTCGGGTGCCAGCATCGGCAGGTGCGCGAAACCGCGATAGCGCGCTGCATGGCGCGCACAGGCCTCGGCCAGCGCGTCGTTGTAGGCGCGCGCCAGGTCGATGCCCGGTTGGCCGGGCACGAGGTCGGCTCCCGGACCGGCGACCGACAGCACCTGCACGGTGATCCCGCTGGCGTCCATATCGGCGAGCCGCGCGTCGCCGAGATCGGCGAGTTCGTTGCGTTTGGTGGATTGCGCCCAGACGAAGTCCGGACCGGGGAAGCCTCGGCGGGCGATCGCGTCGGCGGAGATGCCGGCGACGATGCGTGGGACGGTGTAGTGCTCCTCCAGGGCGACGATGCGCATTGATTTTTCCCCTGTGCTTGCCGGGATTTCAGTCACCCCGCGATGCGCGGCAGGACCTTGTCGGTCAACAGCCGGAATGAGCGGCCGCTGAGCGGAGCCGCCATCAGGTAGGTCATGCCGATCTCGGCGCCGAACGACTGGATCTGGTCGACCACGCTGTCCGCGGTGCCGTGGATCATCACGTCATCCAGATAGAAATCGATTGGATCCTTGCCGCCGAAATCCCGGGCCGGACCCTGGCGCACGTTGCCGGCGTGCTGTGGGCCGACATAGGAGGCGACCGTCCATTCGGCTGCGCGCTTCGCCACCGCGCGCGCCTTCTCTTCTGTCTCGTCGACGGCGACGAGACGTGCCATCGGGATGGTGCGGCCGGCGTCGCTGTGGCCGGCATCGGCGAGCCTTGCCGCATAATGCCTGCGCTTCCTGATAAGTTCAGTGCGGGATGCATGCGGATCCATCAGGATCGAGTGGCCGTGGCTTGCCGCCCAGTCGATGGCCGGCATCGACGATGCCGCCATCCACACCGGCGGGTGCGGGGCCTGCAACGGCTTGGGGAGCACCTCGACGTCGTCGTAATGATAGAATCGACCGTGGTAGGTGATCCGCTGGCTCGTCCAGGCTTTCAGGACGATGTCGACCGTCTCGTGGAAGCGGGGTGCGCTCTCCTCGCCGGGAATGCCGAAGGCGGCGAACTCGCTGCGCTCAAAGCCACGCCCCGCGCCCCAGTTCACCCGGCCGCCCGAGAGCACGTCCAACAGCGCAACTTCCTCGGCGAGCCGCAGCGGATTGTAGAACGGTGCCAGCGAGACAGCCGTGCCGATCCGAAGTCGCCTGGTGCGTGCCGCGGCCATGGTGCCCATGATGTGCACCGACGGGCAGACGGAGAAGCTTGAGAAGTGATGTTCGGCGAGCCAGACCGCATCATAACCGGTCGCGTCCATGATGGAGAATCGCTCGAGCGCCGCTTCGTACACCGAATTGAGCGGTACGGACCGGTCGCGCCAGCCGAAGAACTGCAGAATTCCGACTTTCATGTTTCCCTTCCGCTGCGGCGTCGCGAGCAATACGACCACGGTGTCCCGCGCACATGCCGGCTTACGCACTCGCCAAGAAGCAGCGAGGCATAGTGCGAGCGGAGGTCGCGTTATGGATTGCAGGCTGCTGCACGGTGCTTCGATCAGTGGTGCTCTCGCGCTGGTAACGATCAGCGCCGGTGTTGCTGGCACAATTGTGACGCCGGGCGCCCGAGTCAAGCTGGCGATCGCAGGCCTGGTGGCAATCTGCGGGATGTTGGCCACGCTTGAGCGGCTGCGGGTGACCAAGTACGTGACATTGACAGTTGAGCGTCGCTTGCTTACGTGGCGCGATCCTCAATCCTTCATTGGATGCTGCAACTCGCGAAAACCGGTACGAGGGCTGCGTCATCAGCGGTTTGCGTACGCGACAGTGGGACAACATGACAGCCCAAAAGTCCGAAGCGCCGTCGAAGCCCACAGACCGTCCACCGCTGGACGTCGATCTGGCCCTGCAAGGGGGCGGCTCGCATGGCGCCTTCACCTGGGGCGTGTTGGACCGCTTACTGCAAGAGAAGTGGCTGCGGATCGACGGCATCTCAGGTACGTCGGCCGGCGCGATGAACGCGGCCGTTCTGGCGTCGGGCTATGCGTCCGGCGGCCCGGAACGCGCTCGCAGCACGCTGGAGGAGTTCTGGCGCAGTGTCTCCCGCGCGGCGCTACTGAGCCCGTTCCAGCGCGGACCGGTTGACATCATGCTCAATCGTTGGACGCTCGACAGTTCACCGCTATTCATCGCCATGGATCTCATGGCCCGCCTCGTCTCGCCGTACGACCTGACGCCATTCGGCGGTAATCCGTTGACGTCGCTGCTCAAGGACAGCGTCGATTTCGCTGCACTGGCGGCGGGGCCGATCAAGGTATTCGTGACTGCGACCAATGTGCGGACGGGACGTGGCAGGGTGTTCCGCAACCACGAAATCACGCCCGAGGTGCTGTTGGCATCGGCCTGTTTGCCGTCGCTCTTCCAGGCCGTCGAGATCGACGGTGAGGCCTACTGGGATGGTGGTTACGCAGGTAACCCCACCATCACCCCGCTGGTGCGGGAATGCATCTCACGCGATACAATTCTGATACCTCTGAACCCGGTAGAACGGCCGGGCACGCCGCGCACCGCACGCGACATTCTGAACCGTCTGAACGAGGTGTCATTCAACGCCGTGTTGCTGAAGGAGCTCAAGATGATTGCGCTGCTCCGCGAGTTGGCCGACGCAGGCCATGGCGAGGGTGCGCAATGGGCGGGCATGCGCATCCATATGGTGCCGAACGCAATCATGGCGGACCTTGGCTATTCCTCCAAACTCAACGCCGAATGGGCGTTCCTGACGATGCTGCGCGACGAGGGGCGGCGGGCTGCTGAAACTTTCCTGGCAACGCACCGCGAGGATCTTGGACACCGATCGTCGCTCGACATAGACCGGCTATTGGATGGCACCTGACGGGAATCCGCCCATGAAGACCAAGTATGCGAACGGCACCGCTGTCAGTTGGCTCTTCGCACCTGTATTGCTGATCCTGACGGGATGCTCGCAGACGGTTTGGGTGAACGCAGGAGCAACAGACGCGGATTCCCAGGTGGCGATGGACCGGTGTCTGTCCACCGCGTATTTACAGGCGCCGTCGGCTCCGACAGTCGCCACTATCGGCAGCGATGTTGCGTCGCCTTCATTCACGACCTGCTCCGGCCGCGGGTCCAACGGAAGCTGTATCACGTCGCGCGGTCGCTACACACGCCCTCTCACCATTCGAACCGATGCCAACGCCAGGATCCGCACCCAGCTCTTCAGGCAATGCATGAATGCAGCGGGCTGGTCCGAGCAAGCCCGGAGTAACCCTGCGACCATGGAGGCACCCGATGACGACTGGACAAGGGGCTTCGACGTTGGGTTCGCGGGGGGTTCGGCCGAGCAGTGTGCCGCTCCGCCGAGCGGCACCAATGGCACCGCCTGGTCGCTTGGTTGTCGGAGCGGCCAGAACGCTCGGTGAGTGCGACGGCGCTGCCCGTCGCTTCGCAGGCTGACTTCACGGGCTGCCGATTGCCCTAAACCGTACTCACCCTTAGCGGCAGCCACGCGATCCCGATTGGGACGTTCGGGATAGTGCTGGGACACCTGCCCCACGCGAAGCGTACCCGCAACTGTCTAGAGTTGGCGATGTGACGCTGGAACTCAGTGGCCGCGCGCAACGATGCAACGCGGCGAGACGATCTGTCGAACTGATCGCAAGGGGAACGTGCAAAGCTTAAGTACTCTCGTCGTAGGCGTCCTGTTGACAGCGGTGGCGGCTGGCCCTGCTCTGGCGCAGCAACCCTCGATCGAAGACCTGATGCGGAAGATCGACGCGTTGCAGCGCCGGGTCGACCAACTGGAGAGCCAGCAGAAAGCGGCCAGGACACAGGCTGCTCGATCGCGTCACGAAGCAGCCCAGACAACAGCGACCACTCCGCCTCCCGCGCCGCCAGCGGTCGCCGCAGCCGCTGCACCGGCGACTGCATCTGCCGCAACAGCCCCGGCACCAGCGTTCGAAACCACCGTACCTGGGCTGCTCCCGCCGGAGCCGATGGGCAACCAGTTTTCGACCGAGGATGCGCTGCGGTCCGATCTGCCGGGCCTGTCCATCCGCATTCCGGGCACCGACACCCAGGTGCGCCTCTATGGGTTCGCGAAACTCTCCGGCTGGTACGATCTGAACGGCCGCAACCAGACTGATGCGCCGACGGCTCAGACGATCCCCCTGAACGGCAGTCGCGCCGACATGCAGGGCGGCGATTTCGGCATGACGGCACGCTTCAGCCGGATCGGCGTAGACACCAGGACGCTGACCAGTTGGGGCACGTTGGAGACCCGCATCGAGGGCGATTTCGGCGGCGGTTCGCCGACCTCGAGCAACGCGTTGTTCCGCCTGCGACAGGCCTGGGCCGAGCTAGGAACTGAAGAGTTCAGGGTTCTGATCGGCCAGGCCAACAGCCTCTGGAACGAGGGTGTCTTCGAGACCCTGATCGACGCAACCAACCTCAACCAGTCCTTCGTCCGCCAGGCACAGGTGCGAGTGACCGGACGGTTGGCCACCGGGTTGATCGGCCAGGTTTCGCTGGAAGTGCCTGAAACCCAGTATACCTCGGCAGCCGGCGTGTTCACCCCGGACTCCAGCGTGACCGGAAGTCCGAGCCCCGCGTTCAATGCCGCTCCCGATCTGCTCGGCCGGCTGACATATCGCTATGACGGCCTCGTGCTCGACATGCGTGGCTTGCTGCGGCAGCTCAGCATCCGTACCGCCGGCACCACGGCCGCGCCGCCCGCACTGACCCGGAATGCGCCTGGCTGGGGTATCGCCATCCATGCCCGCCTGCCGATGCGATGGATTGCAGACGCATTTGGCGCCGACGAACTGATCGGCATGGCCTATTACGGGCAGGGCATCGGACGCTATTTCCCCGGCAACACGTCGGGCCAGGATGCGCTGTCGAACATCGGCTTGCCTGGCACCTTCGCCAATTTCAGCCTGAACCCGCTACCGACCTACGGCGCGATCGTGGCGTACCGCCGCTTCTGGACGCCGCAGCTCCGCAGCAACATTTCCTATGCCTACGCGCATGAGGACTATCCATCTTATGCGCTCGGCTTCACGCCAGGCTCGGGCGCGGCTTTGGCGCTGAACTCCGACATGCAGCAGGTCTTCGTCAACCTGATCTGGAGTCCCTTCGGGACGATTCACGACGTGACCTTCAACAGCGGCTGGCTCGATGTCGGTTTCGAATACGTCTTCACGCGACGCGACCTGTTCGGCGGAACAGCGGCTGCGGGCTCCGCCGGGTCCGGCCTTGGGGTCGCCAATCGCTTCCTTGCCGCGGCGGTCGCACGGTTCTGACAGTTGCGGATTGTCATGGAAAATAGCCCCGAAGGTCGCTCGATGGCTGGACCAACGATGGGCCAAGTGCAAAACAGGCATAGCCTGGCGTATGGTGGGAGGGGCGGCGAATGAGTCAGGCCACGTTGGACCGAAAGACATTCCTGCAAAAGCTGCTCGACGGCGTGGAGGTTGTCGGCAACAAGGTGCCGCATCCCGCTGTTATCTTTCTGCTGATGTCGGCCATCGTCATCGTGCTGTCGTTTATCTTTCATCTACTGGGAACGAGTGTCACCTATCAGGTCATCGACCCGGAGACGCATAAGGCTGTAACCACCACTGCTGTTGTCAACAGCCTCCTGTCGGCGGAGGGAATCCGCTTCATCATCACCTCCACCATCAGAAACTTCCTGGGGTTCACCCCGGTCGGCGTAATACTTGTCGCCATGGTGGGCGTTGGCCTGGCGGAAGAGGCCGGCCTGATCAACGCGCTGATCCGCAAGATCGTGATCGTCGCTCCGCGCAAGGCGATCACCTTCATCATCGTCGCGATGGGCGTGCTGTCGAGCGTCGCGTCCGACGCCGGCTATCTGGTCCTGATCCCCCTGGGAGCCGCTGCCTTCCTGAGCCTGGGAAGGCATCCAATCGCCGGATTGGCCGCGGCATTCGCCGGTGTTGCCGCGGTCTTCGGCGTCAACCTGATCATCACGCCCATCGACGGCGTGCTGACCGAAATCACCAATGATGCCATTCATCTGCTCAACCCGGGGTACACGATCTACCTGACCGCGAACCTGTATTTTTCCATAGTGTCGAGCATCGTGCTCTGCGTGGTTTGCACAGTCATCACCGAACGGGTCATTGAGCCCCGCCTCGGCGAGTACCATGGGGAGCGTCCAACCGAGGAGAATGCGGGTACGTCCGCCGAAGAGGCACGGGGATTGCAATTTGCGGTCTATGGGCTGATCGGCATCCTCATCGTGATCGCGTTGCTTGCGCTTCCTCCGGGCGCACCGCTGCGAAACCCTGAAACGGGTTCGCTGATCGGCAACTCGCCGCTGATGAACAGCCTGATCGTCCTGATCATGCTGCTGTTTCTCGTCACCGGATTTGCCTACGGCAAGGGCGCCGGCACGATCAACACCATGACGGAAGCCATCGCCGCGATCACCAAGACCTTTGCTGGCCTCGGTGGCCTGCTTTTCCTGTTCCTGGTGATCAGCCAATTCCTTGCGCACTTCAATTACAGCAACCTCGCCACGATCGCGGCCGTTCGGCTGTCGGATATTATCGAAAGCGTCAATTTTGGCTCGCTTCCGTTATTGATCGTATTCATCGTCGTCACCGCCGTGGTCAATCTGATCATTCCCGCAGCGATCGCGAAGTGGGCGATCCTCGCACCGATCTTTGTACCGCTGTTCCTGAAGCTGAATGTCGCACCCGACGTCGTGCTGGCCGCCTATCGGGTCGGGGACTCGCCGGGGAATGTGATCACCCCATTGATGGCCTACTTCGGCATGATCGTTATATTCGCACAGAAGTACCAGAAGGAAGCAGGCGTCGGTACGGTCGTCGCAATGATGCTGCCCTACACGGTAGTGTTGTATGTCGTGTGGACCGTAGTCCTGATCCTTTGGTACCTGCTTGGAATCCCCCTCGGCGTTTAACCATCGGTCGCGATGACCGATTACCATGTTTCGTTACCGAAGACACGTATACGGCGGGTAGCATGAGCCATATCGCAATTACCTTCGCGATCGTCGCAGCGATCGTGGTTCTGTTCGTCTGGAATTGCGTTCCGGTCGTCCTGGTAGCCCTCGGCACGGCGCTCGCGTTGTATTTCACTGGTGTGCTCAATCTCACCGAGTCGCTGGGCGGCCTAGGCGACCCCGCCGTCATATTCATCGCGTCGTTGTTCGTCGTCAGCGCCGGCCTCGAGGCCACCGGCGTAACCGCATGGGCGGGACAGGGCCTAATCGCCCAGGCGGGGCAAAGCCGGGTCCGGCTGATCGTCCTCATGATGACCCTGGTGGGTTTGCTCACCGCGCTGATCAGCGTCAACGGAGCGGTCGCCGCACTGCTTCCGGTGGTTGTCGTCATGGCAATCCGCCTCGGCCGCTCTCCCTCGCAACTGCTTATGCCGCTGGTATTTGCCGCCCATTCCGGATCGCTTCTGGCGCTCACCGGCACGCCGGTGAACGTGCTCGTGTCGGAAGCCGCTACGGATGCCGGACTGCCACCGTTCGGTTTCTTCTCATTCGCCATTGCCGGCATTCCGCTGGTGGTCGGAACGATCGTGATCGTGGTGTTGTTCGGGCAGAGGTTGCTGCCGGAGCGTAGTGGGCGAACGCTTCCACTCGATCTGAGCAAACACGCCCGAACCCTTGTCGAACAGTACCGCCTGGAGGACGGGCTGTTCCAACTCGGCGTACGGACGAGCTCGCCATATGTCGGGGCGTCACCCTCTGCCATCGACCTGACCGACTATGCGGGACTCACTTTGGTCGCCATCCAGGCCGGCGACGGGAGCGGTCGGCTCCGGCGTCCCGCACTCGCCGAGGGCGATATCCTTATCGTGCGGGGCGACGCAGAAACCGTCGGCGGTCTGGCGTCCGACAACCTGCTCGCATTTCGAGCAGAAGACGCCCCCACCGACGTCGCCGAGACGCTGTTCAACCGCAGCTCCGGCTTGGCTGAGGTCGTGATCCCACCGCGTTCCGGGCTGATCGGGCAGTCTGTGTTCCCCGGGATGGTCACACCGAGCGGCGACCTGGTCATCCTCGCGGTGCAGCGCAGAAACGAAGATCAGGGTCCGGACGAAACAATATTGGCCGCCGGCGACACGCTGCTGCTTCAAGGGACCTGGCAGGCGCTCGACAAACATCTCGACGATCCCGATGTGCTGGTCGTCGACTCTCCGGAAGTCGTTCGCCGGCAGGCGGTTCCCATGGGCACGGGGGCGAAGTCGGCGATCACCGTGCTGCTCGGCATGGTGGTCCTGCTCGCGACCGGCGCAGTGCCTTCGGCGATCGCCGGCCTGGTCGCCGCCTGCGCCATGGTACTGTTTCGTGTTGTCACAGTCGAACAGGCCTACCGCTCGATCAACTGGACAACGGTGATCCTGGTCGGCGCCATGATCCCGCTATCCACAGCCATGTCCAAGAGTGGTGCAGCGAACCTCTTGGCGGAGTCCTTGGTGCATCTGGTCGGTGACGCCGGCCCTTATGCACTGCTTGCCGGACTGTTCGTGCTGACGGCAGTCCTCGGTCAGCTCATCAGCAACACGGCGACAGCGCTCATCATCATCCCCATCGCGGTGGCAGCCGCGCACGAGATCGGGGTGTCCCCACGACCCGTCCTGATGAGCGTCACGGTGGCCTCCGCAGCCGCCTTCCTCACCCCGGTCGCGACCCCGGTCAACCTGATGGTGATGGGCCCGGGCGGCTATCGCTTTGGAGACTACTGGAAACTCGGGCTGCCGCTGCTGCTGCTGTTCTTCGTGGTCGCGGAGTTCCTCGTCCCAGTGTTCTGGAGCTTCTGAAAAGCGGCAACTGGTGCCCGCGAGGAGCGAGTCCGATCACGCTTTGAGCGCGTTTCTCCAGATCTTCCCGTCTTTCATGATGATCAGAAAATTCCTGTCGGGATCTGCCACGAGCTTGATGTCTTCAACCGGATTGCCATCCACGACCAGGAGATCCGCAAAGGCACCTGCTTCAATGACACCAAGCTTTCCCGGATAGGGGTTTCGCGGACCAGACAGCGCGAGGAGTTCCGCGTTGGTGGCCGTCGCCATCGTCAGGATTTCCGCGTTCGAATACCAGCGCGTCAGGTGCGTCAGCATAGTCCCCTGTCGGCGTGCCAGGGCCGCTGAGAACAACAAATCCGACCCCCACGCCGTCTTCAGATTGTGTGCCTTGGCCAGCCTGTAGGCCGAGTCGGTCCCGGCGATCACCTGCAGCATCTTTGTCTGGCTTGGACCGGTGAGCGGGACCGCGTCCTCTTGCCCGACGAACGGCTGAATGCTGAGCCAGACGTCTTTCTCCGCCATGAGCCTTGCTGTCTGATCGTCCATCAGGTGGGCATGCTCGATGCATCTCGCGCCGGCCATGATCGCCCGCTGAACAGTCTGCGGCGCGTAGGCATGCACGGTCGCGTAGGTATTCCAATCCGCGGCCGTTCCGACCGCGGCACGCAGATCGTCCAGACTGAAGGTGGACATGTCCAATGGGCTTCGTGGCGAGGATACCCCACCGCCGCCCACGACCTTGATTTGCGAGGCACCCTGCATCAGTTGCTCGCGCGCGCGCAGCCGCAACTCGTCCGCACTGTCGGCGATCATGCTGCCACCGGACTTCTCCAACGCGCTCAGCGCGGCGCCTGCGACTCTCGGCAGGTCGGAGAGCGGCCGCAAATCGCCATGGCCACCGGTCGTGGTCAACATCGCACCGCAGGGGTAGATTCGCGGTCCTGCCACCAGACCTTGATCGATTGCCTGCTGAAGCGGAAAGGCGGGGCCGCCGAGGTCACGAATGGTGGTGAAACCGCGCATCAGCGTGCGCTCGGCTTCCGCGCTCGCGGCGAGAAAGACATACCCGACATCGGCCGTCATTGCGGCCGACAACGGCAGGCCAGCGAAGAGCGAATGCCAGTGCGCATCGATCAGGCCCGGCATGATGACACGGCCGCCGCAGTCAATGACCTGCGCACCGTCCGGCGGCGGCGGATTGCCGGCAATGACGTCCTTGATGCGACCGCCTTCGACAAGGACACACATACCATCACGTATTGCGCCCGCGCGGCTGTCGAAGACCCGGACTTTGGTAAAGACGACGGGCCGCGGTGGTTCAGGAGCCTGCGCCCCGGCGCGTCTGGACACGGCAAGCGTGGAAGTCGCCGCGGCGATCCCCCCTATGAAGCTCCTGCGCGACAGATCGGCGCCGATCCGCCGTGTAAGCGACTGGATCTCCGGCCGGTGGCAGAGGCACCCGACCGATCCGGCTGCATCCGGCTTGTCGACCTGCGCACATGACAGCATTCTGACCTCCGGGCCCTACGCGCTAGGAGCTACGATCCAATGTACCACCGGTTCACCTGTGCGATGTGACGATGCCAGCAACCCATGTCACAGTTGTGAACCTGGCTTTGTTCGTGGCAACACCTGCCACGATCCCCGCAGCTAAGAATTGAACAGGAGTTCCCAACTCCCTCCGGCCGAAATCCCGTGAGTCAGTCGGCCCTTGCTGAATGCGGCGCCACCGCTTTCACTACGCCTTCTTAAATCCGTCGGCGAATATCCAAACTCATGACGAAAGGCACGGCTGAAGGTCGACAAATCGGAAAAGCAGTAATCGTTGGCAATCGAACTGATCTTCCTGGTACAGGTCGGATCAGCGAGCAGGTCATGCGTTCGCTGAAGCCGTTGCCGCTGGATGTAGCGGACCACGCCCCCATAGGGCTCGAACATCCTGTAGAGGTTCGAGCGCGATACATCCGCCAGTTTGCAGAGCCGTCCCGCGTGAAGATTCCACGAGCCAAGATTTCTGTCGATAATATCGCGGAGAAGACGCATCCGTGGCACATCGAGGCACGTATTGCCGGAATCCAGAACCGCGGAAGACGGCGCGGCGTGACCCTCGACCAGCAACTGCATTGCTTGGATTGCGCGAGGAAGGTCGTCCTCTTTCATGGTCGGGAGCTCGTCCGCCAGAGCAATCAGGTAAGCCGCCAATAAGCGGCCCAGGGAGTTATCCAGGGCCTGATGGTGATTGTGATTGAGCGATGCGTCTATAGCGGGGAAGGCTCCACGAGGAACGAAGAGGCCCATCCAGTCGACTTGCGTCCGGCGAGCCTGATATGCGCCAGCAAGTGAGAAGACGGACAGTTCGCCAGCACCTGTCCTTAGTTCGCCGGTCGTAGTGCGTGCTTCCTGTTCGCCGTGCCGGAGCACATTGAAGACCCAATGATCCAGGCCGTCGCGGCGCACCTGTGCATCGCTGCGCCCGAAGCTGCCTGCCGGAGTACGGATACGCCGGAATCCGAAGCGCCCGAGCTGCCACATCTCGCAGACCGCATCGAAGCCCGAGCCTGATCCTTCGTTTGGAGAAATCTCTATTACTGGGGCGCAATACTCTCGGTAGGCGTCAAACTGTTTGGATGGCGGCAAGTCTCCCGTGGTGAAGACCGTTCTGACAGCGACAGAATTGGCCCGCAGAGGCTCACTCATCCGCGCGCGAGCGTCCCTCTCGGCCTGGCTCGCGTCGCGACTGTGACCAATCGTTGCGCCCATAAGCCGACATTCCCCATGTGACCGGCGTTATCGCGGGCCTTCCAGGCACGATATGTACGCTTTTGATGGCTGACAAGATACTCGAGGGCGTGTGTCGAGAGCAAATTAACGTGGCCGGTTCACGTGACGCACTCGATGCGGCCGCTGGTTCGTGCTTCGTCCGGCAGAGGTCGGATCATCGGATAACAGGCGGAGGGCCTGTTACAGTAAGGATCTTGAGAGTGCCGAGTTTTCGGCTATTTTTTGGCAGCCCGTGACGTACGCTCATAGTCGTCGAGCCACGGCCCGATGAGCCGGTCAAGTTCCTCGAGCTGGCGTTCGGAGCAGGATT
>JANWJK010000349.1 GCA_025452005.1 Acetobacteraceae bacterium | reverse complement strand
CTGCCAGCGCAGCATCTATTTCGCCGATCCCGACGGCAACGGCCTGGAGATCTATTACGAGATGCCGCGGGCGCTGGAGCTGTTCCCGAACGGTCGCGGCGACGAGGACGAAGTGCTGCCGTTGAGCGGCGCGAACGACCCGCTGCCCCAGTGGCTCGTCGAGGAGTGGCCCGGCGCCTCCGCGATGGCCAAGGTCGAGCGGCTGCGCCACCAACCGGCACCACCGGCGGCCGACTGACGTTCCTGGCGGAACGCGCCGACGTACTAGGCCGTCACTGCTTCCTTCACGCCAAGCTCCGCCGTCATGCGGTCGCGCATGATGAACTTCTGCATCTTGCCGGTCACCGTCATCGGGAACTCGTCCACGAAGCGGATGTGGCGCGGCACCTTGTAGTGCGCGATCTGGTCGCGGCAGAACTCGCGCACCTCGTCCACCGTCAGCGTCTCACCGGCGCGCAGCTTGATCCAGGCGCACAGCTCCTCGCCGTAGCGTTCGTCCGGCACGCCGAACACCTGCACGTCCTGGATCTTCGGGTGGCGATACAGGAACTCCTCGATCTCGCGCGGATACACGTTCTCACCGCCGCGGATCACCATGTCCTTGATGCGGCCGACGATGTTGCAGTAGCCGTCGGCGTCCATCGTCGCCAGGTCGCCGGTGTGCATCCAGCCGGCCGCATCGATTGCCTGCGCCGTGCGCTCCGCATCGTCCCAGTAGCCCAGCATCACCGAGTAACCGCGGGTGCAGAACTCGCCGGGCGTGCCGCGCGGCACCACACGGCCCTCGGTATCGACGACCTTCACCTCGACATGAGGATGCACGCGCCCGACCGTCGAGACCCGCCGCTCCAGCGGATCGTCCCGCGCCGTCTGCGTGCTGACCGGGCTGGTCTCCGTCATGCCGTAGCCGATGGTCATCTCGCTCAGATGCATGTCGCGGATGCAGCGCCGCATCACCTCGATGGGGCAGGGTGCGCCCGCCATCATGCCGGTGCGCAGGCTGGCAAGGTCGAACTTCGCGAACTCCGGATGCTCGAGCTGTGCGATGAACATGGTCGGCACGCCGTAGAGCGACGTGCAGCGCTCCTCGGCCACGGTCTGCAGCGTGGCGAGCGGATCGAAGCCCTCGCCCGGATACACCATCGCCGCGCCGTGCGTCATGCAGGCGAGGTTGCCGATCACCATGCCGAAGCAGTGATACAGCGGCACCGGGATGCACACCTTGTCCTGTTCGGTGTAGCCCATCGCCTCGCCGAGGAAGTAGCCGTTGTTGAGGATGTTGTGGTGCGTCAGCGTCGCGCCCTTCGGCAGGCCGGTGGTGCCGGAGGTGAACTGGATGTTGATCGCCTCGTCGAACTGCAATCTGCCCGCCAGCTCGGCCAGATGCGCACGATGCGACGCGGTGCCCATGCCATACACGCTGTCGAACGGGATCATGCCCGGCGCCGTGGACTCGCCGATCTGGATCACGATCTTCAGCGACGGCAGCTTCGCCGCGTCCAGATGGCCCGCGCGCGCGTGGCGCAGCTCCGGCGCCAGCGTCGTAACCATGCCGACATAGTCCGATGTCTTGAACGCCGTCGCGGTGATCAGTGCCCGGCAGCCCACCTTGTTCAGCGCATATTCCAGTTCGGCCAGCCGATAGGCCGGATTGATGTTCACCAGGATCAGGCCGGCCTTGGCGGTGGCGAACTGGGCCACCACCCACTCGGCGTTGTTCGGCGACCAGATGCCGATCCGCTCGCCCGGCTGCAGCCCGAGTGCCGCCAGCCCGGCGGCGAACGCATCGACCTTCTCGCCCAGCTCCCGGTAGTTCCACCGCACGTCCTGCTGGCGCACGATCAACGCCGGCCGGTCGCCCCAGCGCATAACGCTTCGCTCGAAATGCCGGCCGATCGTCTCGCCGATCAGCGGAACGTTGCTGGCGCCGTGTGTGTAGCTCAGCGCGGCCTCGGCCATAGACGTGCTCCCATGCATTCCAGTCGGGCTGATATTGGGCCGCTTCGCACCTACATTTCCAGAGCCATCCGGCGGCGCTAGGCTGCCGATCCGCATCAGGAGAGCCAGACATGGACGACATCGTCATCGTCTCCGCCGCCCGCACGCCGGTGGGCAGCTTCAGCGGCGCGCTGGGCACGCTGTCGGCGCACGAACTTGGCACGATTGCCCTGCGGGCCGCGTTCGAGCGCGCCGGCGTCGAAGCCGGCGACGTGGACGAGGTCATCCTGGGCCAGGTGCTGGCGGCCGGCGAGGGCCAGAACCCCGCCCGCCAGGCGGCGCGCGCCGCCGGGCTGCCCGACGCCAAGACCGCCTTCGGCATCAACCAGGTGTGCGGCTCCGGGCTGCGTGCCGTCGCGCTCGCGGCCCAGCAGATTCGTACTGGCGAAAGCGCCATCGTCGCTGCCGGCGGCATGGAGAGCATGAGCACGTCGCAGCATTCCGCCTATCTGCGCACGGGGCAGAAGATGGGCGGCGTCGAATTCATCGACACGATGCTGAAGGACGGGCTGTGGGACGCGTTCCACGGCTATCACATGGGCAACACCGCGGAGAACGTCGCCAGCAAGTATCAGATCACCCGCGAGCAGCAGGACCAGTTCGCACTCGGCTCGCAGCAGAAGGCGAGCGCCGCGCAAAAGGCGGGCCGCTTCAAGGACGAGATCGCGCCGGTGACGGTGAAGGGGCGCCGCGGCGACACGGTGGTGGCGGACGACGAGTACATCCGTCACGACTCCAGCATCGAAACGATGGCGAAGCTGCGGCCGGCGTTCAGCAAGGACGGCACGGTGACCGCCGGCAACGCGTCCGGCATCAATGACGGGGCGGCGGCGCTGGTGCTGATGACCGCATCCGAGGCAGCGAAGCGCGGGCTGAAGCCGCTGGCACGGGTTGCCGCGTTCGCCACCGCTGGCGTCGATCCAGCGGTGATGGGTACCGGCCCTATCCCTGCCACCCGCAAGGCGCTCGCCCGGGCCGGGTGGAAGGTGGACGACCTCGACCTGATAGAGGCCAACGAGGCGTTCGCGGCGCAGGCGCTGGCGGTGAACAAGGACCTCGGCTGGGACACCGACAAGGTGAACGTGAATGGCGGCGCGATCGCCATCGGACATCCGATCGGCGCGTCCGGCGCGCGCGTGCTGATCACGCTGCTGCACGAGATGCAGAAGCGTGACGCGCACAAGGGCCTGGCGACGCTGTGTATCGGCGGCGGCATGGGCGTCGCGATGTGCGTGGAGAGATAACCGGCGTGGTCAAGAACTTCGACCACCTGACGATCGTCGTGCGCGATGCCGAGAGGGCGAAGGCGTTCTTCGCCCTGCTCGGTTTCAAGGAGGCGACGTCCGTCGTGATCAAGGGCCCGGTGTTCGCCGACTATATGGGCGTTCCCGGCATCGAAGCCGAGCACATCACGCTGGTGCTGGAGAACGCCACGCCACGCGCCGAGATCCAGTTGCTCCGCTATCTCCATCCGGAGACGTTGCCGGATCCGCATGTTCACGATCTGAACAAGCTCGGGATGAACCACATCTGCTTTGCGGTCGACGACATCGAAGCCGAGGTCTCGCGCCTGCGCGGTGCCGGCTTCAGGACGCGCAACGAGGTCATGGATTTTCATGCACGCAAGCTGGTGTTCATCGAGGGGCCGGAGGGCGTGACGATCGAGCTGTCGCAGAGGCAGACCGGCTAGCGTTCCCCCTGTCATTGCGAGCGAAGCGAAGCAATCCCCAATGCATTGGCGGAATATTCCCGCGAGATTGCTTCGCTTCGCTTGCAATGACAGCATTGCCCCGGTCTGAATCGTTCACGATCCTGGGAGCGGACGCGCTTTTCGCGAAGCCCCCTTGATCAGCAATCCATGGTGCCAAGCTTCCGTCGGTCGCGGCAGCCGCGAGGCGGCGCGCGATGGACCGCATCAAAGGGATGCGGTGAGGCCGTATTGCTCTCGCTGTCGCATGAGAAATGCGAAAGGAGAAATCCATGGCAAAGACCAGTACGAATGCGAACCGTGGTAACGGCTCGTCGTCTGCGCGGGAGGTGCCGGACAAGGTGGTATCCCAGGTTGGCAAGGCGGTTGCCGAGATCATGAAGCTGCGCCAGTCGTTCGAAGAGAACATGGCGACTGCGCGAACCGAGGAGGAGGCGCAGGATCTGGCGAACGAGGTGGAGACCGCGGCGGTTCGTGTTATCAGCGATCAGGGTCTGACGGTCGACCAGTACAATCAGGTGATTTCGGCCGCGCAGGCCGATGAGGACTTGGAACAGCGGGTTCTTGTCGCCTGTCGTTCGGCCTGATTTTTCCACTGCAATTGTCCCTCGGCGGCCTGTGACGGTGCATCCGAGGGCGGGGAGAGTGTGATGATTGATTCTGGAAGGGCTGCCCTGGTGGCAGCGTTGATGGCGACGTGCGCTGTTACGCCATCGATCGCACAGCAGAGCGGCGTTGTTCCGACGCCGCCTCCGGCACCGGGTGCGGCGACGCAGCAGGGACAGGTGTCCGACGTGATGGTGCGCAAGGTCGGCATGGCGCTGCGTCAGACCGCGACGATCCGCCAGAAGTATGCCGAACGCATGCACTCGCAAACTGCACCGGAGCAGCAGCAGCAACTGACACAACAGGCGCAGAGCGAGATGATGAAGGCGATCAGCGATCAGGGATTGTCTGTGCAGCAGTACAATCAGGTTATTCAGATGGCGCAGGCCGATCCGTCGCTGAAGCAACGACTTATATCGGTTGCACAGTCGGGCGGTTAGGCGGCGTAGCGAGGCTGGGAGGGGAGCATTCTCCTTCTCCAGCCGATCTGGCGACCAATGGGGACGCAGGGGCGGCTGTCGCGAACGAATAACCTGATCTTGAAGCGGACCCTTATCGACATGCTTCATGCACGTTGATATCGAGGCATGTCGGCAAGGATGTTGAGGGAACTTTCATGAGCGGAAAGATCGTCACCTGTCTGTGGTTCGATCATGGCGAGGCACGGAAGGCGGCGGAATTCTACGCGGCCACCTTTCCAGACAGCCATGTGGGGCCCGCGCTTAAATCTCCATCCGACTTCCCTGGCGGCGAACAGGGTAGCGAGCTGACCGTCGAGTTCACCGTACTCGGCCAAGCCTTTGTCGGTCTGAACGGTGGCTCCGCGTTTATGCCGAACGAGGCGGTGAGCTTCCAGGTGATGACCGACGATCAGGCGGAAACCGACCGCTACTGGAACGCGATCGTCGAGAACGGCGGCAGCGAAAGCCAGTGCAGCTGGTGCAAGGACCGCTGGGGCTTTTCGTGGCAGATCGTGCCGCGGGCCCTGCTTGCCGCGCTGAAGGACCCGGATCGCGCTGCCGCGAAGCGGGCGATGGACGCCATGATGACCATGCGCCGGATCGACATTGCCAGGATTGAGGCGGCACGAGCGGGCCGTCGGGCAGCCTGACGTTATCGGCGCGTGGGACATCCGCTCGCTTCTGCCGATACCGGGCGGCTGATCGTCGGCAACATCCGTTCGGTCAATTCAGGGATAAATCAGCATGCCCAGCACCGTTCGCCTGCATCGCGTTCTGGCCACCAGCCCGGAGAAAGTCTATCGCGCGTTCCTCGAGGCGGACGCGCTCGCGAAATGGCTGCCGCCCAACGGCTTTGCCTGCACTGTGCATCACCTGGAACCGAAAGTAGGCGGTACGTTCCGAATGTCCTTCCGGAACTTCACAACCGACACAAGCCACGCATTTGGCGGCGAATATGTCGAGCTCGTTCCGGGCGAACGCTTGCGCTACACGGACAAATTCGACGATCCCAACCTGCCCGGCGAAATGCAGGTGACGGTGGCGCTGAAGAAGGTATCGGTCGGCACCGAGCTGGATATCGTGCAGGCAGGCGTGCCGGACGTCATTCCACCCGAGGCGTGTTATCTTGGTTGGCAGGAGTCGCTGCGAAACCTGGCAAGGCTCGTCGAACCCGAGATCCATCAATAGCGCATCAGGATCGCCCCGGCGCGCCGGGTCTCCGGCCCGCGCTCAGGGCGATCGGGTGAACGCCCGTGGAAGTGGTGCGCGGGCGGGCAAAGCAAGGTTCCACACGGAGGTCACCGAGGTTCAAAGCCACGGAGAGCCACCGAGAAGGGAAATG
>JANWJK010000348.1 GCA_025452005.1 Acetobacteraceae bacterium | reverse complement strand
GAATAATGTCCGACACCACCCGCGTCCCCTATCGCGGCCTGCTGACCGCCTCCGCGATGCTGGCAATGTTCATGCAAACGTTGGACTCCACCATCGCCAACGTGGCGCTGCCCTACATGCAGGGCAGCATGTCGGCCTCCTACGACGAGATCACCTGGGTGCTCACCTCCTATGTGATTGCTGCTGCCATCATGACCGCTCCGGTCGGCTGGATGGCCGTCCGCTACGGCCGCAAGCGCCTGTTCATGGTCTGCATCGCAGGATTTACCGTCGCATCCGTGCTGTGCGGCGCGGCGCAGTCGCTGGAGCAACTGGTCGGATTCCGCCTGGTGCAGGGGATGTTCGGCGCCGCCCTGGCGCCGCTGTCGCAGGCGACGATGCTGGACATCTATCCGTTCTCGCGTCGCGCCCAGGCGATGGCGATCTTCTCGATGGGCGTCACCATGGGTCCGATGATCGGCCCGACGCTTGGTGGCTACCTGACCGATCTCTACTCCTGGCGCTGGGTGTTCTACGTCAACCTGCCATTCGGCATCCTTGCCATGATCGGCATCGCGCTGTTCATGCGCGAGACGCCGCAGCGCCCGCAGCTCAGGTTCTCCTGGTACGGCTTCGCCATGCTGGGGCTCGCGGCCGGCTCGTTCCAGATGATGCTCGACCGCGGCCAGGAGCTCGACTGGTTCGGCTCGCGCGAGATCATGATCGAGGCAGTGGTGGCGGGTCTCGCATTCTACCTGTTCGTCGTGCACATGTTCACCGCCGAGAAGCCGTTCCTACCGCCCGGCCTGTTCAGGGACCGCAACTTCGCCTCCGCCATCATCATGATCTTCTGCGTCTCATCGCTGATGCTGTCGACATCGGCGTTGTTGGCACCCTATCTGCAGAACCTCGCGGGCTATCCCGTCTATACCGCGGGCTGGGTGATGGCGCCGCGCGGGATCGGCATCATCGCGTCGATGTTCCTCGCCGCGCGTCTCGGCATGCGGGTGGATCAGCGCAAGATCATGGCGGTCGGCCTGCTGGGCCTGGGCTGGGTGCTCTACACCATGAGCAACTGGACACCCGACATCACTGCCGAAGAGATGATGCTCACCATGGTCATGCAGGGCTTCACTGTCGGCCTTGTGTTCAATCCGATGACGGTGATGGCCTACACGACGCTGCCGCCGTCGCTGCGCGGCGAGGCGACCTCGATGCAGTCGCTGGCGCGCAATATCGGCTCGGCGATCGGGATTTCGGTCATGTCGTTCAGCCTCACCCGCGGCATCCAGACGACGCACGCCGACATCGCCGCCGGCATCACGCCGTTCGACCGGGTGCTGCAGGGCAACGACACGGTGCAGCACATGCTGGACCCGGCGACGCGACACGGCGCGGCGATGCTCGATCAGATGGTGACGCACCAGGCGCAGATCATTGCCTACAACAATGACTTCCGGATGATGATGCTGACCGTCATCCCGCCCTTGCTGTTGCTGTTGCTGATGCGCAGGCATGAGCGGCCAGCGGTGGCGGCGGGGGATTAAGTGCAGGATCCATCGCGGAGCCGCTGCGATGGTCAACACGCAGGCGGGTGGGTGTTCGGCTATTCGCGGATCACGCGGACGCCATGGTCCTTGTCCACTTCGACGATCTGCATACTGATGGGAATATGCATGCCGTGGTCGTGGAACCACGCCACGCGGTCCTGCACCATCGACGCCGCGACGCGGTAGATCCCCGGTTCGGCTGGCGGAGCGATCGGTATGATGACCGGCTGTGATGTGCCGGGGGGAACATCGAAGGCGATGTCCTGGCGCAAATCCCAACCCGGTCCGCGTTGGAGGTCCGGTGGCGCGGCCCGTGCATCTACAAAGCGAGCCGATAACCGGATCGGCATGACCGTGGTGGAATAAGCCGGCAGAGTCAGGGAAGGCGATCTGTTGACAATCGTGGCCAAGATGACGATCTGGCCGTCGCGCACCTCCAGTCCTTCGATGCTCAGCGCGACACTGGCCATCAGTGGCGCCGGTATCGGCCCGGCGAACATGGTAATTTGTGGGCGAGGCGACAGCACGGCATCGTCACACTGTGGATAACCGGCCCTGACCACATGGCTCGTGAGCGCCCGGTAATCCTGATCCGTGTCGCGGCCGAGGAATGCGAGGCCGGTGGAGAGAAGGATAGCGGCGTCCTGGCATTCGCCCAGGATTTGATGCCGTGGCGGAGCGTTGCCCGAATAGCCGTTGAGTGTCCGCCAGCCGCGATCCTGTGCGAACAACATGGCGTCGATTTCGCGAGGCCACTGCACGGATTGGCCTGGCTGCGGCGCCAAGAGCAGGATCGGCGCAGATGGAAGGTTCGGTGGCAGTTTAGCCGCAACAGCGGCCATTCGTGCCTGCCATTGTTGCTTGGTTGCGGTGATGTGCGTGATAAAGGAAGATTCGGCGAACAACAGGGCGATCAACGCCGCGACTGCACCGGTTCGGAAACAGCCGGGCAGGCGGGCGCCGAGGATGGCGTTCAGCGACGCAGCCAGCAGCAGACCGAAGGGGAACATCAGGATCACGATGACACGCGTCACGCTGCGGATGGCATTCGCGCCGGGCAGCCGGGCGAGCACGCGGTAGGCCGAATGACCGTCGACCCACAGTGTCAGGAGCACGAGAAGCAGAACCGCAAAAGCGGCGGGCGCGAACAGGCGGTCCAGTGTCGCCCTGTTGGCTAATCGCAGCGTGGTTGCCACTGCTATTGCCAGGAGCGGGGCAGCTCCGATGAACATAGCGTGCTCGTGCCGCATCGGCAGCGCATCGAACAGTGCACCTTTGGATGGCCAGAGCCGCGAACCGCTTGCCAGCAGGTAGCTGACCGGCCTGGGCAACATTTGGGCTGTCTCGAACCAATACCGGCGAAAGCCATACAGACGATCGACTTCCACATATGGCGCGCAGAGCAGGACCATCAGTGCGGCCAACACTGTCATCGTAAGCAGGAACGCCGCTTTGGTCCGAGCTGGCGGGTCCGTCCATTGTTTGCGTGCCGCCGATGCCAAGGACCTGAGGCCGACGATCGGACTGCCCCTATGGCACAGCGCGTGACCGATCAGGAGTGCCAGCAACAGCAGGCTCAGGAAGTAGCCATCGTAGATCGAGCAGTAGAACTGCCACGTCGTCCAAAATGCGGCGAGCGCGAGGTGGCGCAATTGTCCGTGTGACCTGAACTCCTCGAGAGCGAGGACCGCGAGCGGGACACCGAAGCGATAGAGGAGTTGGGCGTGACTTGCCTGCACCATGACGGGCATGCCGAAGGTGAAGACGAAGGCGCCGGCAGCGGCGGGCAGCTCCGCGTAGCCCAGGCGGACAAGCGCATAGACGGCGGCTGCGAAGTTGACCACGAACCCGACGACGTACCATGCGCGGAATGCGTCTTCGCGCACGAGTCCGATCGCGCGGAAGGCAGCATAAATGAAGGCGTTGCCGAGATGGTTGTCGCTGAACGCAATCGTCAACGGAAATGGGTAGAAGAAGTCGGCGTTCCAGAAGCTTGGCGCCTGGCCGGTGATCCAGCGGAAGAAGTGTTCGAGAACATAACTGTTAAACCGGGCATCTCCGATATCGCCGGGTATGCGGCCATCGATGACCGAAGGGCCGACGACGAACGCCAGGCCCACTGCCCCGAACAGCAATGCCATCGCGCTGGTCTGCGCCAGTCCGGGCATCGCGCCTCGCCGGGGCGCGACGGCATCATGGATCACGAGGCGGCCTTCTTCGGATTGCGAAAGACGAAGCGGCTTCTGAGTGGTGGGCGGAGTACCGATCCGGAGGCGCGAAATGCAGGGTGATTGGCGGACCGTTTCGATGATTGGATCGATCGTCTGCGCTGCATTATGCGGGCAGTTAGATGGTCGACCGGCCGTCGTCAAGAACGCCAGTTCCGCGAGCACGGCCGTTGCCGGATTGCTTGCGCTTTCATGCCGTTCTACGGTCCTCGCATGGGACCGCTCGCAGGGATCAAGGTGATAGAGTTCTCCGGCATTGGGCCTTGCCCGATGGCGGCGATGATGCTCGCCGAGATGGGCGCCACCGTGCTGCGCATCGACCGCGTCGCAGACAGCGACCTTGGCCTGCCGCTGCCGACGAAGTTCGAGACCCTGAAGCGCAGTCGCCACATCATCCGCCTCGACCTCAAGCGCCCGGAGGCGGTCGCACTCACTTTGCGCCTGATCGAGCAATCCGACGCCCTGATCGAAGGCTTCCGTCCCAAGGTGATGGAGCGCCTCGGTCTCGGCCCGGACATCTGCCTCGCACGCAACCCGCGCCTCGTGTTCGGCCGCGTCACCGGCTGGGGCCAAGAAGGACCGCTGGCACACGCTGCCGGCCACGACCTCAACTACATCGCGCTCACCGGTGCGCTGCATGCGATCGGTCGCGCTGGCGGCCCGCCAACACCGCCGCTGAACCTGGTCGGTGATTTCGGTGGCGGAGCGCTCTATCTCGTGGTCGGCGTTCTTGCCGCTATCATCGAGGCGCGGCAGTCGGGCAGGGGCCAGGTGGTCGACGCCGCCATGGTGGACGGCGCCTCGTCGCTGATGACCTCGATCTATGGTGGCAAGGCATCAGGCCGGCTAAGTGGACCGCGCGGCACCAACGTCACCGATTCCGGCGCCTATTTCTACGAAGTGTATGAGTGCGCCGATGGCCGCTATGTCTCAGTGGCGGCAATCGAGGCGAAGTTCCACGCCGACCTGCTGCGCCTGCTGGAGATCGACCCCGCAAGCATGCCGTCGCAGATGGACCGCGCACACTGGCCCGCAGTGAAGGCGCGGCTCGCCGAACGCTTTCGCACCCGCACGCGCGACGAATGGTGCGCGCTGCTCGAAGGCAGCGACGCCTGCTTCGCCCCCGTGCTGTCGATGGAGGAGGCGCCCCTTCATCCGCACAACCGGGCGCGCAACGTGTTCGTCGAAGTCGATGGCGTGCCGCAGCCGGCGCCGGCGCCGCGTTTCAGTCGCACGCCGCTCGCAGCGCCGACGCCACCGGAACCGCCAGGTGCGGCGGACCTTCGCACGGTGCTCTCGGCGTGGGGGATCGATGCTGCCGAGGTGGAGACCTCCCAAGCGAGCGGGCTGCTGGCCTGACGATTCTGCATATTGCCGAGATCGGAACGGCCACGTATCCTGCGGCGCTCAATTGCGAATAAGTCGCAACACGGAGGGTCGTCCGCCGATGGGTCACGAGGTCAGCCAGATCGCCAGGCGCTGCGAGCGCGCGGTGATCACCGCCTATCGCGACCTGCGGAATCTCGGTTCGGACGATATGGCGGCATTTCAGGCCTGCACCTTGTTGTACCGGCTGCATCATCCCGAGGCATCGCTGAACGAGGCGCGCCGCCTGGTCGCGGAATGGATCGATCACCACGTGGTACGCGGTGACCGCGGTCCTACCGCTGGCTGCCCGTGTCTTTAAGCTCGGTGCGCCACGCGGCACGCCCCTCCGCAACACCGTAGGCTACGATAACCATCCCGGCGAGTGGATCGCTCCACCACCAGCCGAACAGTGCGTTGAGCGCGACGCCAAGCAGGACTGCGGCCGCCAGTGCGGCGTCGATCAGCGTGACACGTGATTCCGTGACCAGCACGACATTGCCGAGGGCACGGCCAACGGTCAGCTTGCCCCAGGCGAGCAGCAGCATCGCAACCACGGTGGCAAGCAGCCACACCATCCCCGCCTGCGACGGCGCCGGTCGCGCGCCGCTGACCCAGGCCAACGCGGACTGTACCAGAAGGTAGAACGCCAGCAGGAAGAACGCGCCGCCGATCAGCCGCAGCGCCAGCCGTTCTCGCTCTTTCCCTCTGTCTGTGAGCTGCCAGATCACCACGACCGAAGCGTAGATCTCGATGAGGCTGTCGAGCGCGAAGCCAGCCAGCGCGATAGAGCCGGCACGCCAGGCGGTGATCGCCATCACGACAACCCCGACAACGTTCCAGCCAAGCGTTGCGTATTCGAGCGCAAGCCCGCGCTGGCGCAGCGATGCTTGCAAACTCAGAGGCAATAAAGTCGCATCGTCCAGAAATGCGGGATCATTCGCAGCGTGCCTCGATGGATCCGGCCTTGATGGCCTCCACGAACAATCGCCAGTCGCTTTCCACCTGCGTGGCGTAGGCCATGGCGAAGTGCGCGATCGCCGCGTCGAAGGCGCCGCTGGAACCGATATAGCCGGCGATCCGTGCCGCATCACCGGACCGTGCATGCGCGCGTGCCAGCGTCGTGCCGCACAACGAGGCGTAATACGGCAGCGCCGCATCGGCGATCCTCTGGCCGACCGCCGCCAGCCTGGAATCCTTCAACTGCCGCACATAGCAGTATTGATCGCTGCCGTGTTCCTGTGTCCAACCCAGGAAGATGTCATGCTCGCCCTGCATGATGCGCTGTCCGGTCACCACACGCTGCCCCTGATTCACATAGGCACTCGGTGCGGCATACGGCGCCAGTACCGATCTTTGCGCCTCCTTGAGCTGCAGCAGCAGCGTGGCGCCATCGCGATCGGCGAACAGGCCAAGCGCACAGAACGTGCCGACGCTGCCGATGCCCACCACCTTGAACGCGACGTCGATCAGTTGGTAGCGATCGAGCAGCGCTCCGCGATCCTCCGGCTGGCTCACCTTGTACGCTTCGAAGGCGGTGCGTGCGACCACCTCGAGCGTGTTGTCATGGGGCGTTGAAGCGGGCGGTAGAAGCGGTGGTTGCGGCTTGATGCGCCAGCCGGATTTGCGGTGTTCCAGCAGCCTGCGATAGCCCTTGCGATGCGCTTCGGCAGCCATTTGCAACCGCTTGAGTTCGTGCTGCCGCAGCTTCGCGTCGTCGATGCGCTGCAACTCTTTTGTCACATCCACGCGTGACCACCAGACTTGCAGCGGACCCAGCCGCATCAGTTTCGCCATGTGCTGGCGATAACCCGCGACCACGTCGCGGGCGAGATCGCGGCACGCGCGCTCCGGCATCTGTCGGCAGCGCGCATCGACTGCGACGCTGGCCGCGAGCCGCTTGAGGTCCCATTCGAACGGTGCCGGCAGCGTCTCGTCGAAATCGGTGACGTCGAAGATGGGCGTGCCGTCCAGCGCGGCATAGATGCCGAAATTCGCCAGATGGCAGTCGCCGCACGACTGCACCCAGATGCCGCTGGTGGGCGTAGTGGCAAGATCCGCCACCATCACCGCGGCCGAGCCGCGCAGGAATGCGAACGGCGATTGCTGCATGCGGCCATAGCGGATCGGCAGCAGCGACGAAATTCGGTGGCGGCTGGTTTCGATGATGATATCCAGCGGATCGCGCCGTTCGGACGGCGCCTGCCAGGTTGCGTGCAGCCCGCGCGGCACCAACCGGCGCAGGGCATGACCTGCGTCTCGTCGCTCCGCCATCGGGAGCAAATCGCCGGGCCGGACATTTTCCAGCGGCATCGTTGTGGCCCCCCGACTTATTGGCGCGATCACACCGCACGCAGGCATGGCAGCGCAAGCTGAATGTTGTGGGGTTCAGCAACCTGCCATAATCACGCCAACGCAACAGACTAGCGGAACAAAGCCGGCCAGCGAGAACCGATCGCCCAGACTATGCCGGCAGTGATCGCGCCGGCGATCACATCGTCCGCCATAATGCCGGCTGCACCTTCGCGCCGATCCGCCCAGCCGATAGGGCCTGGCTTCGTCACATCGAGCAGGCGGAAGATGAAGAATGCGGCGAGCAGGCCGACGGCTGATACATCGGCAAGGCCGCACAGCGCGAAAAGCTGGCCGGCGACTTCATCAATCACCACCCAGCGAGGATCACCAGCGACATGCGCTGCGCGGATCGCCCATAGGCCGGCGAGTGTGGCGATAAGCGCTGTGGCAGGAAGCAGGGCAGGGGATATGTGCAGCAACAGCGCACCCGGCAGCAGCGTTGCCGCCGACGCGACCGTGCCCGGTGCCAGCGGCGCGAAGCCGCAGCCGAAGCCGGCCGCGATCAGCCGCGATGGCGTCATCGGGCCGCGCTGGCAGGGACGCACATCTCATTCCACCTCATCCACGAACGCCCGCAAAGCAGTGAGCAATTCCGGCTCGGTCAGCGTCGGCGCGTGGCCGATGCCCGGCAGCGTTGCCAGCACCATGTCGGGCCGCGCCGCCTGCATTCGCGTCACGGTCGGGGGCAGCAGAATGTCGCTCGCTTCGCCATGGACCAGCAGCAAAGGCAGATG
>JANWJK010000347.1 GCA_025452005.1 Acetobacteraceae bacterium | reverse complement strand
GGCACAAGGAGCGAGCGATGCAGTGGCGGATCGGCGACGTGACGGTGACCAAGGTCGTCGAACTGGAGGTGACGGGCGGCAGCCGCTTCATCCTGCCGCAGGCGACACGCGAGGCGATCCAGCCGATCGCCTGGCTGCAACCGCACTTCGCCGATGAAGAGGGCCGGCTGCGCATGAGCATCCACAGCTTCGTGGTGCAGACACCGGCGCGGCGCATCCTGGTCGATACCTGCCTGGGCAACGACAAGCAGAACCGGCGGATACCGACGTGGAACGATCGGCACGGGCCGTTCCTGGCGGACCTTGCGGCGGCGGGATATCCGCGCGAGTCGATCGACACCGTGCTGTGCACCCATCTGCACGTGGACCATGTCGGCTGGAACACCATGCTGGTCGACGGACGGTGGATGCCGACGTTTCCTCAGGCGCGCTACCTGATGGGGCGGACCGAGTACGAGCACTGGTCGAAGCCGCGGGAGCGCGAGGACATGGTCGCGGTGTTCGCCGATTCAGTACAGCCGGTGTTCGACGCGGGCCTGGTCGATCTGGTGGAGACGGATGCGCTCGTGTGCGAGGAGATCGACCTCGTCCCGACGATCGGCCATACGCCGGGTCATGTCAGCGTGCGCATCCGCTCGCGCGGCGAGGAGGCGCTGATCACCGGCGACTTCATGCACCATCCGTGTCAGATCGCGCGCCCCGAGTGGGCATCCACCGCGGATTCCGATCCGGCGATGGGGGGTGAGGACGCGGGAGCGGATGTTCGAACGGTTGGCGGGGACGCCGGTGCTGGTGATCGGCACGCACTTCGCCGGCGCGACCGCAGGACGGATCGTACGGGATGGGGAAGCGTATCGGCTGGATGTGCAGTGATGACCGGTTACTCGAGCTTCCCCATCTTCCGCAGGCTCGCCTCCACCGTGCCCATCAGCCCGGTATATGGCTTCGCCTTCGACAGGTCGCGGATCTGGCCGATCTTCCCCGCCACCATCTCGATCGTCACAGGCTCGTCGGGATCGAACTGCACGCCCTCCGACTGGAAGTACTGCACCCGTGCGTAGTTGCCGGCGGTCGCGGCGATGATCTCGCCGTTGGCGTCGCACTCTTCGCTGCACAGCCAGGCCACCGCGGGCGAGACGAACTCCGGGCGCATATACTTGAGCATATGCGGCGGCAGCAGGCTCTCGGTCATCCGCGTGTTGGCCGACGGCGAGATCGCGTTGCACAGGATGTTGTATTTCGCGCCTTCCAGCCGCAGCACGTTGATCAGCCCGTTCACGGCCATCTTCGCCGCGCCGTAGTTGCTCTGGCCGAAGTTCCCGACGGTGCCCGACCCCGACGTGGTGACCACCACCCGTCCGTACTGCTGCTTGCGCATGATCGGCCAGGCCGCCTTGGTGCAGTACACGGTGCCCATGTAGTGCACCTGCGAGGTGAACTCGAAGTCCTCCATGGTCATGTTGTTGAACGCCTTGTCGCGCAGGATGCCGGCGTTGTTCACCAGGATGTCGCAGCGGCCCCAATTGTTGGTCGCGGTGTCGACGATGTTCTGTGCGCTCTTCATGTCGGCGACGGAGTCGTAGTTCGCCACCGCCTGGCCGCCGGCCGCCTTGATCTCCGCCACCACCTTGTCCGCCACCGCATGCTGACCGCCGCGGCCATCGACCGCGCCGCCCGGATCGTTCACCACCACCTTGGCGCCGCGGCTCGCCAGCAGCATGGCGTGCGAGCGGCCGAGGCCGGAGCCGGAGCCGGTCACGATGGCGACGCGATCGTCGAAGCGGATGGTCATGGAAGAGGTCCCTCCTGGTCGGATGATGGTTGCGGGCGTATCCTACTGCCCGGTAACACAAAGAGGCCACCATGAGCCACCTGCGCAGCGGCATCTTCCTGGCGCCGTTCCACAACCTGACCGAGAACCCGACGCTCGCGCTCGAACGCGACATGGAGCTGCTGCAGCATATCGACAGGCTGAACTACCACGAGGCGTGGATCGGCGAGCATCACTCGGGTGGCTTCGAGATCATCGCCTCGCCGGAGATGTTCATCGCCGCGGCGGCGGAACGGACGCGGCACATCCGGCTGGGCACCGGCGTGGCGTCGCTGCCGTACCACAACCCGTTCATCCTCGCGGATCGCATGGTGCAGCTCGACCACATGACGCGCGGGCGCGCGATGTTTGGTGTGGGGCCCGGCGCGCTGGTGCACGACGCGCTGAAGATCGGCATCAAGCCGGCGGATCAGCGGCCGATGATGAACCAGTCGCTCGACGTGATCATGCGCCTGCTGAAGGGTGACATCGTCACCGAGAAGACCGACTGGTACGATCTGGTGGACGCGCAGTTGCAGCTTCCCTGCTACACGCAGCCGATCATGGAGATGGCCGTCGCGGCGTCGCGTTCGCCGACCGGCGCGCTGGCATCGGGGAAGCACGGCATCGGCATGCTGTCGATCGGTGGCACCAGCCCGGAGGCGATGGAAAAGCATACGCAGAACTGGGGCCTCTACGAGCAGCAGGCACGCGCCAACGGCCACGTGCCGGACCGCGGCAAGTGGCGGGTGGTGACGCTGATCCATGTCGCAGAGACGCGCGAAAAGGCGAAGGAGAACGTGAAGTTCGGACTGCACCCGTTCCGCGACTATTTCTCCGACGTGGGCACGTTCCCGATCATGCCGGCCGACATCGCCGATCCCTACACGTATCTGGTCGAAAGCGGCGCCGGCTGCATCGGCACGCCGGACGACGCGATTGCGTATATCGAGCGCCTGCTGAAGGGATCGGGCGGTTTCGGCGCGATCATGGAGCTGGCGCACAACTGGGCGGACTGGGACGCGACGAAGCGTCACTACGAACTGATGGCGCGGTATGTGCACCCGCACTTCCAGCAGTCACGCGAGCTGCGCCGCGATTCGTACGCCTACGCGCGGGATCATCACGTGGAATTCGCCGGCCAGGCGAGTGCTGCGGTCCAGGCGGCGATCGATGGGTTGGCGGCGCGCCGGGAGGCGGCGGAGTAGAAGCGGCAGAAGCCGCTTCACCGACCCGCCGGCGGTGCCGTCGCGGCGAACGATGGCCGTGCGGCAATGCGGTCGAACCAGTCGCTCAACTTTGTTCGCCCTGGCCGCCAGTTAATATCGGGGTTGCGTGTCTTGAGCCCGAGGGCGCAGCCCAGCGTGATCTGCGCGAGGTTGAGCGCGCCGCGCATCCATGGGTGGTCGATCTCGACGTCCCAGAGGTCGGCCATTCGGCTGGCGCGATCGGCCTCGTGCCGGATGACGCCCGGCGAACGCTCGTCCTCGGGTCGCAGGATCTCGCGAACCCAGACCGAAAGTCCGTCCATCATGCTCCTGGCCAGAGCCTCGAGACGCCGCGCCTCCCACGCCATGTCGCCCGGCGGCAGGTCGAAGACCGGATCGCCGTGGCAGTGATCGAGCCAGGCGCAGATGACGGCGGACTCCTCCAGCCCGACACCATCGTCGCGCACGAGATAGGGAACCCGGCCTGACGGATTGACCGCGTAATACGGGCTGTTGGTCGCACGCGTCCGGGCCGGGATGACTTCCACGCGATCCTGCAGGCCTTTCTCGAGCACCACGATCCGTGCAACGCGCGCGTACGGCGAGCCGGGAGTGATGTACAGTTTCATGCGATACTTCTAACGCTGCCGGACGGAAGCGGCCATGCGGCCCACGATCTCGCGCAGGATCGGCGCCGGCGTCGCGAAGTTCAGCCGCGCGAAGTTGGCGTACTGCGCGCCGAAGGATTCGCCGAAGTTAAGGCCGACCCGCGCGCGATCCAGGAAGAACTGTCCGGCCGGGCACGGCAGCGCCAGTGCGGAGCAGTCGAGCCAGGCCAGATAGGTCGCCTCCGGCTGGCGCATCGTCACGCCCGGCAACTCGGCGCCGATGGTCTGCGCCAGCCAGTCGCGGTTCGCCTGGAGGTGCGCCAGGATCTCATCGAGCCAGGGCTGGCCATCGTCCCACGCCGCGATGGTGGCATCGACGCCGGTGACGCCTGGCGAGCCCAGCAGGCGTGCATGAATGCGCGCGAAGAAGCGGGCCCTGAGGTCGGGCGTGCCGAAATGCATCACCGCGCAGCGCAGCGCGGGGATGTTGAAGCTCTTGGTCGCCGAGGTGATGGTGATGGTGCGCGCGGCGATCTCGGAAGAGAGCGATGCCAGCGGGACATGCGTGTTGCCGGGATAGACGATGTCCGCGTGGATTTCGTCGGACACCACGATGAGGTCGTGACGGATGGCGAACGCCGCCACCTCTTCGAGCTCCGTCCGTGTGAAGGCGCGCCCCGTCGGGTTCTGCGGATGGCAGAAGATCAGCACGCGGGCCTTGGCATCTGGTGCGGTTTCATAGGCGGCGAGATCGAGCACCCAGCGTGTGCCGTTGTCGCGCATCGGGCTGGCGATCAGGCGCCGGCCGGTGTCGTTGATCGCGGCCATGAACGGCGGATAGGAAGGCAGTTGCAGCAGCACCGCGTCGCCTGGGTCGCTGAACGCCATCACCGAGGAGAAACTGGCCTGCACCAGATCGCCGATCGGGTGGGCATCGGCGGGATCGGTCTGCCAGCCGAAGCGGCGCTGCATGCGGCGGGAGAACGCGGCCGCCAGCGCACCTTCCCGCGCGGCGTAGCCATATTCCTGGTCGCGCGCGAGACGGGCCAGCACCTCGGCGACCGCCGGCGCGACGCCGAAATCCATGTCGGCGACCCAGGCGGGCAGCACGTCGTCGGGGAACTTGTGCCATTTGTTGGTGCGGCGCGCCCGCAGGGTAGGGATGTCGAAGTCGGTCACCGTACGGGGCATGTGGTTAGAACCTCTGATTTGCCGCGAGGGGGGCCATACCTTGCCCATGCCGCTTCGTCGAGTTGGCCTGGCTTCCTGGGTTTTCATCTCGGCTGACCCACGTTAGGTTCTTACACTCATCCGATCGATCGAGAAACCGCATGACGCGAAGAGATACGACCACGCTTTCCGCAAAGTTCCAGATATCGATCCCCAAGGCCGTCCGGGAGGCGAAGCGTTGGCGGGCAGGTCAGGTCTTTGCCTTCATCCCCAAGGGCGAAGGCATGTTGTTGGTGCCGGTTCCCCGGCGTGAGCAACTTGCCGGGCTCGCGCGCGGTGCAAGCACGATCGACTATCGCGATCGGTCTGACCGCGTCTGATGCGGCTTGTGGATACCTCCGCCTGGATAGAATGGCTGACCGATTCACCGGCTGGGCGCGTGTTGGCGGCAGATCTACCACTGTCGGACCAGTGGCTGGTCCCGACGATCGTTCAGTTGGAATTGGCCAAGTGGCTCACTCGGGAGGTGGGAGAGGATAAGGCCGATCAAGTCATCGCCTTTACCGAGACGTGCGTCGTTGTGGATCTTGATACGGCGATCGCGCTCGCGGCCGCAGCACTCTGTGGTGGACAGCGAAAGCTCGCGACGGCGGATGCGGTCGTCTACGCGACAGCCCAAGCTCATGACGCAGACTTGCTGACCTGTGACCGGCATTTCGAGGGCTTGCCTCGAGTGCGCTTCGTCCAGAAGCAACGGGCCTGACAGAGCAGGATTGGGCCCCGCCCCCGCGTTCCTGACCTGATGGCAGGCCACTGGAAGCGTTCATGGCCGGGAAAAGTCCCGGCCATGAATGGGAGACAAGGGACGGACCGAAGAGAAGGTGAAGACGCTGCCGGCTGATATGCGGGCGCAACTGCGCAACTCGCACGGTTTTCCTTCATGATCGAGGAATTCGGGTTGCAACGAATGCATGAACCCACGTGAAGCACCTGCGTGGTCCGCTCTGGGAGATGCGGATGCGCGGCAGGGGCGGCATATCGCGGGCGCTTTACGTTGCCGGCAAGGGACAGAGAGAAGGGGGCAAGGTGCTGCCCTCGACGCGCACGCTCACGCGGCTCGCAAAGGCCACGGGGACGACGCTGCACATCAGTTTCACGCCAACTCCGGCGATTGCCAGGAGGCACCCCGACAAGCCGCCGGCTTCCTGGCAACGCCGGCGCATCGCGTAGGCTGTTGGGAACCATTCGATGCAGCGTGTTACCTGACATCGCCGCAGCCGCAGGAGTGACTACTGAACGGGCCGCGCGCAAACAGAAAGGGCGGACCCTATGGCCCGCCCCTTCCAGTCTCAACGATGAACGCTGGATCAGAAGTCCATATCGCCCATGCCGCCCATGCCGCCGCCACCCGGTGGCATCGCCGGCCCCTTCTTCTCCGGCCTCTCCGCCACCATCGCCTCGGTGGTCACCAGCAGGCCGGCGACCGAGGCCGCATCCTGCAGCGCCGTCCGCACGACCTTGGTCGGGTCGATGATGCCGGCCTTCACCAGGTCCTTGAACTCGCCGCTCTGCGCGTCGAAGCCCCAGTTGTACTCGTCCTTGTCGAGGATCTTGCCGGCGATCACCGCACCATCCTCGCCGGCGTTCTCGGCGATCTGACGCAGCGGCGTCTGCAACGCCTTGCGCACGATCTCGATGCCGAAGCGCTGGTCGTCGTTGTCCGCCTTCAGCTTCGACAGGATCAGCGACGCCCGGGCCAGTGGTACACCACCGCCCGCTACAACGCCCTCCTCCACCGCGGCCCGTGTCGCATGCAGCGCGTCGTCGACGCGGTCCTTGCGCTCCTTCACCTCGACTTCAGTCGAGCCGCCAACGCGAATGATGGCGACACCGCCCGCCAATTTGGCTAGCCGTTCTTGCAACTTCTCCTTGTCGTAGTCCGAAGTG
>JANWJK010000346.1 GCA_025452005.1 Acetobacteraceae bacterium | reverse complement strand
GTGATTGGGATCGCCGCGCTCATCCGATGCCCCCTTGGGCGACAATCGCCCCGCGGCTATCGATTCGAAGCGCCGAGCGATTCGCAACCCCGGAGAGTCAACGTCAACGCGGATTGGTATAAGACGGGCTAATTCCGCACCGCGGCTCCCGGTGCGGGCGGCCGCAGCGCGAAGCCCCGCGCCACCAGCCTGGGCATGAGCCGCTCCCGTTCCCATCGCAAGGGCAATGGCTGCTGCAAATATCGTCTTCATGTCGATTGGTCCCGTTTGTTGGAGGCCGACACATGCGGTCAGCTCCTGCCAATCGGTATCGGCGATGGAGTCATCAGACATCTGCAAAAATCGATGAAACGACGATATTGAATGCGCCCCTCGTGACCACTCGGGCCACCCGCGGTGGACATGCGCATCTATCGGCGTGTAGGCAGCTATCTCGAGGGTCGGCGCAGTCCGTCAATAGGGTGAACTGTTTGTTGCGAACGTCTTGAGGCTGCGTGTTGGACGTCGAGGAGGAAACACACATGAACATCATCGCCGACATCGCGTCGCAGGACCTGACCCGTGCCCTGGCCGAGCGGGCGCGCACGCTCAGCCACGCCGACCTGCCGGGTGATGTGCGCACTTTGGCGCGGCAGTGCGTGCTGGACTACGTCGCCTGCACGCTGGCCGGTGCGCGGGAGGAACTGACCGACATCCTGCTGGCCGAAGCGACCGAGCAGGGCGGCGCGCCCATCGCGACGGTGATCGGCCACAGCGTGCGGCTGCCGGTGCTGTCGGCGGCGTTGGTGAACGGTGCCGCGTCGCATGCGCTCGATTTCGACGATGTGAACCTGGCGATGACCGGACATCCGTCGGTCGTGTTGCTGTCGGCGCTGCTCGCGCTGGCGGAGGAGCGCGGCAGTTCCGGTCGCGATGTGCTCGTGGCCTTCGTCGCCGGTTATGAACTGCAATGCCGGCTCGGCCTGTTGCTGGCGCCGGGCCACTACAACACGCTCGGCTTCCATGCCACCGGCACTCTCGGCAGCTTCGGTGCCGCGGCGGCGTGTGCGCATCTGCTCGGATTGGACGGGGAAAAGTTCGCCACGGCACTCGGCATCGCGGGTACCCAGGCGGCCGGGCTGAAGTCGATGTTCGGCACGATGTGCAAGCCACTGCATGCCGGCAAGGCGGCGTATCACGGCCTGCTCGCCGCACGGCTGGCGCAGCGCGGCTTCACCAGCCGATCCGACGTGCTGGAATGCGCCCAGGGCTTCGCCCGCACGCACAGTCCCGACTTCAATCCGGCCGCGGCGCTGGCCGAGCCGCCGGGCGGCTTTCACATCCGCAACAACCTCTTCAAGTATCACGCCGCCTGCTACATGACGCACGCGCCGATCGAAGCGGCGCGCCGGCTCCGCGAACAGTACGGCCTGACCCCCGACAGCATCGCGCGCATCAGGCTGCGGCTCGATGAGACGTGCGGCCGTATCTGCAACATCGCCGCGCCGCGCACAGGCCTGGAGGCGAAGTTCAGCCTGCGGCTCACCACCGCCATGGCGCTCGCCGGCGTCGATACCGGCGGGCTCGGCAGCTACTCGGAGGAGACCGCTGCCGATCCCACGCTGGTCGCGCTGCGCGACAAGGTGGAACTCGACTTCGACAGCGGGCGGCCGAATACCTTCGCCGACCTCGAACTCGTGCTGACCGACGGCCGGCGCGTCGCGACGTCATACGATGCCGGCGTGCCGGCGAGCGACATCGATGTGCAAGGTACCCGGCTCGCGGAGAAGTTCACCTCGCTTGCGGAACCGATCCTGGGAGGGGCGAAGACACGCGACCTGATCGGCGAGATCGGCAGGCTCGAAGAATTGTCCGACCTGCGCGCGCTGATGCAACTGAGTGCGGCCTAGCGAGCGGAACCCGCGCACGCAAGCGGCGTTCTCCTGGCTCCACAACGCATGGGGTCAGGCAGATGGCAAGTGTGACGGACACAAAGGACACGCACGGCAGGCTGATCGCCGCCGATCAGGTCGAGGGAACCTCGATCTACAATCCGGCCGGCGAAAGCCTGGGCAGCGTCGAGGATGTGATGATCGACAAGGTGAGCGGCCGCATCGCCTACGCGGTCGTCGGCTTCGGCGGGTTCCTCGGCATTGGCAACCGGCACTATCCGCTGCCGTGGGAGAAGCTGAAATACGACACCAGCATGGGCGGCTACGTGGTCGACATCGATCGCCGGATGCTCGAGGGCGCACCCTCCTATGCCGATACCGACACCGTCGGCTGGGACGATCCGGCGTGGGGCCGGCGGGTCAACGACTATTACGGAATGCCGCCGTATTGATGCGACAACGGACCAGACGAGGGCGGCGGCCTGCGGGCCGCCGTTCGTCGTTCAGCCGAAGCTGGCGAAGATCTCCTCCAGCGCCCTGAGCTGACCGCCGGATGCCGACGACGGCACAATCACCGGTGTGTGCACGCCTGCCGCCTGCCACGCCTCGACGCCCTCGCGCACCCGCGCCGCGGGTCCGAACAGCGACACGTCAGCCAGCCAGCGGTCGGTGAGGTAGCGTGGCACGTCGTCGCTGCGGCCCTCGGCGATGGCGCGTTCGATCTCCGTCATCTCCTCGACGTAGCCGGCCTCCTTCCAGTAGTTGCGGTAGTTCGGCAGGAACCCGTAGTGGATCAGGTTCTTGCGGCACACCGCCTTCGCCGCCTCGACGTCGTCGCTGATGCAGATCGGCAGCATGTTGCCGATGAAGAAGTCAGGGTCGTTGCGCCTGGCGGCCGGCAGCGCCGCCAGCGAGGTCGCCATGTGCGAGCGCGCCGCATTGGCGAACACCACGCCCTGCGAGATCTCGCCGGCCAGCGCCACCATCTTCTGGCGCAGCGCGGCGATGATGATGGGCGGGAACTCGCCGACGCCTTCCACCGCCCGCAGCCGCTCGACGAACGCCCGGGTGTCGCCCAGCGGCTTGCCCACGGTGACGCCCATGCGCTGATGGCCGGGTGCATGGGCCACTCCGATGCCAAGGCGGAAGCGCCCGCCGGAGGCCTCGTGCATGAACGCGGCACTCTGTGCGAAGTCCAGCACCGTGCGCGCGTAGATCGGCGCGATGGCGGTACCGAACGGGATGCGCTCGGTGTTCCAGCACATCGCCTCGCACTGCGACATATTGCCGTACATGCTGGGCGTATAGATGCCGGAGAAGCCGCGCCGCTCGATGTCGCGCGCGATGTCGATGGTCTGGCGGCGGCGGCCGGGGACGGCGACGAGGGAGATGGCTGGAAGGGGCATGGCGGTTCCCAAGGTGTGGCTGGCGCTGCTGTAGCGGACGCGCGCGACATGGTGTTAGCGTCGTTGCCAAAGGACAAGAGGGGAGGGCGGCATGACGCTCCGGATCGGGCTGGTGATGGCCATCGTGGCTCTGGCTTGGGCAGGCGCGGCGGCGGCGCAGCCGGTCACGCTGCGGATGTGGATGCACGAGCATCCGCCGCGCATCCCCATCGACAAGCAGATCGTCGCGGAGTTCGAGAAGGCCAATCCCGACATCAAGGTGGATCACCAGATCATCCCGGTCGCCGAATATCCCACCAAGCTGCTGACCGCCTTCGCCGCCGGATCGGGTCCGGACATCTTCAACCAGAGTTCCATGCTGGTGGCGCAGTATTTCAATGCGCGGGTGCTCGCCCCGATCGACTACGCCGCGATGGGCCTGGCGGACGAGGCGGCGCTCACCTCGCAATTCGCCGGCGGGTTCGATGGTATCCGCTTCCAGGGTAGGCTGTACGGCATCCCGACCGAGGTCAGCAACTGGGCCTGCTTCGCCAACAACGCCATCTGGCGCGAGGCCGGACTCGATCCCGACAAGGACTGGCCGAAGACATGGGAGGCGCTTCCCGCGGTGGCCGAGAAGCTGACCCAGCGCGACGTGAACGGCGTGCCGCGGCGGCGCGGCTTCGACTTCAACTGGCCGAACCGCGCCACGTTCTGGTTCATGCCGAACACGCTGCTGCATCAGCTCGGCGCGACGATGATCGATGAGGAGAGCTACAAGGCGACCATCGACACGCCGGCGGCGCGCAAGGTGATGCACTACTTCCAGGACTGGGCGAACAAGTATCGCCTCGGCGGACCGCAGTACACCGACGCCCGCACCGAGTTTCTCGGCGGCCGGCTCGCCACCGACTGCAGTTTCGGCATCTGGGGCATCCCGCAGATGGTGGCGGCGAAGATCGACTGGTCGGTGCACCCGGCACCGCGCTTCGAGGGCGCGGTGTCGGACAACGGCATGGACATCTATGCCTTCTACATGATGGTGAATGCGCGTTCGTCGCCGGCGGCGCAGAAGGCGGCGTGGAAACTGGTGCGGTTCTACACCGACCATGCGGCGCAACTGTTCGCTGGAGCCGGGCTGTTCGTGCCACGCAAGGAGGTGACCGACAGCGAGGCCTACCGGTCCAACCCGGCCGCGCCGTTCTTCCTCGCCGAGCTGAAGAAGGCACAGTTCTCGCCACGCGTGGTCGGCTACGACCAGGTACTCGATGCGATCCTGCGCGGCCGCGACAAGATGCTGCAAGGCGAGTCGGTCGAAGCGGTGCTGCCGGTGATGAACGACGAGGTCAACGCGGTGCTGAACCGCGAACGGACCCGGGCCGCGGCGCTCGTCAAGTAGTGCGACTGCGCTTCCACTTCAAATGGTGGGGGCTCGTGTTCGTCCTGCCGGCGGTGGGGTTCTTCGCAGCCTTCAACGTGTTTCCGATGCTGTTCGGGCTCTACCTGAGCTTCACGGACTACGATCTGCTGAATCCGCCGCTCTGGGTGGGGTTTGACAACTTCGTCAACCTGTTCGCCGACCGGCTGTTCCTGACCGCACTGCGCAACACGCTGATGTTCGTGCTGGGCGCGACGGTGCCGGTATGGGTCCTCTCGCTGCTCGCCGCGGTGCTGTTCGATCAGGCGTTCCGCGGGCGCGACATCCTCAAGGCGGCGTTCTTCCTTCCCGTTCTGCCGCCGGTGGTGGTGGTCGCGGTGATCTGGCGCGTGCTGCTGCATCCGAACGGCGTCATGACCTGGCTGATCGGCGGACAATGGGGCATGACCGAGATACGCTGGCTGGCCGATGCGGTGCTCG
>JANWJK010000345.1 GCA_025452005.1 Acetobacteraceae bacterium | reverse complement strand
CGCCGCTATGACATTCCGGTGACGGTTGTCGTGCCGCACGGCAACAGCGTGGAGAAGAACGCCGCGATGCGCGCATTCGGCGCGCGTCTGGTCGAGTATGGCGACGACTTCGAGATGGCGCGCGAAGAGGCGGCGCGACTCGCGATCGCCGAACGGCTGGAGTTCGCGCCATCCTTTGCGCCCGATCTGGTGAAAGGTGTCGCAACGTATTCCCTGGAACTGTTCCGCGCCGCGCCGCCGCTCGATGCGCTGTACGTGCCGATCGGTCTCGGCTCCGGCATCTGCGGCGCGATCCTGGTGCGCGATCTTCTCGGACTGCGGACCGAGATCATCGGCGTTCAGGCGACCGGCGCGCCGGCCTACGCGCGCTCGTTCGAGGAAGGCCGTGTGGTGGCGCTCAACCGTGCCGAGACGCACGCCGATGGCGTGGCGGTGCGTCAGCCGGACGCGGATGCGTTCGCGATCATCCGTGCCGGCGCGGCGCGCATCGTCACCGTGTCGGACGATGCAATCGCGGATGCGATCCGCGCATATTGGACGGACACGCATAATCTGGTCGAGGGCGCCGGAGCCGCGCCGCTTGCCGCGCTGATGCAGGAAAAGCCGCATATGGCCGGCAAGCGCGTCGGGCTGGTGATCAGCGGCGGCAATATCGATCTGGCGCTGTTCCGGAGCTGGGTGCTGCGATAGCCTTCGCCGCCGACGTCAGGCCGCGGTGAGCTGGCTGACCGATCCGGCCGCCACGCCCGCGTGGCCGGCCGAGGGCTCGCGGATCATGTAGCCGCGGCCCCACACCGTGCCGATCAGGTTGTCGGCCCCGGCCGTCGCAAGCTTCTTGCGCAGCTTGCAGATGAATACGTCGATGATCTTCATCTCCGGTTCATCCATGCCGCCGTAAAGGTGATTGAGGAAAGCCTCTTTGGTCAGCACCATCCCCTTGCGCAGCACCAGCAGTTCGAGGATCGCGTATTCCTTGCCGGTCAGGTGCACCGGCTGTCCGTCCACCGCCACGTCGTGACTGTCCAGGTTGAGCAGCAGCGGTCCGACGCGCAGCGACGGCTGGCTGAACCCCTTGCTCCGCCGCACGATGGCCTGCATCCGCGCCAGCAGTTCCGCCTTGTCGAACGGCTTGGTGATGAAGTCGTCGGCACCGAGGCCGAGGCCCTTGACCTTGACCTGTGGCCGGGAAAGCCCGGACAGGATCAGAACAGGGGTGTCGTTGCGAGAGACACGCATCCGCCGTACCACCTCGAAGCCCTCGATGTCGGGCAGCATCAGGTCGAGCACCACGATGTCGTAATCGTAGTGGCGGACCAGCTCGAGGCCTTCTTCGCCGGTGTCGGCGTGGTCGACCACCGCGCCACTGGACTTTAGCATCAGGGAAACGCCGCGGGCCGCAACGAGGTCGTCTTCGATAAGCAGGATTCGCATTGGTCCGCTTCCCCGGTGTGGTGTATGCCTCCCTTTTACCACTATTGCGTGTATTATGCTAGGAAATTTTCACCAATTACGTGTATATTTTGTGGCCCTGACAGGTGGGTTAATGGACTTTCGTCGGTATTTTCTCAGCGAATCCCGAATCACGAGGTTTCGACATCTCAATGAGATACACTAACCTGCTGGAGCGCACCGCCGTCTGCCGGGCCGGATTGCACGACATCGCGCCGCTACAGGTTGAAGGACGCGTAGCCGCATTGTCCGGCCTGGTCGTCGACATCGATGGGCTGGGAGGACACGTTTCCATCGGCGACCGCGTGCTGCTGGCGGCGCGCGACGGGCACGGAATACCTGCCGAGATCGTCGGCTTCCGCCACGATCTGGCACAGGCGATGCCGTTCGCCGCGCTGGACGGGCTGGGTCCAGGCAATGCCGCCCTGTTCCAGCCTCGCATGGCCGGCGAGCCGAACGGCGGAACGCTCCCGGTGTCGGACGACTGGCTTGGCCGCGTGCTCGATCCGCTGGGTAGGCCGCTGGACAGCCACGGCCCGCTGCCATCCGGCCCTCGTCTTTGCCGCGTGCGTGCAGCCCCGCCGGAGGCGACGCGCAGGGCACGGCTGGGTCCGCGGCTGGACGTCGGGGTCCGCGCCCTCAACTGCTTCGCGACGTGCCGCCAGGGGCAGCGCCTCGGCCTGTTCTCCGGCTCCGGCATCGGCAAGTCGAGCCTGCTCGCCATGTTGGCGCGTCACACGGCGTGCGATGTCGCGGTGCTCGCCCTGGTCGGCGAACGCGGACGCGAAGTGCGGGAGTTCCTCGAGGACGATCTCGGCGAGGCCGGTCTGGCGCGCTCCGTGGTCGTGGTCGCCACCTCGGATTCGCCCCCGTTGCTGCGCCGCCAGGCGGCGTACGCCGCCATGACCGTGGCCGAGCATTTCCGCGATCAGGGCAGGTCGGTGCTGCTCCTGATGGACAGCATCACCCGGTTCTGCCTGGCGTTGCGCGAGATCGGCCTGTCATCGGGCGAGCCGCCTGCCACGCGCGGCTACCCGCCCAGCGTGTTCGCCGAACTGCCGCGCCTGCTGGAGCGGGCCGGCCCCGGACTGGACGGGCCTGAAGCCGCGGCGGGCCAGATCACCGCGCTGTTCAGCGTGCTGGTGGAAGGCGACGACCACAACGAGCCGGTAGCCGATGCGCTGCGCGGCATCCTCGACGGCCATATCGTGCTGGACCGCCGGATCGCCGAAGGCGGACGCTATCCTGCGATCGATGTGCTGCGCTCGCTGTCCCGCGCCGTCCCCGGCTGCAACGCGCCCGAGGAGAATGCCCTGTCCCGCCGGGCCCGCGCGCTGCTGGCGCTGCATGGCGACATGTCGGACATGATCCGGCTCGGCGCCTACCGTGCCGGCAGCGATCCCATGGTAGACGAGGCGGTGGTGCTTGCGCCGCGAATCGAGGCGATGCTCCGTCAGGAGCGCGACCAGCGCACCGGCATCGAGGACAGCTTCGCGCTGCTGCGCGGGGCACTGGAGCCGGCATGACACGCGATCCTGTGGAAGCCCTTCTGCGATTGCGCCGGGTGGCAGCCGACGAGGCACGCCGCGGCCTGGCCGAGAGCCTGCGCGTCGAAGGTGAGGCAGCGGCGGCCGTCGCCGCCATCGCGGCCGCGATCGAACGCGAGACCGCGGTGGCGACCAGTCTCGCGGCGGGCGATGCCGAAGTGGAGGCGTTTGCCGCCTGGTTCCGGCGGATCCGCTCGGAACAACAATCGGCGGTGGCGGCAGAGGCGGCGGCCGCGACCGCGACGGTGCAGGCGCGCGCGATCCTCGGCGCGGCACGCGCAGCCGTGCGGGCGGCCGAGGAAATGCTGGAGCAGCACGCCGCCGCTGCGCGGCTCGAGATGCAGCGCCGGGAGCAGCGCGACATCGACGAGGCGGCCGAGCGTCGCGGCGATGGCTGACGCACCCTGGAGTCTTCCCGTCCCCCCGTGCTTTATCCCACCTCAGCCCACCTCAGCAGCGTAAGGAGCCGCTTGGATGCGTATTGCGATGATCGGCGGCGGCTATGTCGGCCTGGTCTCCGCGGCGTGTTTCGCCGAATTCGGCAGCGACATCACGGTGATGGAGGTGGACGCGGACAAGCTGGCCGCCCTGCGCGCGGGCCGCATGCCGATCTACGAGCCCGGCCTCGAGAAGCTGGTGTCGGAGAATGTCGCCGCCGGCCGCCTCGCGTTCACCGGCGACCTCGGCACCGCGGTGCATGACACCCAGGCAGTGTTCATCGCCGTCGGCACGCCAACGCGCCGCGGCGACGGCCATGCCGACCTCTCCTACGTCTATGCCGCCGCCGAGCAGGTGGCGCGCGCGCTCACCGGCTATGCGGTGATCATCACCAAGTCCACCGTCCCGGTCGGCACCAGCCGCCGGATCGCGGAAATCGTCCGCACCGCGCGTCCGGACCTCGACTTCGACGTCGCCTCCAATCCGGAGTTCCTGCGCGAGGGAAATGCGATCGGCGACTTCATGCGTCCGGATCGCGTGGTGATCGGCGCCGAAAGCGACCGCGCCCGCGACGTGCTGCGGCTGCTCAACCGCCCGCTCTACCTGATCGAGGCGCCGATCGTGTTCACCGGTATCGAGACGGCGGAGCTGACGAAATACGCCGCGAATGCCTTCCTGGCGATGAAGGTCACCTTCATCAACGAGATGGCCGACCTGTGCGAGCGCGTCGGCGCCGATGTGCACGACGTGGCGCGCGGCATCGGCCTCGACGGCCGCATCGGGCGGAAGTTCCTGCATCCCGGGCCGGGCTATGGCGGTTCCTGCTTCCCGAAGGACACGCTGGCGCTGATGCGCACCGCGCAGGACTACGGCGCGCCGTCGCGGCTGGTGGAAGCCACGGTCGCGGTGAACGATGCGCGCAAATCGCACATGGCGATGCGGGTGATTTCCGCATGCGGCGGCTCGGTGCGCGGCAAAACCGTTGCGGTGCTCGGGCTGACCTTCAAGCCCGAGACCGACGACATGCGCGACGCGCCGTCGCTGTCGATCGTCGCACGCCTGGCCGGCGACGGCGCGACCATCCGGGCCTTCGATCCCGAGGGGATGCAGCAGGCGAAGCCGCTGCTGCCGGACAATGTGACCTACTGCCGCGATGCATTCGATGCGGCGCAGGGGGCGGACGCGCTGGTGGTGATCACGGAATGGAACGAGTTCCGCGCCCTCAGCCCGACGCGGCTGCGCGACGCAATGCGCGGGCGCGTGCTGGTCGATCTTCGCAATGTCTATGATCCGGTGGCAATGCGCCAGGCCGGGTTCGAATATCATTGCGTAGGAAGACCGGAAAGCACGCGCGACGGGTAATCCTTCGTCAATTCCCTTGCGCCTATTCTTGCGGACATGGACATCACAGTCTGCGTCTGCACGCACGACCGCCCCGGCTATCTGCGCGACTGCCTGGACGGCCTGCGGCGCCAGGCGGTCGGATCCGACCGTTTCGACATCCTGGTGGTGGACAGCGCCTCGACAGGCGGGGTACCGGCGCAGATCGCGCACCTGGTCGCCGAAATCCCCAATGCGCGGCTGCTGCGCGTCGAGCGGCCTGGGATCAGCCTGGCCCGTAACGCCGGCGCGGAAGCTGCCCGTGACGGCTACATCGCCTATATCGACGACGATGCCATCGCCGCGCCCGACTGGGTCGAATGCATCCAGGCGGCAATCGCCGACAGCGGCCCACCGCCTGCCCTGATCGGCGGGCGCATCCTGCCGCGCTGGGAGG
>JANWJK010000344.1 GCA_025452005.1 Acetobacteraceae bacterium | reverse complement strand
CTGGCACATACTCCCCACTGTACCAGGCGTTCCACTCCGCATCGACCTCGGCGGGGACGGACATACGGCCAATCTGCAACACCGGCGCCATGCCACGCTCCGGCATTTCTATGCCGTCCGGGTAAATCTGTTCCCCGACAATGCGTGTCAAATTCTTCCCAATCACGGACGGCGAGACTTTCTGTCCCCACGGCGTCCGCGGCCGGTTGGTAAACGCCGGCGTCTGCATCACCGCCACGCTTTCCAGCTCATAGCAGGCCAGGTACTGCGGGCCACCCTTGACTGCCTCATAGCGGGACGCTGAGAGAATGCCGGGCACCGACAGCAATTCCGGTAGATGTTCCTTGTTATACCACTCGTTGAATTCCGGCGCGTCCTTGGCGTCGATATCGACGTATACCAGGAAGATCCCACGACCCTTTTGTGCCATGTTTCCGTCTCCTTTTTGCAGCGTAGCAGGATAAGTGCGTCGATTTACGACGGCATTGGGCCGAGATAGTCGCGCTTACCGAGGTTGACGCCCGTGCTGCGGATGATGTCGTACGCCGTCGTCGCATGGAACTGCACCTGCAACATCGCGAAATGGTACAGATAGTTCTGACACTTGAACTCGCGCGGCTGGCCACCCACCGGGACCGTGATGACGGTATCATCCTTGCCGTCGAGCTGATCCGCCCGCAGCCCCTTCAGGAAGTCGATGGTCTTGTCGATGCGCGCCTGCATCTCGGCGAAGCTGTTGTCCTGGTCGGGGAAGGACGGCAGGCTGACCCCGGCGACCCGGCCGGCGCCGCAGGAATGCGTGCACACTTGCCGCACCTGCCGCTCGAGCGGGAACATGTCGGGGAAGAACCGCTGGTTCAGCACCACGGCGGTATCCCATTTCTGGGCCGTGGCGTGCTCCTCGGCCTTCTTCAGCACAGTCTTGAGGCCGCCGAGCAACTGCAGGCATACCGGCACAAAGCCGCTGTACATCGTGATTGCCATAGGACGCTCTCCTTGCAGGGTTAGGAAGATTGCGGGCGATCTTAGCCCGTGCCATCGAGGACACAAGCCGGTTACGGATGCCGCTACCGCACCTGCGGCAATTCCATGCGCGCTGCGTTCCGGCGAGGGGTCGAACGGCCGTTTCGGGTCGAAAACGGCGCTCGGACGTTGCCGTCGGCACTACCCGTTATTCCAGCGAATGCAGGAGCTCTCCGCCGACCGACAAAGCGCTACCCCGGTTGTATGATCGTCGCACTCTCGCAATCAGCCTCGACGCGGTCGCGACGCAGGTGCACCACGTGGTACTCGCCGCGCAGCCATGGTTCGAACCGATCCTGGTAGTGCGGGCTGCCCGGCACGCTCTATGCGTTTCCGTTCATGTTCGCCGCCAAAGGACCGGCCGTGGGTCCGGGCATCGCCCGTCATGCGATCGATGCCTTGATCGAGAACGCCTCGTCCAGGCCGGCGCGACGGTACACGGTCGGTGACCGTCTCGAGCCGCCCAAGGCGGTGCGCGACGATGTGTTCGTGCAAGACGCCGTGGGCCGCGCCGACACGCTGCTCACTTCCGCCCGCGCTTATCTTTTCGACGTCATGGGCGACTTCTGGGAGACCCTGGTCAACGGCGGGCCGCCTTCGGAGGTGCAGATCGCACGCTTTTCCACCGTCAACGCTTATGTGACGGGGACCTGTGCCGAAGTGGTGCAACTAGTCTTCAAGGCGGCCGGAGGATCGGCGGTATACGCGAAGGGACCGTTCGATCGTTGCCTGCGTGACGTGCTGACAATAAACCAGCACGTGATAGGCACACCAAGAACCTACGAGATGGCTGGCCGCCTCTTGCTTGGACTCGAGCCGCTCCGGTGGCTGTTCTGAATGGTGCCTTATGTGCGCGATCCCCATGTAGGTGGTGACCTCCTCGCGCAAATCAGCTAAGACACGCGCACTCGGACGAGGTTCCTTCGCAGAGGGGGCGCAAATGGAAATCGCGATGCCAGGGCCGGAGATCGGCAAATCGGCGCTGATAGTCGTCGATATGCAGAATGATTTCGTTCATCCCGACGGCGGCTTCGCTCGGTGCGCACGCGAAAATCCCGAGCGTAACTGGGACATCCCCTTTATTATGGGCACGATCCCTCAGGTAAAGCGCCTCATCGACGCTTTCCGCAGCGGTGGGCGGCCCGTCGTCCATGTCATCACGACACACAAGCCGGACTACGCCGACGCGGCGTGGCCACATTGGAACTCCGGATTGACCGGCGGCAATCGAACGTTCCTTTTCGAGGGTTCGTGGGGTGCGCGAATCGCCGACGAACTCGAGCCCTTGGACAACGAGCACATCGTCGTCAAGAAAGGGTACGGAGGGTTCCAGAATACGGCACTCGACACCATCCTCCGTTCTATGGGCGTGACGACCTGCGTCATTGCCGGCGTTACAACCACCGTTTGTGTATCGACAACATTGCGAGGCGGGATAGGGCATAACTATCGCATGATCCTGGTCGAGGACGCGGTCGCCGAGACCCGCCGCGAACTCCATGAGGCCGAGGTCAAAATCCTTGGCCTGGCCTTTGCCGACGTGAAGATGACTGATGGAGTGATAGCGATGTTCGCCGATCTCGCGCCGGTGCGCAATCGGCGCTGATTCCGGCAGTCCACAAGAGGGTTCACCCCGGTTGTATGATCGTCGCACTCTCGCAATCAGCCTCGACGCGGTCGCGACGCAGGTGCACCACGTGGTACTCGCCGCGCAGCCATGGTTCGAACTGATCCCGGTAGTGCGGGCTGCCCGGCACGCCGGAATTGCCGATGTTCTGCACGGCAAGAAACCGATCCGGCGTGGTGAAGTCGACCACGATGCGGTACTCGGCGCCTGAGCTCGCGGCGTGCGGGGGCAGCTCGCCGCCGGTGTTGCGCAGCGTGTGCGAACCGCCGTCCACCTCGCGCGGGCCGATATCGAACGCGGCGTCTCCTACCGGGTGATGCCAGTGCGCCTGGTGGATACGGCCCCACTGCCATGACGTCTCGTCAGCGCCGAGACGCGCGCGCAGCGTATCGAGCGTGCGCCGCGCGACAGCGGCCACGTGCGGCGCGACGCCATCCGCGAAGTAGCCGATCGTCGGATCTTCCAGCAGGCTGGCACCAAGACCGGTCTGCTGATGCGTCAGGTCGAACAGCCGTTCCGGCAGATGCTGACCGATCACCTCCTGCTGCCACAGCGCCATGAACGCCTCAAACAGCGTCGGCGCGATGCCGGTGAGCGAATAGCGATGATCCCAGTCGCCGAGCACGCGCCTGAACGTCGGTTCGTCGGCGAGATGCCGCAGGATATGCGGACACAGCCGTTCGGCGCGGCAGTTCTTCACGTCGTTCTGCAAAGTGATGTTTGCCGCGGTATCCATCGCACCTGGCCCGCCCAGCGCCTGCGCCAGCCGCACGCCGCGGTGGCCCTGCGAATAGGCGCCATAGATCGGATGCTTCCATTCGTCGGGCACGATGCGCTGGTTGGCGCTGGCAACATAACCGCTCGGCGGATCGTACATGTGCGGCAGGTCGTCGAACGGGATGGTGCCCTGCCACTGATCCGCCGCCGCATTGGCGTCACGGAAGCCCGGCACGACACGATCGCGGATCGGGATGCGACCGGCCATCTGGTAGCCGATGTGCCCGTTCGCATCGGCATAGACGAAGTTGAATATCGCCACCGACCAGTCGCGCAGCGCCGCGCGGAAACCCGCCCAATCGCGTGCGCGCGTTATTCCGATCGAGGCGCGGATGTCGTCCATGTGCTCCATGCCGATCCAGCGCAGCGACAACGGCGGATCGCCCGCCGCATCGAGCGACGGCACCAGCGCATTCACCACCGGGCCGCGCACGGTGGAACGGATGGCGAGTTCGTGCGCTGCCGCGCCACGCACCTTGATGCTCACCCGGCGTTCGTCGAATTCGCGCCATGCGTCGCCGTCGCGGTAACGCCGCGGATCAGCCGGATCGACCTGCTCGATATACAGATCGCGCGTCGAGGCCATGTTGTTGGTGATCGCCCAGGCGATGCTGCCGTTGCTGCCCCACCACATGCCTGGAAAGCCCGGATGCCCCGCGCCGGCGACATCGTCCTCCGGCCCGTGCAGTGCGTATTCGTACCATGACGAGGGCACCCAGAACGGCTGATGCGGATCGCCGCACAGCACCGGCTTGCCGCCCGCGGTCCGACTGCCATGCACCGCCCAGTTGTTGCTGCCGGTCGCATCATCGGTGCCGGCGGCGTGTTGCAGCACGCGGTTCTCCGAGGCTTCCGGCGTGAGATACAGCAGGCGGAACCTTTCCGGCAGCAGCCGCGCCGCCTCGGCAGCCACGATGCGATCGATGCGGCCATTCAGCGACCACCAGATGCCGCGCGCAATCGCCACCACGTCGCGCACGGTGAACGGTTCAGGCATATACTCGAGTTTCCGGAATTCAGGCGGCAGGTCACGCCCCATCAGCTCGATCTGCCGGTTGATCCCGGCAATCAGCGCGACGACCATGCGATGCGTCGCCTCGTCCAGCGCGCCGGCTTCGCGTTCGGCGATCCGGTCGATGCCGACGGTCAGATGCGCGATGTCGCTGGCGACGTAGGCCGGGCCCAGGATTTCAGCCTGGCGGCCAAGCGCGCGCCGACGCAGGCGGTCCATCTGCCACAGTCGATCCTGTGCCATGGCAAAGCCGAGACCGAAATACAGATCGGGCGTGCTCGCGGCATAGATGTGCGGGATGCCGGAACGATCGCGCAGTATCTCGACGCGGCCGGCGATCGCGCCGGTGAATTGCTGTGTTTCCTGCATGACGTTCCCACCCCTCTCAGGTCACCCCATCGCCTGCACCGCACTCGGTGCTATCTCGAACGTAACGCGCACCTCGTCCGGCCGCGACCAGGGGTACTTGTCCTGCCCGAGATACTTCTTGGCCAGCGAATCGATGTGTGCGCCGGCACCCTCCTCGGTCACGCGTGTGACCTTGCCGCGCACCTGAAGGTAGCGATACGGATTGTCGGGATCCATGATGGCCAGCGCCACCGGCGCACCCTCCTTCATGTTGCGCGTCTTGGTGCGCCCCTTCGCGCTGTTCACGCGGATCACCCCGCCTGTGTAGTCGAACCACACCGGCGTGACCTGCGGAGTTCCGTCGGGCATCACGGTGGCGAGCTCGGCGAACGCCTTCTTCTGCTGTAGCAGATCGAGATACTGATCGGGAATCGTGGCCATGCGCTGCTCCTTGTCACGTGCCGTTCAGGCGGGAACAGTGCGCCGTGACGCGCCCGCGGCGCAAATCAGCAAGTGCTGAACCGCATTCCGGACGGAGCACCACCATGGCGAACGGCCCGCTTGGTCTCGAACACCCGCTTGTCGTCTCGGACGACCTCGACGCGCTGGCCGAGCGCTACCGGGCCATGGGCTTCGCGCCCACACGCAAGGGCTACCATCCGTGGGGCACCGGCACGCAACTCGTGCTGTTCGCCGACACCTTCATCGAGCTCATGGGCATCGACGACCGCCGCCTGATCGACGTCCCGAGTGAGACCGGCTTCCGGTTCGGCCGTTTCATCGCCGAACAGCTCGACCGTCGCGAGGGCATCGCGATGATCGCCCTGCACAGCGAGGACGCCGCCGCCGATGCCGCCGCGGTGACCGCGCGCGGCGTGGCACCCGACGGCACGGTGAACTTCCGCCGCGAGGTCACGCTTCCCGACGGCGCCAAGGATGCAGCCGTGGTGTCCCTGGCGATGCTGATCGACTGGGAACAGCCGCAGCTCTCGCATTTCATCTGCCAGCAGCATCGGCCGGAGTTCGTCTGGGTGGCGGAGTGGATGCAGCATCCGAACGGCGCGTACGGGATCGCGCAGGTGGTGTATGCCGCGGCCGAACCGGGAGCGCACCGGGAGCGGTTCGCCGGCATCTGGGGCGAGGATGCCCTGCATGATCTCGGCAACGGGTTCCGGGTCGCGACCGCCGGCGGCGAACTGCTGGTGCTGGACCGGCCGGGCGCCGAGGCCCGCTTCGCGCCGGCCGAAATGCCTTATGGCTGGCGCGACGCTCCCTGCGCGGTCGCCATCAGCGTCCGTGTCGCCGACATCAATCGGGTGAACCTGATGATGATGCAGAACGGGGTGCCGCACCTGCGCATGCCAGAACTGCTGCGCATACCGCCGACGCACGCCGGCAACGTGATACTCGACTTCGTGCCGTAGCTGCTACAGCAGGAAGATCGCCATCAGCACCAGCACCACGACGACGAAGATCACCGACCATAGAGTGAACTTGGTGAATCCGTTCCAAAAGCTCTGACGGTCGGCGAGGAATTCCTCCGGCGTCTCGGCCTGCATCGGTGCGTGGGCGACGTGGCTGTGTTCGGACATGCGGCCTCGGCTCGGGGAATTGGTATGCCAGCGTTCTATGGCAGCGAGGCTGCACCGGGCAAGGCCTTCGCCTCGCCGCAATTCACCAGCGCCGCATCGGCCGGCGGCGACTCGCCCGCGACACCGGCGGCAAAGCACCGCAGCGCCAGCGGATATATCCGGTGTTCCTGCACCAGCACGCGGTCCGCCAGCAGCTCCACGGTATCGCCGGGCAGCACCGGCACCGCTGCCTGGGCCAGGATCGGCCCCGCGTCCATCGTCTGGGTCACCAGATGCACAGTGCAGCCGTGCAGCTTGACGCCGGCGGCCAGCGCCCGGGCATGCGTGTCGAGCCCGGGAAACGCCGGCAGCAGGCTGGGATGGACGTTCAGCATCCGTCCTTGCCAGGCATCGACCAGCAACGGCGTCAGCAGCCGCATATAGCCGGCGAGACAGACGATCTCGACCGCTTCCTGCCGCAGCGCCGCATCGATCGCTGCCTCATGTGCCGCCCGGTCTCCGAGAAACTGCCGATGGTCGATCCCCATTGCCGGCACGCCCGCATCCCACGCCAGCGCGAGCCCTGCCGCATCGGACCGGTTGGAGAGCACCAGCACGATCTCCGCCGGATAGTCCGGGTCGCGCGCCGCCGCGATCAGCGCGGCCATATTCGAGCCGCGTCCGCTGATCAGGATCGCGGTGCGCGCCCGTGTGCCGGCCATCACCCCGGCCAGCCGGCCGGAAGGTCGATGCGCACCTCGGGCGGTCCGGTGCCTGCCGCGATGTGACCGATCCGCGCAACGCTCTCACCCTGATCGCGCAGCAATTCCGCCGCCGCATCGGGATCGGCCACCACCACCGCCATACCGATCCCGCAGTTGAATACCCGCAGCATCTCCGCCGGTGCCACGCCGCCGGTGCGCGCCAGCCAGCCGAACACCGGCGGGATCGACCAGTAGGGCTCCAGCACGGCGACGGTGTCGTCCGGCAGCACCCGCGGCAGATTGCCCGGCAGCCCTCCGCCGGTGATGTGCGCCGCCGCCTTCAGCAGCCCCGCGCGATGCAACGCCAGCAGCGCCGGCACATAGATGCGCGTCGGCGTCATCAG
>JANWJK010000343.1 GCA_025452005.1 Acetobacteraceae bacterium | reverse complement strand
GGTCTCCTTTCGTTGGTCTTCCGGTGGGCCGTCTCACGCCCGCCGACCCGAAAGGATACTCCTGCCTGTCAGCTATCCACGCCGCGCGAGCCGTAGCCCTTTCTCGGCGAAGCCGTTCCGTCCAACACTGCTCAAACGCCAAGCCCATATTCCCCGTGGTAAGGCCGCAGCCGACAAAGTTTTTGATCCCATGAGTTATCCACAATGTGTTGAATTAAACTGGGCGAAAGTATCCGATTCGTTAGGGCTTGATGGTTTGCCATCCGTCAGCCTACTATCCGGATGTTCTGTGTATGTTCTTGACGGGGGACAACATGCTCCTTTTGAAGTGCGACATCCTTGCAACTGGCCCAGGCCCGTCCGAAAAGGTGGTCGGCATCAAGACTACAGACGGCGACGAGGAGATCGTTCTTCATACCTCGGCGCTCGTTAACCAGGACAAATTCGAGGTGGGTGTACTGGGTTATGAAAAGGACCGCGCACTGATTGAGCTTCCCCGTGAGTCGGCCTCGGGGCGCTGGCGTGTATGGGTGCCCGCAGCCTCCTTACTGACCGCGTGACAATGGAGGCGTAGGCATGATCCTCACGGATCGGGAAATCCAGATCGCGCTCCAGCAGAAACACGTCACGATCGATCCACCCCCGACCCCCGATGCCTACGCCTCTACCAGCGTGGACCTAACGTTGGGACGAACATTTGCTGTATGGGAAGCACAAGAAGGAGGCCCAATAAGGCCAGGGACGCCTGGGTTCAAGTACACCAACTTCATTCGGAATCAGAAGATTGAGGAAAAGGATGTGCATTTCCTCAAGCACGGTGAGCTTGTGCTTGCTTGGACGCGAGAAGTTGTGGCCCTGCCAGTCCACTCAAGGATTGCAGCGCGCGTGGAGGGGAAAAGCTCATTGGCACGCCTGGGTATTGGCGTTCATCTAACCGCCCCCACTATCCATTGCGGATTCAGTGGGCCGATCCAGCTTGAGATTCTCAATTTCGGACCTCACGAGATCATCCTGGATGCCGGCATGCGCATCTGCCAACTCATCTTCGAGTTAACCTCAGGAACTCCTGAAAAGGGTTATCAAGGTCTCTTCCTGAATCAGGCGCCCCCACAAACCGCGTAGCCAATTTCAAGCTGACGAACTGCCCACCTTTCCCCTCCCTTTGCGGCAGACTACAGTAGCCGGATCAGCCAAAGGAGAGACCTCATGGCACCGCCGCCGCCGTTCGGCGCCAATTCCGCCGCCGCTCGTGACATCGCCAACGTGCTGCATCCCTACACCGATCTGCAATCGCATCAGCAGGTCGGGCCGATGGTGGTGACCCGCGGCAAGGGCGTGCGCGTCTGGGACGACACCGGCAAGGACTATATCGAAAGCGTCGCCGGACTGTGGTGCGCCTCTCTCGGCTTCGACAACGAACGGCTGGTGCAGGCGGCCGTGGCGCAGATGCGCAAGCTGCCCTTCTACCACGCGTTCACCGCGAAGTCGCACGAACCGCTGATCGATCTGTCGGAAATGCTGATCCAGCGTGCGCCGGTGCCGATGAGCAAGGTGTTCTTCGCCAACTCGGGTTCCGAGGCGAACGACAGCGCGATCAAGATGATCTGGTACTTCAACAACGCGGTCGGGCGGCCGGACAAAAAGAAGATCATCGGGCGGCTGAAGGGCTACCACGGCATCACCCTTGCGTCGGCGTCGCTGACCGGCATTCCGCACAACCACCGTGCGTTCGACCTGCCGCTGCCGGGCTTCGTCCATACGATGAACCCGCACCATTACCATGGCGCGAACCAGGGCGAGGGTGAGGAGGCGTTCGCCACACGCTGCGCCGAGGAACTGGAGAAGCTGATCCTCGCCGAAGGGCCGGACACGGTGGCGGCGATGTGGGCCGAGCCTGTCATGGGCGCGGGCGGTGTCATCGTTCCGCCGCGGACGTATTTCGAGAAGATCCAGGCGGTGCTGCGCAAATACGACGTGCTGTTCGTGGCGGACGAGGTGATCTGCGGCTTCTGGCGCACCGGCAACTACTGGGGCAGCCAGACGCTGAACATGCAGCCCGACATCCTGACCTGCGCCAAGGCGCTGTCCTCGTCTTATCTGCCGATCAGCGCGGTGATGGTGAACGACCGCGTGTTCCAGGGCCTGGCGAAGCAGAGCCACGAGATCGGCACGTTCGGCCACGGCTTCACCTACTCCGGCCATCCGGTGCCTGCGGCGGTCGCCATCGAGACGCTGAAGATCTACGACGAGATGAACATCGGCGAACATGTCCGCACCGTCGGCGCGCATATGCAGCAGGAGCTGCGCCGCCGCTTTGCCGAGCATCCGCTGGTGGGCGAGGTGCGCGGCGTCGGCCTGATCGGCGCGATCGAGCTGGTGGCCGACAAGGCGAAGCACCAGAATTTCGAGCCGACCGCGCGGGTCGGCGGGCGCTTCACGAAGCTGATCGAGGAGAACGGCGTCATCGGCCGCACCGTGCCGGGCGACATCCTGTGCTTCAGCCCGCCGCTGATCATCAGCGAGGCCGAGGTGAACGAGATGCTCGACCGCGTCGGCCGGGCGCTCGACGAGCTGACCGTGCAGTTGCGGCGCGAGCAGATCGCGGTCGTTCGCTAGGCGACGATGCGGCGACGGCTGCTGCCGGCGGCGGCGCTATCGCTGTGGCTTGCCCTGCCCGCGGCCGCGCAGCCCGCGCTCGACAGTTTCGACGCGCAGAAGGCGAGTGCCGAGATCACCGGCCTGCTGGCCCGGCGCGAGCTTGACGCGGCCGCCGAGGCGGCGGCGCGGCTGATGGAGGGCAGTTCGGCCGAGAACCTGAAGGATGTGTTCCAGCTCGTGCGCAGCCTCGGGCAGAGCCAGTACAGCGACCTGGTCTACGCGCGCGACTACGGCAGGACCGAGAAGGACCTGATCTACAAGATCGACTTCGACAAGGCGTTCCTGTTCGTCCGCTATCTGTACCACGTGGACAACGGCGCCTGGCGGCTGATCCACATGTATCTGAAGACGGAGAACGATCAGCCGTTCCCCAAGGAGTGGTCGCACATCTATCCGCGATGAAGGTCGGCCCGCGAAACCCCCGTCTACCGTGCGCGGCTCACCGTGTAATCCGCGACGTCCACCAGTGCGCGCCGCATCGCGCTGTCCGGGAACGGCGCCAGCGAATCCTTCGCCGCGACGGCGAAGCCGAGAGCGCGGTCCAACGTGGCGCGGATGGCCCCGCAATGCTGCATCAGGTGCAGCGCGCGATCGAGGTCGGCCTCGTTCTGCTCGGTCGCCTCGATGGTGCGGCGCCAGAACTCGCGGTCGGCCGCATCGCCCGCCTGGAATGCCAGCAGGACCGGCAGCGTGACCTTGCCCTCGCGGAAGTCGTCGCCGATGGTCTTGCCCAGGACCGATTGATCCGCCGCATAATCCAGCGCGTCGTCCACGAGCTGGAAGGCGATGCCGAGGTTCATGCCGAAATCGGCCAGCGCCGATGTCTCGCCGCGCGGCCGGTCGGCCACCACGGCGCCCACCTCGCAGGCGGCGGCGAACAGGGCTGCAGTCTTGCCCTTGATCACCTCCAGGTAGCGTGCCTCCGGCGTGGAAAGGTCGTTCTGCGTGACAAGCTGCAACACCTCGCCCTCGGCGATCGTCGCCGCCGCCTGCGAGAGGATGCCGAGTACGATCAGAGAGCCGTCCTCCACCATCAACTGGAAGGCGCGGGCGAACAGGAAGTCGCCCACCAGCACCGGCGCCTGGTTGCCGAACACCGCATTGGCCGACGCCATTCCCCGCCGCAGCAGGCTCGCATCCACCACGTCGTCGTGCAGCAGTGTGGCGGTGTGGATGAACTCGACGCAGGCGGCGAGCTTCACGTGCCGTTCGCCGGCGTAGCCGCACAGTCTCGCCGTCGCGAGCGTGAGCAGCGGGCGCAGCCGCTTGCCGCCGGCGGCGACGATGTGCGCGGCAAGCTGCGGGATCAGCTCCACCGGGCTTGCCATGCGCGCGACAATGGTGCGGTTGCAGGCTGCCAGGTCGTCCGGGAGCAAGGCCACCAGAGCGGTCAGCGCGTCCTCACCGGCCGCGACATGCCTGTCCGGGCGCCGCGGAAGCGCCGGACTGGCCCGAGAGGGACTGGCGACGACGTCCAAGCTGGCCTCCTGGCTTGCAAGTCTGGCAGCCGCAGGCACCATATCGGCGCGCCGGAAAACGGGTCAAGGAAGGCGGGCAGGAAGGGAAGCGCGGAGTGCGTGTGCTGGTGACGTCAAACGATCCGGTGCGGCTGTCGTTCCTGACGGCGCTGCTGGCGGACGCCGGAATTGCCGCGACCGTGCTGGATGCGCATACCAGCGCGGTCGAGGGGAGCATCGGCGCCATCCCGCGCCGTCTGGTGGTGGCGGCGAAGGACGAGGCGCGGGCGCGGCATGTGCTGGAGGAGGCAGGGGAGCTATGAGTCTGTGGTATCATATTACCACAACCCTAACCGCTTGACCCCACGGCGCATTTCCCCCATATCCCGCCGCCAATTCGCAGGGTCCCCCATGAAGACCACGATCTCGCTGAAGCCGGCGGAGGTGAAGAAGGACTGGGTGCTGATCGACGCCGAGGGCGTCGTGCTCGGCCGCCTTGCGTCCATCATCGCCAACCGGCTGCGCGGCAAGCACAAGCCGCAGTTCACCCCGCACGTCGATTGCGGCGACAACATCGTCGTGGTCAATGCGGCAAAGGTGCGGGTCACCGGCAACAAGCCGGCGCAGTCGATCTTTTACTACCACACCGGCTATCCCGGCGGCATCAAGGGGCGCAGCATCGCCCAGCGGCTCGCCTCGAAGCACCCCGAGGCTGTGCTGGAGAAGGCGGTCGAGCGGATGATCACCCGCGGCCCGCTGCAGCGCCGCCAGATGAAGCATCTCTATGTCTACGCCGGCCCCGAGCATAAGCATGCGGCGCAACAGCCGGTGCCGCTCGATGTCGCCGCCATGAACCCGAAGAACAAGCGAGACTGATCCCGCATGTCCGGCAACCAGACCCGCACGCTCGCCGACCTCAAGGACGCGCTCGCCGCGCAGCAGGTCGTCACCCCCGCCGGCATCGCGCCGATCCCCTCGGACCGGCCGAAGGTAGAGCCGAAGCGCGACGCGCTTGGCCGCTCGTACGCCACCGGCCGCCGCAAGAACGCGGTGGCGCGGGTGTGGATCAAACCCGGCAAGGGCGACATCACGGTGAACGACAAGAAGGTCGTGCAGTATTTCGCCCGGCCCGTGCTGCGCATGCTGCTCACCCAGCCGTTCCTGGTGGCCGATCGCTACAATCAGTTCGACGTGTTCTGCACCGTCACCGGTGGCGGCTTGTCCGGCCAGGCGGGCGCCGTGCGGCACGGCATCTCGCGCGCACTCACATACTATGAGCCGGATTTGCGCGGCATCCTGAAGGTCGCCGGCTTCCTCACCCGTGACTCCCGCGTGGTCGAGCGCAAGAAATACGGCAAGGCAAAGGCGCGACGAAGCTTCCAGTTCAGCAAGCGTTAGGCAGGGTCCACCGCCTAGTCATGACTGGAGATTTGCAATGGCGTCGAAGCCGAGTGTGTTCATCGATGGTGAAGCCGGAACCACGGGCCTAGGGATCCGCGACCGCCTGCGCGCGCTGCCCGACGTCGCGCTGCGCAGCCTGGACGCCGACCGCCGCCGGGACCCCGCCGCACGGCGCGACATGATGGCGCAGGTGGATCTCGTCATCCTGTGTCTGCCCGACGCCGCCGCGCGCGAGTCGGTGGCCCTCGCCGACGGGCTGGGCAACGCGGCGCCGAAAATCCTGGACGCCAGCACCGCCCATCGCGTGCATCCCGACTGGGCCTATGGCTTTGCGGAAATGCAGCCGGGCCAGGCCGAGCGCGTCGCCACCTCGCGCAAGGTCGCCAATCCTGGCTGCTATCCGACCGGAGCGATCGGCCTGATCCGCCCGCTGGTCGATGCCGGTATCATCGCACCCGACCATCCGATCGCGATCAATGCGGTCAGCGGCTACTCGGGCGGAGGCAGGTCGATGATCGAGGGCCACGAACGCAACGGCGGCCCCGCCTTCGAGCTCTATGCGCTGGGCCTCGAGCACAAGCATCTGCCGGAGACGCAGCTTTATTGCGGCCTGGCGCGGCGGCCGATCTTCGTGCCGTCGGTCGGCCATTTCCGGCAGGGAATGCTTGTGTCTGTGCCGCTGCATCTCGACACGCTCGAGGGCAGCCCCACCGGTGCCGATCTGCGCGCGGCACTGGCGGCGCGCTATCGTGGCTGCGAATGCGTGCGCGTCACCGACCCGTCGGTCGACGGCAAGCTGGAGCCGGAGGCGCTGAACGAGACCAACCTGCTGGAACTCACAGTCCATACCAATGAGACACAACGCCAGGCTGTGCTGGTCGCGCGGCTCGACAATCTCGGCAAAGGCGCGTCGGGTGCGGCGGTGCAGAACCTGCGCCTGATGCTCGGCCTGCCCGCCGTGGCGGCACGCCTGGAGACTGTGGATGCCTGAGCCGCTCGCCGGCCCGGGTCCGATCTACACGCTGGACGGCGTCACCCCCAAGGTGGCGCCGGATGCGTTCATCGCCCCGACCGCCGCGGTGATCGGCGATGTGGAGATCGGCTCGGAGACCGGCGTCTGGTTCCACTGCCTGGTGCGCGGCGACCTCAACTACATCCGCATCGGCGCGCGCACCAACATCCAGGACGGCGCGATCATCCATGTGGACTCGGGCGACATGGCCGCCGTCATCGGCGACGATGTGACGGTCGGCCACAATGCGGTGATCCACGCCTGCACCCTGAAGAACCGCGCGTTCGTGGGCATCTCGGCCACCGTGCTGGACGGCGCGGTGATCGAGGAGGGCGGCATGCTCGGTGCCGGCGGCCTGCTGACACCGGGCAAGGTGATCGGCCGCAACGAGTTGTGGGTCGGCGCGCCGGCGAAGCTGATCCGTGTGATGAGCGATGAAGAGCGCCAGAAATTCGATCGCAACGCGGTGGTGTATCGCGAACTGGCGGCGCGTTTCCGCAAGGGGCTGCGCGGCATCGCCTAGCGGTTCGGGCGGCATGATCGTCCGCTGCACGGTTGCCGCGGCTTGTCTCGCGATCGCCGCCTGCGTTGCGCGGCCGGCGCCGGATACCGCGGCCCTGCCGTTCGCCGCGTTCGGCACGATGGACAACGACGTGGCTGCGGTGAACCAGGCTGCCTGGGCATTCGCCGCCCCGACGCGCACTGCGAACAATCCGGTCGATGCCGCCCGTGCCGCGGCCGCCATCGAGTATCTGGCGGGCGCCCTCTCCAGCAATCCGCGCTGGGTGATGGTCTCCCCGCTGACCAAGCTGGAAATGTTGCAGGCACGGCTCGATGTCCGAGAGGCGCTGGGTGTAGCGCCAGCAGTGCCGTCGCAGGTGGTGGTGAACGCGCTGCTGGACTTTGCCGCGGCATGGCAGAGCGGTGATCGGCGCGGAGCGCTCCACGCGCTGGTAGCCCCGGGCTTCACCTTGCCGCCTGACCAGACGGCCCTGGCGCTGAGCAATATGCCATATATCCGTTCGGCCAACCTCGCCAGCGGCGATGCGGCCAATCAGATGCTGAGAGATTAGGCCGAAAACATAGGCAAACTGATCTAATATAAGGCATATATCGTTCAACGGTCGAATTTTCGCCTGGACAGCGATCATAAGTCATGCTGCGGTGCAACAGAACACTTCGGTGCCGTTGCAGGAGATAGCGCATGACCTCGCTGACCCGACCCGCCTACGCGCTGGCGATTTTGCTGGCGTGCTGGTCACCGCCCCATGCGGACGCCGAATCGGTGGTGACCGTCGCCATGACGGCCGGCGACATTCCAGCGACCACGGGAAATCCGGATCAGGGGTTCGAGGGGTTCCGCTTCGTCGGCTACAACCTCTACGACGGGCTGGCGCTGTGGGACCTCTCGCGCGGTGACAAGCCCTCGGACATCAAGCCGGGCCTCGCCACCGAGTGGCAGGTCGATCCCAACGACCATCGCCGCTGGATCTACAAGCTGCGCCAGGGCGTGAAGTGGCACGACGGCTGTCCGTTCACGGCGGACGATGTGCTGTGGAACTTCCGCCGCATCACCGACGAGAAGGCGCCGCAGTACTACACGCAGCAGATGGCGTTCACGCGTGCCTACACGACGAACTTCGCGTCGGTGGAGAAGATCGACGACAACACGGTGGCGATCACCACCAAGGTCGTGGAATCGCTGTTTCCTTACCAGATGAGCTACCTGCTGATGGTAAGCCGCTGCCGCGCCGAGGCGCTGCACTACGACTGGAACGCCTACGCCGAGCACCCATCGGGCACCGGGCCGTTCCGCGCCGACCGCCTCGTGGCGCACGAACGCTTCGAGCTGGTGCCGAACAAGGAGTACTGGGACCCCAAGCGCGTCGCCAAGTATGACCGACTGGTGCTGTTGCCGATGCCGGAGGCGGCAACGCGCACCGCGGCGCTGCTCACCGGCCAGGTGAATTTCGTCGAGGCGCCGTCGCCGGATGCCATACCGCGACTGAAGAGCGCCGGCATGCAGATCGTCACCAACGTCTATCCGCACAACTGGCCGTACATCCTGAACTTCGTACGCGGGCCGATGGCCGATATCCGCGTCCGCCGCGCCGCCAACCACGCATTGAACCGCGGCGAGTTCGTCGAACTGCTCGGCGGCACGGCGATCGAGGACTACGCCACCATGCCGCCCGGCTCGCCCTATTACGGCAATCCCGTCAAGTACGAACACAACCCGAGCAAGGCGAAGGCGCTGCTGAAGGAGGCCGGCTGCCTGCCGTGCAAGATCACGCTGGCGATCTCCACGTCGGGTTCCGGCCAGATGCAGCCGCTGCCGATGAACGAACTGGTGAAGTCGCAGCTCGAGGAGGCCGGGTTCCAGGTCGACTTCAAGGTGATGGACTGGAACTCGCTGATCGAGATCGGCCGCTCCGGCGTCGTCAAATATCCCGAGATCGATGGCTACAACGGTTCGCGTGCCTTGCTCGATCCGGTCAGCGCGCTGATCAAGCCGGTGGGAAAGCTGTACTGGTCGCCCGCGGGGGCGAACTGGGGGCACTTCTACGATCCCGAGATCGAGGAACTGGTCGGCCAGATCTTCAACGAGTTCGACATCGACAAGCGTCTGACGATGTTGACCAGGCTGCATGAGCTGGAGAGCGATCGTGCGGTGATGATCTGGGTGGTGCACGATCTGAACCCACGTGCCCTGTCGCCCAAGCTGCACGGCTTCGTGCAGGCGCAGAACTGGTTCCAGGACCTGACGCCGATCACGGTGGAGCCATGATCCTCATGACAGCCGGGCGGCGTTGACATGCTCGGCTACATCGCCCGCCGCATCCTGCTGGCCATCCCCATCGCGTTCGGCGTCAGCGTGGTGTGCTTCTCGCTGGTCTACCTCGCGCCGGGCGACC
>JANWJK010000342.1 GCA_025452005.1 Acetobacteraceae bacterium | reverse complement strand
TTCCTGCTGGCCATCATGCAGCGTATCTGGCCATTCCCCCAGACGATGAGGGCGGATCGCCTGTGATAGGGGAATGGGACACGTCCAGGCTCGGTCGGCACCAGTGCCGCATTCCACTACCGGAGGGAACTTCCAACATGGTATGTCGATGAAGGCCGCAGCCGCGCCTTTCGCACTGCGCGAGCGCATGCCCTGGGCCTTGCTCACCATCGCCTCGCTCGCGATGTTCACGGTGGCGGCGAGTGGCACGACGCGTGCGCCGTTCCTGATCGACATGGCGCGCGATCTGTCCACCAGCGTGCCGCTTATCGCCAATCTGGTTGCCATCACCTCGGTTTCCTGGGGCATCACGTCGATCATCGCCGGTGCCGGCTCCGACCGCTGGGGCACGCGCCCATTTCTCGTCGGCGGACCGCTCGGACTTGCCGTGGCCACGACCGGTGTCGCCAACGGCGGTAGTTTCCTCGCCGTCGCGGCCTGGGGGACGATCGCCGGCGGGTTCTGCGGCCTATTCAGCGGTACGGTGTTCACTGAGGTCTCGGCGCGCGTCCTGCCCACACAACAGGGCCGTGCGCTGGGCTGGGTGATGAGCGGCCAGTCGCTCACGCTCCTCGTCGGCGTGCCCCTGGCCGCCTGGGTGGGTTCCTGGATCGGCTGGCGCGGTGTCAATCTCTGTATTGCCGTGCTGGCGCTGATCACCGCGACCGGCCTGCTGGCGATCACTGCGCGACGGCCGGGCATCGCCCCCGTCGCCGCTCGCCGCGTGCCGTCGGTGCGTGCGGCATTGTCCAGGCCGGTGTTGCGCCTGCTTGCCATGGGGATCGCCGAACGTATCTGCTACGGCCTGGTCGCTGTGTACTACGCCACGTTCCTGCAATCGACCTACGGGTTGTCTCTCGAGGCGGTCGCTCTGCCGCTGGCGGTGTTTGCCATCGGCAACATCCTGGGCACCCTGCTGGGCGGACAGCTCGCCGACCGGTTGGCCAACCGCCTGGCGATCTTCGCATCGGCGATGCTGGCGTCCGCGGTCGCCGCGCTTGCCCTGTTCGGCTGGCAGCAGGATGTACAGACTTCCGTGGCTCTTGGCTTCGTTTATGTGTTCTGCAACGCGATTGCACGGCCTTCTCTGATGGCCTCGCTCAGCGACGTCCCCGAACATGTCCGCGGCACGGTCATGGGGCTCAACGTGACGTCCAACAGCATAGGTTGGCTCGGCGCCGCGGGTCTCGGCGGCTGGATGATCGGCAGCTTCGGCTTTGCCGGCTTCGGGCCGCTCGCCGCCGCTGTGGCCGCGATCGGCGGCGCGCTGGCGCTCATCCGTCTACGCTGACCCGCTGCCCAGCGAACGGGCACTTGCCGTCCGCGGATTGGGCATCGATCCACCTGACCGATGTTGCAGTGGCGTGGCAATGCGGCACAAAACGTGCAAGGTATATCCGCGAGAAATCCGATCTGGAGCGACGGATGCGGCAGGACGGTGTTCTGGCGGAATACGATCCGGGCGACCTGTTCTGCGAGATGCTGCGGCCGGGCCAGCCGCCGCATCCGGCGCTGTCACAGTTGTGCGACCGGCTGCGCCACCTGCCGATCGACGCGCTGCGCCGTCGCGCCGCCGACGCCGAACGCGACCTGCTGGAGCGCGGCATTACCTTTACCGTCTACTCCGACGCGACCGCGATCGACCGTATCCTGCCGTTCGACCTGATCCCGCGCGTAATTACCGCGGAGGAATGGCACACACTGGAAGCCGGCGTCATCCAGCGCGTGCGAGCGTTGAACCTGTTCCTGCACGACGTGTATCACGAGCGGAAGATCCTCGCCGACGGCGTGGTGCCGCGCGAACTGATATTGGGCAATGCAGCCTATTGCCAGGCGATGATCGGATTCGATCCGCCCTGCGGCACCTACGTGCATGTCTGCGGCACCGACATCATCCGCGACGACGCCGGCCGGTTCATGGTGCTGGAGGACAACGCCCGCACGCCGTCCGGGGTCGCCTACGTGGTGGAGAACCGGCACATGACGTTGCGCGTGCTGTCCGACCTGATGGCTGGACTGCATGTGCGCGGCGTGGACGAGTACGGCCTGCGGCTGCACCGCGCCATGACGGAGATCGCCCCCGCTGGACTGAGCGATCCGCAGGTGGTGCTGCTGTCGCCCGGCATCTTCAACTCGGCCTATTTCGAGCACGTGTTCCTGGCGCGCGAGATGGGCGTGCCACTGGTCGAGGGAGAGGACCTGCTGGTCGAGAACGATCGCGTCTGGATGCGCACGACGGCCGGCCTGGCGCCCGTGCACACGATCTATCGGCGGCTGAACGACGACTTCCTCGATCCGGACGTGTTCCGTCCCGACAGTCATCTGGGCGTGCGCGGGCTGATGGAGGCGTGGCGGCGAGGCGCCGTATCGATTGCCAATGCCGTCGGCACCGGCGTGGCCGACGACAAGGCGGTATATGCCTACATGCCGCGTATCATCCGCTATTACCTGGGCGAGGACGCGATCCTGCCGAATGTCGACACGCGGATCTGCGCCGAAGCCGAGGGCCTGGCGTATACACTGGCGCATCTGCACGAACTGGTGGTGAAACCGGTGGCGGAGTCCGGCGGCTATGGCCTGCTGATCGGCCCGCACGCAAGCAAAGCAGAGCTGGCGGAGTTCCGCGACCGGTTGAAGGCGGATCCCGCCAACTACATCAGCCAGCCGATGATCCAGCTTTCGGTCAGCCCGACGCTGTGCGATGCCGGGGTGAAGGCACGGCACATCGATCTGCGCCCGTTCGCCGTGACTGGCCGCGACACCTGGGTCCTGCCGGGCGGACTGACGCGTGTCGCACTGCGCCCAGGCTCGCTGGTGGTGAACTCCTCGCAAGGCGGCGGCTCGAAGGACACGTGGGTGCTGGCATGAGCGAAACGGTTTCCGCCAGCAAGCACCTCATCGCACGCCATGCCGGCAGCGCGCTGTGGCTCGCACGCTACATGGAGCGCATCGAGAACCTGGCACGGCTGCTCGATGTCACGAAGACCTTCGCCGGCGATGCCGAGGGCGGGCGGAACTGGCTGTCGCTGCTGCGCATCAACGGCGACCAGGCGGCGTTCTTTGCCAAGCACGCCGCGCCGGAGGCCGCCAGCGTTGCACAGTTCTATCTGCTCGATGCGGAGAACCCGACCTCGGTGCGGACATCGATCCGCTATGCGCGGGAGAATGCACGCACACTGCGGGCGCTGATCTCCACCGAGATGTGGTTGCAGATCAATGTACTTCATGGCGCGATCTGCGGACTGAGCGTGGCCGACATCGAGCCAGAGGAACTGTCAGGCGTCTGTGCAGTGCTGAAGGAAGGCGTGCAGGCGCACACCGGGATCACCGAAGGCACGCTGTATCGCGACCAATGCTGGCACTTCTACATGATGGGCCGGCACCTTGAACGTGCCGATCAGATCACGCGGCTGATCGACACCAAGTTCAACGCGCTGCTGCCGCCTGCTGCGACGGATGCCGCGATCGACGCCGGCGAGTGGAACGCGCTGTTGCGTGCCGCGGCAGGCTACCACGCCTATCGCCGCGAGTATCCGCACGGCTATGTGCCGCGTGAGGTCGCCGGTTTCCTGTTGTTGAATACCACCTTCCCGCGATCGGCCGGGTTGAGCCTGGCCCAGCTCGACTGGCACCTGACGACGTTGCGAAGCCGCTATAATCTGCGGGGCTGCACGCCGGCAATGGGCCGGCTGGACAACCTTCAGTCGATGCTCTCCAGCCAGACGGTGGACGACATCTTGGGGCGCGGGCTGTCACCGTTCCTCGACTGGATGCAGCGCGAGCTCGGCGCACTGCACGAGGACATCATGACGGGTCTCTGCGGGGGCTGAATCCCCACAACGGGGGGTGAGGCTTGATCGTCGCGAAGCCATCCGCCACGGTCTCACGATGCCTGGGAGGATGCGATGTCCATGAGTCCCGCCAGCACAGGGATCGGACAGCCTGTTCGGCGCAGGGAAGACCTGCGCCTGCTGAGCGGACGCGGGCGCTACAGCGACGACATCAATGTGCCCGGTCAGGCCTACGCAGTAATGCTTCGTTCGACGCACGCGCACGCGCGAATTCGCTCCGTCGATGTCGCCGCGGCGATGGCTGCTGCGGGTGTGCTCACGGTGCTGACCGGCCGGGACATGCTGGCCGACGGTCTGCGGCCGATCCCACACGCGGTGCGGACCGGCAATCCCGTGGATATTCAGCTCGAGAACACCGACGGATCGCCGCCTTTCATTCCTCCGCATTTCCCGCTCGCCACCGATGAGGTGCGCCACGTCGGCGACATCGTCGCGATCGTGGTAGCCGTAGCTCTTGGCGCGGCGAAGGATGCAGTGGAACTCGTCGTTGTGGATTATGCGGAGCTGCCGTCCGTCGTGCATTCCCGGCGCGCCATGGCAGAGGGTGCACCGCGCGCCTGGTCGGACGCGTCATCCAACCTCTGTCTGGACGCGACGGTGGGTGACGCCGCGGCGGCCGACGCCGTGTTCGCCGGCGCCAGGCACGTGGTCAGGTTCACCACGTCGGTGCAGCGCATTGCTGGCGTGACAATGGAGCCGCGCGCGGCAATCGGCGAATACGATGCAGCGACCGCCCGCTATACGCTGCACGCGGGTGCCGGCGGCGCGGTACGCCCTCGGCACGACATGGCGGTGGTGCTCGGTGTGGCGGACGATGACGTGCGCATGGTGATGCACGATGTCGGCGGTAACTTCGGCACGCGCGGCGCGTCCAATCCGGAGTTCGCCCTGGTCGCCTGGGCGGCACGGCGCGTCGGCCGCGCTGTGAAATGGACCTGCGAACGCAGCGAGGCATTCCTGTGCGACTATCAGGCACGCGACCTGACGGCCGCTGCCGAACTCGCGCTCGATGCGGGAGGAAGGTTCCTCGCGATGCGCGGCACCAACATCGTCGACAGCGGCGCGTATCCCGTCTCGTTCGGCCCTTTGGCCAAAGGCGTGGAGATCATGACCAGCATCTATCACGTGCCGGCCGTACATTTTCGTGCTTGCGCGACGCTGAGCAACACCGCACCGACTCGGCCGTACCGCAGCTCCGGACGGCCAGAGGCGATGTTCGTGGTGGAGCGGCTGATCGATCTCGCGGCGCGTCAATGTGGCTTCGATCGCATCGAGCTGCGGCGGCGCAACCTGGTGCCGGAATCCGCGATGCCATATCGCAATCCATTCGGCCTGGAGTATGACAGCGGCGCCTATCACCAGGTGATGGAGCGCGTACTCGCACTCGGCGATTGGACCGGATTCATGGCACGCCGAGAGGACGCCAAGCGGCGCGGCAAATGTCGCGGCATCGGCATTGCCAATTACGTGGACACCGCGACCGGTGTCCCGCGCGAGCGGGCCGAGATCACCGTGCTGCCCGAAGGACTGGTGGAGGTCGTGATCGGCACCGTGTCCAGTGGTCAGGGACACGAAACCAGTTTCGCCCAGCTTGTCAGCGGGTGGCTCGGCGTGCCTCTGGACAGCATTTCGCTGGTGCAGGGCGACACCGCGCGCGTTTCGGTCGGCGGCGGCTCGCATTCGGGACGCGCGCTGCGGATTGGCAGCATCGTGATGCTGGGCGCATCGAACGAGATCATCGCGAAGGGCATGCGCATCGCCGGCCATGTGCTGGAAGCGGCGATGGCCGATCTGGAATTCGCCGCCGGCCGATTCGCCGTAAAGGGCACCGACAGATCGATCGGCATCTTCGATGTTGCCGCCGCGGCCGTGCAGCGCGACGACCTGCCGGACGATCTGCGAAGGCTGGGCGGCGTCGGCGACGAGACGGTGAACCTTGCTGCGTTCCCTTATGGCTGTCACGTCTGTGAGGTGGAGGTCGATCCTGAGACAGGCGTGGTGGCAATTGCACGGTATTCAGCGGTCGATGATGTCGGGCGCGCGGTGAATCCGATGATCGTGCACGGTCAGGTGCACGGCGGCATCACCCATGGCATAAGCCAGGCGCTATTGGAGCAGGTCTGCTATGATCCGCAGTCCGGCCAGTTGCTGTCGGGTTCGCTGATGGACTATGCGATCGCGCACGCAGACGAGGTGCCGACATTTGTCACCGAACTCAGCGAGGTGCCGTCGCCGACGCACCCTCTCGGCATCCGCCCGGCAGGTGAAGGCGGCACCACGCCGGCGCTCGGCGCGGTGGTCAATGCCATCGTTGATGCACTGTCGGATTTCGGCGTGACCCACATCGAAATGCCTGCGACGCCGGAACGGGTATGGCGCGCCATCCACGCGCGATAGACAGGAAGGATGCAATGCAGACCTGGTATCATTGCGAGAACACCTATCCGTTTGTGCCGCAGGAGGTGCTGGACGCCGCCGCATCGGTACGCGGCAGCCTGCCCAACCGCTACTGCGATCCGAAGATCGCCGCCGACCTGTTCCACGAATGCCTGGACGAGCACCTGCTGTGCGACGACCTCGGCATAAATATCGTATCGATCGAGCACCACTCCGGCATCAACAGTCTATATGGCGCGAGCCCGATGATCCTCGGCACCATCGCGCGCCAGACCAGCAAGGTTCGCATCCTGAGCCAGGGCACGCTGATCACGGTGCGGCGCGATCCGGTGCGAATAGCCGAGGAATACGCCACCGCCGATGTGATTTCGCGCGGCCGGCTGGAGATCGGTTTCGTTAAGTCCGGCGACAGCGAGATGATGTCGGGCAATGCCAATCCTATTGGTATCGTCGAGCGCTTCTGGGAGGCGATCGATCTGATCGTGAAGACGCTGACCAGCCATGACGGCCCGTTCAGTTGGGAGGGCAAGCACTTCACGCATCGCCACGTGAATATCTGGCCGCCTTGCTGGCAGCGCCCGCATCCGCCGCTGTGGGCAGCGACCGGCGATCCGGAAACGTCGGCCGAACTGGGCCGGCGTGGCATGGTCAATGCACTCGTGCTGCGCGGCATGGAGGGCACCAAGCGTGCCTGGGCCGCTTATCGTCGCGCGCGCGAGGAGGCGGGCCTGCCGCAGCCGGCGCTGGATCGCTTCGCCTATACGGCGTTCGTCTACGTCGGCGACACGGACGAGGAAGCCGTGCGCATCGGCAGCAAGCTGCTGTGGTTCCTCAACACGTCGCTGAAGCAGTCGCCGCAAATGTCGAGGTTCCTGCCTGGGCGTATGCCACCGGAGACGGCGCCACGCATGTGGCGCACCGGTCCGCAGGCTGGCGCACGTCCTGCCGATGCGCTGATCGGGATGACCGCCGAACAGGCGATCGCCAGCAGGCTTATGTTCGCCGGCAGGCCGGAGACAGTGTACCGGCAGATCATCGACTGCTACGGCGAACTTGGCGGCTTCGGCCATCTGATCTTCATCGGACGGTCCGGATTTCTGACGCACCAGGAGGCCGAGAAGAGCATTCGGCTGTTTGCCACCGAGGTATTGCCGCGCTTGAACGAGGCCGTGCCCGCGGTGGCCGCATGATTGCCAATGTCCTTTCCATCGCCGGCTCTGATCCAAGCGGCGGCGCCGGCATCCAGGCAGACCTGAAGGCATTCTCCGCGCTCGGTGCCTATGGCATGGCGGTTATCACCGCGCTGACGGCGCAGAACACGCAAGGTGTGCGATCCTTTCAGACCGTCGACCCGGGATTCGTCGCTGAACAGATCGACGCGATATTCGCCGACGTGCGGGTCGATGCGGTTAAGATCGGCATGGTGGCGACAGCGGAGATTGCCGCGGCGATCGCACAGCGTCTGCGGCATCATGGGATGCGCAACGTCGTGCTGGATCCGGTGATGGTGGCGAAGAGCGGCCATCATCTGCTGCGGGAAGATGCGGTTGCGGCACTGCGCGAGGTGCTCGTCCCGATGGCACGTGTGATCACACCGAATCTTCCCGAGGCCGGTGTATTGCTCGGTGTATCCGCGCCGGCGACGCTCGCCGACATGCGGCGGGCGGTCCATGAATTGCACCGGCTCGGCCCGGAGTGGGTGCTGCTCAAGGGCGGGCATCTGGCAGGAACGAGCAGCACCGATCTGCTGTTCGATGGCGAGACGATCACCGAACTGCCCGGCCGCCGCATCGAAACGCGCAATACGCATGGCACCGGTTGCACGCTGTCGGCTGCGATCGCTGCGTTGTTGCCGCGGTTCGCCATGGCCGAGGCGGTCCACCGCGCCAAGGCGTACCTTACCGAGGCGATTGCCGCCAGCGATCGCTTGACGGTCGGCAGCGGCCACGGGCCGGTGCATCATTTCCATGCTCTCTGGACGGAGGACACCGCGCCATGACGCACTTCTCCGAGGCCGCCTGGCAGCGCACAGCGCGCCTGCGCACAGCGATCGACGAGCTGCCGTTCAATACAGAACTGGCCGCTGGACGTCTCAGCCGCGAGCGGTTTCAGGGCTATATCGTGCAGGACGCGCTATATCTGGCGCAATATTCGCGCGTCCTGGCGATCGCCGGCGTGAAAGGGCCTGATGGGGAAACGCTGCGTACGTTCGGCGCATGCGCGCTGGAGGCTGTGGCCGTCGAGCAGGCGCTGCATGAGCGCTATCTGACCGAGTTCGGCATCGATCCGGAGCGGCTTGCCGATGCGGAACCGTCGCCGGACTGCCTAGGCTATACCAGTTTCCTGCTGGCAACGGCGTACCACGAACCATGGGAGGTGCTGGTCGCGGCGCTGCTGCCGTGCTTCTGGATCTACTGGGACGTGGGCACCCGGATCGCACGGCATGCCGCGGCGGACAATCCGTATCGTGCGTGGATCGATACCTATGCCGATGAGGGATTCGGTGAGGCGGTGCGCAACGTGATCGGCATCACCGATCGCGCGGCGGAAGCGACAACACCGGCGATCGAGGCGCGCATGATGACGGCATTTGTCCGCTCGACGCAGTACGAGTTCCTGTTCTGGGACGGTGCCTATCAGCGGCGTGGCTGGCCGGCGGTCTAGGCGGCATCCTCGCGGATCATCGCGGCGCCCTTCTCGGCAATCATGATCGTGGGCGCGTTGGTGTTGCCGGTGGTCAGCGTCGGCATCACCGATGCGTCGATCACCCGTAGCCCGCCGATACCGTGCACGCGCAGACGCGCGTCGACGACAGCGCCCGGGCCTTCACCCATCCGGCAGGTGCCGACAGGATGGTAGATCGTCGTGCCGAAGCGGCGTGAATATTCGGTCAGGTCCGTATCCGAAACAACCGACGGCCCCGGCAGGATCTCCTCTACGCTGTGCTGCGCGATGGCCGGAGTGGCGAAGATGTTGCGCGTGATGCGCATGCCGGCATTCAGCACGCGCTGGTCGTTCGGATCCGACAGGTAGTTTGGCGTGATGACCGGTGCCGCAAACGGATCGGCAGACCGCGCCATGATCGTGCCGCGGCTGTCGGGACGTACCGGGCACACCGCCACCGTCATGCCAGGCACGCGCTCCAGTTGACCGAAACGCGCCGCATCGTAGCTCGCCGGCGTGAACAGGAGTTGCAGGTCGGGGCTGGCAAGTTCCGGACGCGAGCGGCAGAACACCTGCGCGCTGGTGACGCCGAAGGTGAGTGCACCACGGCCGGTCGCCACGAAGCGCACGGCCTCCGCCGCCAGGCGAATGCCGTGCGCGAGTTGGTTGATCGAGACGGCGTTCTTCGCCCGATGCGAGATGCGCGCGACATAGTGGTCCTGCAGGTTGGCGCCTACGCCTGGCAGATCGTGAACCACGGCCACGCCGATCGATTGCAGATGCTCCGGCGGTCCTATGCCGGAAATTTGCAGGAGATGCGGCGAATTGACCGAACCGCCGCACAGGATCACCTCTCGCGCCGCCCGCGCTTCGCGATCCATACCGAGCTGGCGGAAAGCGACCCCGATGCAGCGTTTGCCGTCCACCAACAGGCGCGTCGCCATCGCGCTGGTTTCGATGCGCAGGTTTTCGCGCTTCCTGGCTTCCGTCAGGAATGTCCGGGCCGTCGAACCGCGGAAGCGTCCCTTGCGAGTCATCTGCGAATAGCCGACGCCTTCCTGCGTCCTGCCGTTCAGATCGGCGCTGAAGGCAAAGCCCGCCTGCTGCGCCGCCTCGACGAAGCGATGCGTCAGCGGCAGGATCGTGCGGTAGTCCTCGACGCGGAGCGGACCGCCCTTGCCACGGTACTCGGCATCGCCGCCCTGCACGTAGTGCTCCGACTTGCGGAAGTAGGGCAGAACATCGTCGAAACTCCAGCCGCGGCAGCCCATCTGCGCCCAGCCATCGTAGTCGGCTGGATTGCCACGCACGTACAGCATGCCGTTGATCGAACTGGAGCCGCCGAGCACCTTGCCGCGCGGCCAGTGGATGGCGCGTCCGGCTGAGCCGGGACCAGGATCGGCGCTGTAGTTCCAGTTCACCACAGGATGATGCAGCAACCGCAGGACGCCGGCGGGAATGTGGATCATCGGATGCCAGTCGCGCGGACCGGCTTCCAGCAGTGTCACGCTCGCACCGGTCTCGCTCAACCGGCCGGCGATGACGCAGCCGGCCGAGCCGGCACCGACGACGACATAATCAGCGTCCACGTTAAGCCCTCGCGAGGCCGAGCCAGCGAACCAGGTGCAGCAGCTTCGCCTTGATCACCTGCCAGATCAGGCCATGCGCGGCGAGCGGCACGGGTTGGGCCGGTGCGACTTGTGGCGGTGCGTCGGTGGCGAACTCTTCAGCCACACGCTTGGAAAAGTCCTGCATCAGCGCATTGGCGAACGGAACCCCGCCGGTTCGGGCAAAGTCCGCCAGTACACCGCCCAATTCTGCGTCGGACGTCAGCTTGACCAGGGTCGCGCCGGATGCCGCCGGATCGTCGCGCAACGCGTAGGCGATGCGCACCTCGATCCGGGCGGCGCGCATGTCGGCCGCGCCACGGCCGCGAAGCGAACCGGTATGGGCGGCGAAGTCGGTCTCCACCGCGACGCGGCCGCGAAACCTGATCTTCTTCGGGCCAAATGCGACCAGCATTGCGCCCAGATAGTTACCGTCCTCGTCGCGGCCTTCGATTGCCGCACCCGGCATGCAGCGGGCCATGCGCTCCACATCGGCAAACCGCCGGATCACCGCATCCGGCGTTCCGGGAACGCTGAACTCACCCTCGAAGTGCATCGTTCAGTGCACAGGCCGCAGCAATGGAGCGTGGCTCTCGCGGCCGAAATGAACCTTCGCGTAAGGTTCCGTCGGCGTGGTCGGCGAGACACGCGCATCGATCAGGTACAGACCACCCTTGCGGAGACCGTCGGCGATCGCGCCGCCCAACTCCGACGGATCCTTCAGCAACACGCCGTCGCCACCGAACGCCTTGGCGAGAGCGACAAAGTTCGGCGACTCCCACTGTGCCAGCTTCTCGTCGAAGCCCTTCGCCACCAGCTTGTGTACCTCCGCGCCGTAGCCGGCGTCGTTCCACACCACCAGCACCATCTGCATCTTGTGGCGAACGATCGTCTCGAGCTCCTGTAGGTTGAACATCAGGCTGCCGTCGCCCTCGACGGCAATGTGCTGTCGGCCGGGATTGCCGGCGCCGGTACCGATCGCGACGCCGATCCCCTGACCCACCGCGCCGAAGCCGTACGAGTACTGGATCTCCACGCCTTCCGGCAGCGGCGAATACATTGCAACCCATGAGAAGAAATGCCCGGCGCCGCAGGTGAACAGCGAACCCGTTGGCAAACCGGCGCCCAGGTTCCAGGCAAGCGCGCGGGGATCGAGGCCGTCCTTTGGCGCTTCGAACCGATGCGGCGGCGCGTCGAGCACCGCACGGGTTGCTGCGGTGCGCAGGCCATCCTTGCGCACCTGGCGCGCTTCCAACGCCTCATTGATTGCGGCCACGGCCTTGCGCCCATCGCCCTGCACATAGAGGCCAGGGATGACACCGATCGCCTCGGGCATCGGCTTGATGTCGATGCGCGCGACCTCCGCCTGCGGGAACAGCAATCCGCCTTCCGTGGTGTAGTAGCCAAGCTCTGCCCCCACACCCAGGACGAAGTCGGCGTCAGCCAGCAATTGTTCGGACGGCGCCGAGGCGAAGGCGCCGGCGATGCCGATGTCCCACGGATGGCCCGCGAAGTAGCCTTTGCCTTGCAGCGAGGTGGCGAGCAGGGCGCCGACACGATCCGCCAGCTTGACGATTTCTTCCTTCGCGTTCGCGGCTCTTGCGCCGCGACCGGCGATGATGACCGGCCGCTCCGCGGCGATCAGCTTTTCGATCACCGGCGCCAGGAGGTCAGGGCTAGGCGTTTCCATGCGCGGCGGCAGGAAGTCGGTGGAGGGGCGATATTCGTAGTCCCAGTCAAAGTCTTCCTCCTGCAGGTCCATCGGCAGGTTCAGCACGACCGGTCCGCGGCCAGTACGCGCTGCATAGAATGCCTCGGCGATCTCCTCGGCCATGTTGTCTATGCTGGTTATCGTGAAAAACCGCGCGCTGCTCGCCTCGACGAAGCGGCGCTGGTCCATCGTCTGCGTGCTATTCTTGGCACCCGCCTCGATCTCGCCGGCGATCAGCACAAGCGGTGTCTTGCCGCGATAGGCCGCGATGAGCGAGGTGCCGCATTGCGTCAGTCCCGGTCCGCAGGTAACCATCGCGACGCCGATCTTGCCGGTGGCGCGGGTATAGCCATCCGCCATCGATACCGCCATGGACTCGTGGCGTGCATTGTACGGCTTGACGGAAGGATTGCGGCACAGCGCGCCCCACAGCCACATATTGCCGTCGCCCATCAGGCCGAAGAAGTCCGTAACACCCTCGGCGATGAGGGACTGTGCGATCGCTTCGTAGACTTTCATCGTACGTAGTTCCTTCGAGCGTCAGTCAGCCGCTGCCACATCGGCAGCCGCGGATTTGTGGCCCTGCTGGTGGAAGTAATTCGCCCGGTAGAACTCCAGCACCAGGTCGCGATACACCGCCTTCGGATAGCGCGCCGGGTTGTCGGCGGAGACGCAACTCGGCAGACATTCGATCACCGCATCGACGTTCGGGCTATGGAAGTACGCAATCGAATAGCGGTCGGTGCCGGATTCGTTGATCACGCCATGCGGTGTGGACAGGAACCGGTCATTCGACCAGCGTCGCATGATGTTGCCGAGATTGACCAGGAACGTGCCGGGGATAACCGGCGGCGGAAACCACTCGCCACTCGGCAGCCGGATTGCCAAGCCCGGTACGTCGGTGCGCGCGAGTGCGGTCATGAAGCTGTTGTCGGTGTGCGGCGCGGTGCCGAACGCGTTCTCGCTGGTGTCCTCCTGCGGCGGGTAGTGCAGGAAGCGTAAGTTGGCGTGCCCCTCGTTGGCAAAATACGGCGCGAAGAAATCCGCCGGCATGTCGAGTGCAACGGCGAAGGCCGGCAACATGCGGTCGCACATCGCCCCCAGCGCACGGAAATATGCCGTCATGTCGGCGCGCAGATCGGGCAAGCCCTCCGGCCATTGGTTGCGGCCGCGCAGCGGAATGCCTGACACAACGTCCGGATGATCGGGGCCGCGGTCGTGGCTGATGAAGAAACTCTCGTTCTGGTTCGGCTTGGTAGCCTTGTGCACCTGCGAAGCCGCCTGCACAGAGGCGTTCATCGGCATGTATCCGACGTTGTTCTGATTGAGCCGGAGCTTCAGCTTCTGCTCGAGCGGCAGGGCGTGGAACCGGCGTGACGCCGCGAAGCCGCGGTCGATGATTCCCCGCGGCACGCCATGGTTCAGCACATACAGGAAGCCGATCTTCTCGCACGCATAACGCACCTCCTCGGCCAGCCGTTCCAGTGCACCAGGCTCACCCGCGAAATACGGCCCATAGTCGATCACCGGAATCTTCGTGGCGGAGAGGTCCCTGACCGCGTGCTGCTGAAACAGATGCATGTGTCGCTCCGGGCGTGGGCTTGCATGACAAGTATAGGACCGACGGAGCCGCACTGCCAATTTGACCCTCGCAAGGTGCGTCACTACCGTCGGGGAGGAGCAGGAGGGACGGACCGTGGTGCAGATTCGTCGCATGGGGCCGCAGATCGGCGTCGAGGTCACCGGGATCGATGTCAGGACACAGGACGATGCGGCGTTTGCGCCGATCTACCAGGCGTGGCTCGACCACAACGTGATGGTAGTGCGCGACCAGGACCTGACCATGGTGGAGTTCCTTGAATACAGCCGCCGCTTCGGGCTGGTAGTGCCGCATCCTTCGAAGAGCACGCGGCACCCCGAGGTGCCGGAGATCACGCTGCTGGGCGTGAACAAGTTCGACGCCGACGGCAGGCTGAACCAGGCGATCTATCGCCGCGGCGCGGAAGGCTGGCACACCGACGGTGCGTACGACGCCGACCCGTTCAAGGCCACCCAACTCTATGCGCTGGCGATCCCCAGCACCGGCGGCGACACCCTGTTTGCCAACGGTTATGCCGCGTATGACGCGCTGCCCGAACGGCTGAGGCAGCGGCTCGAGGGGCGCGTCGGTGCGTTCACCTATGGTGGGCGCAAGAAGAAGCGCGAACTGCTGAATGAGGAGGATCGCGACTGGACACCGGTGTTCCATCCGATCGTTCGCACGCATCCCGAGACGGGACGGCAGTCGCTGTATTTCGATCCCGGGAAAATCGAATCGATCGGGGGCATGTCACCCCCTGAAAGCGATGAACTGATCGACGAGCTGGCGAGCCGCATGATCCAGCCTGACGGCGAGTACCGGCACAAATGGCGGGTCGGCGACATCGTGATCTGGGACAATCGCTGCTCGTATCACCGCGCGGCTGGTGACTACCCGCCGCAAGAGGATCGCATCCACTGGCGCGTGTCGATCAAGGAGCGCCGGGCGGAGAGGCTCGCGGCGGACTAGCGAACCCCCCCTCCCCAATCCTCCCCCGCTTCACGGGAGAGGGGGTATAGGCGCGGAGGGGACGCGATCAGCGGGCCGGCGTCTCGTGGGCTGCGAAGTTGCACTCCACCGCGATGCCGTCCGGATCGTAGTAGAACAACTGCGTCATGTTCAGCCGAGGCAGCACGCGCTCGTCGAACTTGATGTGGTGCTGCGCCAGGTTGGCCTTCATGTCCTTCAGCCCTTCGCAGGCGAAGGCGATGTGGTCGAGACGTCCAGTCTTTGCCGGATCGGTCGCTGCGTCGCTGATCGACTCGTTCTCCGGACGCGGGCCTACCAGATGCACCGTCGGCACACCGCCGCAGTACAGCCAGTAGCCGGGAAAATCGAGCGGCGGCCGATCGCCAACCGCCAAGCCTACCACGTCCGTGTAGAACTTTTTCGTCGCCTCCAGATCGCGAGCGTTGATCGTGTAGTGATTGAGCGACATCGCAGGCATATTTGTTCCTCCATCAGAATAGGTTTTCTGGCTCCAGGCCGAACAGGATCTGGCCGACCGACTCGTAGTGAAGCTGCCGCCCCTGCGACTGCTGCGCCACCGTGTGGATGTCGCGCAGGCGCTGCTCGAACGGCTGTTCCTCGAACACGGCCATCGACCCGGTCGCATGATACAACGTGTTGACGATCTCGCGCGACTGCTGGATCGCCCAGGTCGAGGCCAGCCGAATCATGGCGCGGTCCTCCGGCGTCTGCGCGCCGGTCGCCTCGACATGGCCCCAGGCCGTCTCCCACGTCGTGTGCAGAAAGGCGCGCGCCGACCGCCAGCGCGCCTCGCACTGGGCGAGCTGCGACTGCACCACATTGTTCTCGCGCATCGGCTTCGCTGCGCCGCGCGACACCTTGTTGGCCGGCAGGTTCAGGAAGTCGTTGATCGTGCCGCGTGCGATACCGAGGCCCACTCCGGCGAAGCCGCAGGAATACAACTGGTTGCTGGTGAAACGGTATAGCAGTCCGTCTTCCCGGCGGTCCGCCGGATAGTCGCGCGAGGTGGAGAAGCGCTGCGGCACGAACAGGTCTTTCACCACGTATTCGTTGCTGGCGGTGCCACGCAGGCCGACCGTGTGCCAGATATCGTTCATCTGCACGCTGGATTTCGGGAACAGCATGGTGCGCACCTTGCCCGTTCCCGCAACCGGCATATGCGCGCCCAGCCATTTCGCATGATGGCAGCCGCTGGCGAAACGCCACTTGCCGCTGATGCGATAGCCGCCCTCCACCGGCTGCGCCTCATATGGAGCGCCCGGCGGTCCCCACGCCAGAATGCCGGTCGGTGGGCCGAACATCTCGCACGCCACCTCGCGATCCAGATACGCCGCGGTCATCGAGCAGCCGTTGTTCTGCCCGACGCACCAGCCGACCGAGGCGTTCGTTTGCGCCAGAGCCTCGGTCACCTGGGCGAACAGCACAGGCCGCAACTCGGCGCCGCCGAGGAAGCGCGGCTGCAGCATGCGGAAGAAGCCGCCATCGATCAGAGCCGCCACCACATGTTCCGGCAGTTCCCGGCGGCGCTCAATTTCGTCGCCGGCTTCCTCCAGCATCGGCGCCAGATCACGCGCGCGTTGGATGAAGTCGGTGCCTTCGCTCATGCGCGATTCTCCGCCCGCTCCAGCGTTTCCAGCATCGCCGCCACACGCGCACCGGCGGCCGCATCAGCGGCGCGCAGCGGAGGCCGCATGTTGCGCCAGATCGGCTCGCCGGTCATCGCCGCCAATGCCGCCTTGAGCAGCGGAATGCCGTCGATCGGTTCGCATGCCTGCTCGATCGCACCCTGGACAGCGGCGTCGCGGAACAGCCGGCGCAGCAGCGCGGGAACCAGATTGGCCATGCCGCAGATCGTCCCCTGGCCGCCGGCGGCGAGCGCACGCGTGATCAGTACTTCGGCGCCCACCAGCGATGCCACATCGGGCGCCGCGGCACGGAACGCCAGGAACGACGCGAAGTCGCCGCTGCTGTCCTTCACTCCCGACACCGTCTCGCCATATCGCGCCCGCAACCGCCCGAGCACCGCAGCGGGCACCGGCACGCCGCAGACCTGTGGGATGTGATATAGGCAGACGCTGAGTCGGGAATCGGCGACGCGGTCGAACACGGCTGCGAACGCGTCCTCGATGCCCTCGGCCGATACGCCGGCGAAGTAATACGGCGGCAGCAGAAGCGTCCGCGCAATGCCGAGACCGAGCATGGCCTTGGTCAGCGCCACCGTGTCGGCGATCGCGGGGCAGCCGGTGCCCAGCGCCAGGTTCGCCGGCGCAATTCCGGCACGCAGCACGGCCTCGGCAGCGGCGAGGCGCTCTGCCATCGAGAACGACGGACCCTCGCCGCAACTGCCGAACAGGACCAGACCGTCGCATCCCGCTTGCAGCAGCCTGTGCGCGTGACGCGCCAACGCGGGGTAATCGATCGCGCCGGCCGTGTCGGTCGGCGTCGTGGCAGCCGCCCATAATCCTGTGATGGCGTCCGGCATCCTCTTCTCCTGCGGCACTGTGCCGGCGGCCAGCCTGCCACCGAACGGTCATTGCGGCCATCCCTGTGCGGGCGCGAGACTGAATCATTGCTTACCGGGTTGTCTCCACGCAAGCGCGCTGCAATCCCAGGTGGCGCTGCACGAAAATTCTCTGACCTGACAAGGTACTGGCGTAATTCGCTTGAAAAACGTTAGTGTCCCGGCGGGTTGTAGGGGCGAACAATGAACGAATCGTCTGAGCAGGTCCTCGGGCTGACCGCCCAGATCGTGTCGGCGCACGTGCGGCATAATACCGTTGCGCCGGAAGCACTGCCTGGTTTGATCCAGGAGGTCTACCGGGCGTTGCTGAGCATCGGTCAGCAGCCGGTGCAGGCGGAAAGGCCGCCCCCGGCCGTCCCGGTGAAACAGTCCATCCGCGATGACCGCATCATCTGCCTGGAAGATGGCAAGAGTTTTTCCATGCTGAAGCGGCACCTGATGACTGACCACGAGCTGACACCTTCGCAGTATCGCGAGAAGTGGGACCTGCCGCGCGATTATCCGATGGTGGCTCCGGATTACGCGAAGACGCGGTCGGCGCTGGCCAAGAAGATCGGACTGGGCCGAAAGGCCGGAAGGCCAGCGAAGCGCGCGGCCGGTCGCCGCAAGCGCGCCTGATATCGGCACCGGTCGCACAACGATGGGATGATCCGGATCACGCCGGCCATCGCGATCGACGAGAAGGCGATCGTCGAGAACTTCGTGCGTGCGTCGGGGCCCGGCGGGCAGAACGTCAACAAGGTCGCGACCGCGGTGCAGTTGCGGTTCGATCCTGCAATATCGGGTCTGCCCAACGATGTGCAGACCCGACTGCGTGCGCTGGCCGGCAGGCGCCTCACCCAGCAGGGCGACGTTCTTATCACCGCGCAGCGCTTTCGTACGCAGGAGCGCAATCGGCAGGCCGCGCTCGATTCGCTGACCTTATTGATCCAACGCGCAGCCGAACCGCCCGTGCCGCGCGTCGCCACACGCCCGACGGCTGCCGCGAAACGCCGTCGCCTACAGTCCAAGGCGCATCGCGCACGCATCAAGCAGACAAGGAGCGCAGCGGCAGACGACGAGTGAAATCGCCCGCGAAGTCGCTCCCGCGAGGTCGCCGGTCAGGCTGGGTGCGGCGTCACTCCTGCGGATAGCGCCACGGCTTTGCCGGCTGCGGCGCGGCCTCGTCGAGAGTCCATTGCGGCAACGAAATCCCCGGCCCCACATCGCTGAACACCATCCGCATGCGCGAGCCGATACCGACCTGCCTTACCGTATCGGGCGGTGCCAGTACGCCGTCAGGCGTCGTCAGATTGGCGACGACGCGCAATGACTCGTGCTCGGTCGGCTTGCCCTTCTGGGTGTCAAGCTCCACCAATAGCACCATGTACGGCACCCGCGCCTGGAATGCCGGCTGGATGCCGTGACGCACCTCCTCGTAGGAATATACCGCGCCCTTGCCTTCGACCTTGGTCCAGGTCGATGTGAGACAGGTGCACCACGGGCAGGCGGTGGTCGGCGGATAGCGCAGCAGTTTGCACTCATCGCATTGCTGCAAGTGGAAGTCGTGCTCGGCGCAGTGACGGAAGTATTCCAGGTTCTCGCCGTCGAGATCGTCGATCGTCAGCGGCATGTCGAGATAGTTGGCGCGAATTGACATGATCGGTTCCTCCCTCAGCCGCGCCGCATGACCATGGCCGATCCCGTCATCGGATTGGCCCAGCCGAGATTGGCGGTCACTTCGATGTTGCGCACCTGGCGGCAGCCGCCTTCGCGATAGTCGAACGTGTGCTGCCGTTTGCCGTCCGGACCGATCGGACAGTAATCGTCGGCGTCGTGGCGCAACTGGCGCACGTTCTCGATCACCATGTTCATGCCATGCGTGTAGCCTTCGCACAGATGGCCGCCCGAGGTGTTCTGCGGCCGCTTCCCGCCCAGCCTGGTGATGCCGGACGAGACGTATTCGCCGCCCTCGCCCTTCTTGCAGAAGCCGTAATCCTCGAGCTGCAGCATCGAGGTGAAGGTGAACGCGTCATACGCCCCGACCGCGTCGATATCCTCGGGGCCGACGCCAGAGTTCGGCCACAGGATGTCCTTGGCGTAGTAGCCGGCGACGCGCGAGATTGGCCCGTGCTGGTAGTGCATGTCGGTACGTGGCTTGGAGCAGCGGCCGACCACGCCGCGGATCAGCGCCGGCGTGTGGCGCAGATCGCGCGCACGTTCCGTACGCGTGACGATAATGCAGGTGGCGTTGTCGGTCTCGACGCAGCAGTCGAGCAGGTGCAGCGGCTTGCAGATCATCCGGCTGTTGATGACGTCATCAACCGTATAGCGCTTCTTGTAGAATGCCTTGGGGTTGTTAGAGGCGTGCTCGGAATGTACCACCTTCACCATCGCCACCTGCTCGGGCTTGGTGCCGTACTCGTACATGTGGCGCATGAAGGTGGGCGCGAACATTTGTCCCGCGCTCTGCCAGCCATAGGCGCGGCTGTGCAGCGCATCGCCGTTGACGGGCGCGGCGGATCGCGCGCCGGTGCCGCCGATGCGCACCTGCGAGTAACCGTTCATCGAACGGAAGATCGCCACGCATTTGCACATGCCGGCTTCCATGATGCCGATGGCGATGCCTATCAGCGCCTCGGTGGACGAGCCCCCGCCGTTCACGTCCATGAAGAAGTTCAATCGGATGCCGAGATCGCCGGCCAGGAACGGCGAGGGCGTAGAATCGTTGCCCGAGTAGGACAACATGCCGTCGATGTCGCCAGGCTTCAGACCGGCATCCTGCATCGCTGCGCGTACCGCAAAGGTGCCCATTGCCCGCGTCGTCTTGCCGGAGCCCCGTGTGTAGGTGGTCTCGCCCACGCCGACGATCGCATATTTGTCGCGCAGGTATTTCGGCGTGGTGGCATCGGTGTCTGCTGGTAGCGGCATGTAGGTTTCCTCTCTTTCAGCATTCGTCGCTTGTGCTCGGGCAAAGGCTGGACGGGAAGCGAGGAGACGTCAACGGAGGTCGCGCCCGCGTCAGGAATTCACCCCGCCAGTTCGCGTCGCACGATCGCCGCGCCGTCCACTAATGCGCGCAACTTACCGAAGGCACGTTCGCGCGACATGTACTTCATGCCGCAGTCGGGTGCCGGGATCAGCCGCTCGGCCGCCACGTGCCGCAGGCCCGCGCGAATGCGATCGGCGACCTGTTCTGCGGTCTCCACCGCGGCGCTGCCGAGATCGAGCACACCCAGCATGATCTGCTTGCCCGACAGGTCGGCCAGCACGCCGAGATCCAGCTTCGGCTGCGCCGCCTCGATGGAAATCTGCTGTGCCACCGTGTCGGCGAGCTGCGGCAGAAAGGCGTAGCCACTCGGCTTGTCCTGCACCACGTGGGCATAGCCGAAGCAGAGATGCACCACGGTTGGCCCCTCGATCCCTTCCAGCGCACGGTTGATCGCGCGTACGCCGTAGCGCTCTGCCTTGTCAGGCGCGGTACGGACCCAGGGTTCGTCGAGCTGCACCACGTCGACGCCACTCGCCTTCAGATCGCGCAGCTCTGCGTTGACGGCGGCGGCATAGTCCATCGCCATCTCTTCCTCGTCCGCGTAGAATTCATTCTTCGCCTGCCGCGACAGCGTGAACGGACCGGGCAGCGTGATCTTGGTTGCTCGTTCGGTCTGGCGCAGCAGGAACTCGACATCGCGCAGCTCTACCGGCGCGCGACGACGGATCTTGCCGACCACGCGCGGCACCGGCGTCGCGCGGCCCGCCTGCGAGCGGACCTCACCGGGATGTTCCGCATCGATCCCCTCCAGGGCCAGCGCGAACCGGTTGGAGTAACTCTCGCGACGGATTTCACCGTCGGTGATGATGTCGATGCCCGCGCGTTCCATGTCGCGTATCGCCAGGATGGTGCCGTCGTCCTGCGCCAGTTCGAGCAGTTCCACCGGAATTCGCCAGATGTCCTGCGCGTGGGTGCGCGGCACGCCATGCTTCTCCAGCGCCGCACGGTTCACCAGCCAATCGGGCTGCGGATAGCTGCCGACGACGGTAGTCGGCAGCAGATGCGTTGGGTAGGTCATGCCCGATCCTCCTCGCAGTGATGGCGCGCTACGCTAACAGCCGCGCCGACCAGGGGAAACGTCCATGCCGGGTTGGCGCCCGCATGCCGCCTCTGCGGGTGACAATGCGGCCTCCGGCATATAGGCTCGGAAGCATATCGGCAGTCCGGAAGGCGACAGTAATGGAGTTCGGCATCTTCCATGAATTTCCGTCCCTACCGGGACGATCGCACGCCGAGGCGTTCGCGCAATCATTCGAACTGGTGGATGGGGCGGAGCGCTGGGGACTGGATGCGATGTGGCTGGGCGAGCTGCATTTCGATCCTGCGCGCTCGGTGCTCTCCTCGCCGCTGTGCGTTGCCAGCGCGATCGCGGCGCGGACGCAGCGAATGAAGATCGGCCTCGCCGTGCAGGTGCTGCCGCTGTGCCACCCGCTGCGCCTGGCCGAGGAGGCGGCGACGGTCGACCAGATCAGCAAGGGGCGGCTGATCTTCGGCGTCGGCCGCAGCGGCGTTGCGCGCACCTATGAAGCGTATGGCGTGCCCTATGCCGAAAGCCGCGAACGCTTCACTGAAATCCTCGACATCGTGCAGAAGGCGTGGACGCAGGACAAAGTGTCGTATCAGGGCAGGTATCATCGATTCGAGAACGTCGCGGTGGTGCCGAAGCCGTACCAGCAGCCCACGCCGCCGATCCGCGTTGCGGCCACGAGCGCGGATACGTTTGTATCAATCGGCCGGCAGGGCCTGCCGATCTTCGTCGCTGTGCGCTACGAGACCGCGCCGGAGATCGCGCCGCATGTCGCCGCCTATCGCGAGGCTGTAGCGACCTCTGCCGAGCCGCAGCGCGGCGGCGTGTTCCTGCGTGTTCCTGCCTATATCGCCGCGACCGACGCACAGGCGCGCACAGAAGCCGAGCCCAGCCTGATCCACTTCTATCGCCAGCAGGCGGCGCTGCTGGCGGATTCGGCGAAGCGCACCGGCGTCGATGGCGCCGATCGCCGTGCCGCGACCGCGCGGCGGCTGGAGACGATCACCTATGAGGAGGCGTTGAAGGGCACGGTGCTGATCGGCTCGCCAGGCTCCGTTGCCCAGCGCCTGGAGGAGTTGCGGCAGGAGCTGGGACTGGATGGCGTGCTGATGGAGCTGAACTGCGGTGGCAGGATTCCGCATGAGAACGTGATGACTGCGCTGCGGCTGTTGTGCCAGGAGGTGATGCCGCGGTTTCATTGAGCGATGCGACCGAACTGGGCCGCGACGACGCGGTTGCGTCCCAGCCGCTTTGCCTCGTAGAGCGCGGCGTCGGCACGACGCAGCAGTGCAGGGGCAGGCTCGCTTGCCCCCCGCTCGACCACGCCGAAACTG